>JBBRGN010000202.1:0-8933 GCA_038240665.1 Chitinophagales bacterium | reverse complement strand
GTCCAATTCCACCGACATTTCACGGCGTACCAGGCTTTCGTTTTTCATCCGATAAGCCACCAAATCTTTGATGGCGACAATCTTGAGGTTGAATTTTTTGGCAATTTCCAACAGCTCCGGCAAACGCGCCATGGTTCCATCTTCATTCAAGATCTCTACCAATACCCCTGCCGGATAATACCCCGCCAAACTGGCAAGATCAATCGCCGCTTCGGTGTGACCGGTACGACGCAGCACGCCACCTTGTTTGGCGCGCAATGGAAAAATATGTCCTGGGCGCGCGAAATCAATAGGCTTTGTTGAAGGATCAATCAGCGCCTGAATGCCTCGCGCCCGGTCGTAAGCAGAAATTCCCGTGGTGCAACCATGACCAATCAAATCAATGGAAACGGTGAAAGCGGTCTCGTGCATGGCCGTGTTGGAAGATACCATCATCGGCAACTGCAATTCGTCGGCACGGCGCTCGTCAACCGGCGTACAGATCAAGCCGCGGCCATGAGTAGCCATGAAATTGATGATCTCGGGCGAAATACAAGCAGCAGCGCAAATAAAGTCCCCTTCATTTTCCCGATCTTCATCGTCCACCACGATGATCACATGGCCTAAACGAATGGCTTCAATAGCCTCTTCTATGGTATTTAAAACCGAAGCCTTAGGCTCCACGGTCAGCTGATCCGACATTATTTTGTTTTATTTGACTCATTCTAAGATGCGCAACAATCTAGAGCGCGATTCAATTTCACTGCAAAAATGAACTATTTTTTTCTTCCAGTAAAACGAAAAACAAAATTTGGTGCGATTAGTTTTTTTACTCTAAGTTCGTTCAAGAAAAAAAGGAGCATTGAAGCGTTAATGCTGCTTGGTCAATGGCTGATCAGCATAGGTGGCCAACAATTTTCGGGCGATGTTCAAATCGTCAAATTGCTCAGTAACCAGATCGCGAGCACGTTGTCCTAGAAGTAGCATTCTATCGGGTTCGTAGTAGGCTTTTTCAATCTGTAGCACAAAATCCTGAGCGGAACCAGCAACCAGCACCTGTTCATCGTGTACAGCGGCAATGCCTTCTAAGCCAATGCTAGTAGTCAGCACCAAACGTCCCAAGGCCATGGCTTCCAAAATTTTTGCCCGCATTCCGCTCCCAGAAAACAAAGGCACAACCATCATGGAATATTGATTGATAAAATCTTGGGCATCGGGAACTTCACCATGAACCGTAACGCCATTGATGGCGGTCTGTAGCAACCAATCTGGCGTGTTTCGCCCCGCTAAGTGAAACTCCAATCCAGGAAGCTGAAGTTGTAACTGGGGCCAGACTTTGTCCAAAAACCATTTCAATCCTTCTACATTGGGAGGCCAATCCAAAGATCCGATAAAACATAAGCTAAGTGGCTGTTTAAAAGCTTCCCAGTTGGGCTGATAGTTGTTGAGATGCAACCCAATCGGCGCTACAATAGATTGACTGTGATGGCCTAAAGTTTGAAAAACTTTGAGGTCGCGTTCAGAAATACTGGCCAGCAAATCATATTCTTGCAATTGAGCTACTTCATAGCTTTCCAAGCGCTTGGTAAGCAGTTGGAGGTAACGCTGTCGCAGCCCCTTGGGCATATTTTGAGCAATCCGATTCCAGATTTCGTGTTCAACGTTGTGGCTGCGCATCACAATCTTGGCCTTGCTGTACTTGCGGATGGTGGGAATATAGGGTGCCAGGTAGAGCGTTTCTAGTTGTACGACATCAAAAGTTTCTTTTTCCAACAAGGCTTGCAATTGGGCATTAAAATCCTTGGAAACAAAGCGAGCAACATGGTAAGAGTCTTTGGAAAAAAGATTTAAAAACGCATCAATTGCTTTCAAGCGATTGTCTACCACCACAGCGTGTACTGCTTGATAATGAGCCAATTCGCTGGGTGTTTGTAAAGCATTGTAGAAATGCTTAGTGGTGTTCATCGTCAGCAAAGTAACTTCCGATCCCAATGCTGCAAACGATCTACTCAAGGCATTTACCGCAATCGATTCTCCATCTTTGATCGGGAAAGGGTATTTTTTTACCAGCTGTAAAATCTTCATGATTCTACTGTTTCTGCGGAGACGTCCCAAGCTGGAGCTACTACACACCAAAAACGCAGCGGGGTGGTTCCCACATTTTTGATGTATTGCCTAACGTTCGCTGGTATGAGCACTACGTCGCCAGCTTTTACAGTTGCTGTTTCATCCCCAACAAAGGCCTTTCCTTCCCCTTCTTGAATGATGTACAATTCTGAGCGTTCAGCGATGATATGCGCCAAAGAAGTAGCACCAACCGGCAATTCAGCAAAAGCCAAGCTATAGGGAATATCTAGTCCGTCATTTTTTGGGTGCAATACCTCGCGAATAATGGTGGCATCGCCAGCAACAAAATGCGGCGTCTCGGATAGGCTTTTTTTGATCATAAAAAAGATTGAATTCAATAGTATTTATTCAGAATCTGAACTTCGAGGTCAAAGTTCAGATTCTGAATAAGGTTGGCTTAATTGACCTGCAATTCGTTGTTGTCTCGATTGATATCCGCCATTCGTAGCGTAGGATCAATTTTTAAAGTTTTGATTTGATTGGTACGTACCGGCAAAATAAGGTTATACGTTGGATTGGTCCAGTTCCAATCGGGAGCTACTCGGTATTTTGCAGTCGTATTTTCCTGTGCTTTACTCCCCCTCATCAATTCCAAAGGGATATTGACAATTTCCTTGGTGCCATCCGTGTAGGTCACTTCTAGATCAACCGGCATGGGCATATTGCCGACCCGAGATAGGGTTACTACGCTACCGATATCCGAAGTATCCTTGAAGTTTTGGATCCCGTAATCAATGGTATTGGTGGTATTGACCCAATATTCTCGGTACCAATCCAATTCTAATCCTGATGTTTTTTCAAAAATGCGTACACAGTCGTTGGCATTGGGGTGTTTGCCTTTCCAGGTATAAAAATAGCGGAGCAATCCGCGATCAAAGTCTTTTTTACCAATTACGTAGGCCAATTGTGCCAAAAATACTGCTCCTTTGGAATAAGCTGCGAGGCCATAAGCGGTATTGTTGTGGTAATGATCGGAATGTGTAGTCATCGGTTCTTCATCGCCGCTGGAAGCTAGGTTAAAATACCCACCATAATTGGCAATCTGCGGGTTGTCGAGTTTTTTACGCCCAGTCAATACTTTTTGTTCTACCAGGTAGTTCATTACTTCCGAACTGGCATAAGAAGTGAAACCTTCGTCCATCCAAGGGTACAAGCTTTCATGGGTTCCCAACATCATCTGGTACCAACTGTGCATCAGCTCGTGCGTAGCTACGCCAACGAGGCTATACAAAGACCGTTCGCCGGTAATTAGGGTAGCCATCGGATATTCCATACCGCCATCTCCACCTTGCACAAAGCTGTATTGTTTGTACTGATATTGACCAAAACGCTGGTTGATGTAGTCAAACGCTTTGTCCATGATCTGAGGAAGTTTTTCCCAGCTATCGGTGGTTTTGTCGCCTGGTTGGTAGTAAAAATTGAGGACCAATCCATCTTTTCGTGGTAGACTCAAGTGTTCGTATTCTGGATCTGCTGCCCACATAAAATCATGGACATTGGGCGCTAGGAAGTGCCAAGTTAATTTTTTCCCAGTCATCGTTTTGGGTTGTACGCCTTGAGGCAGATAACCTTTACCGATCTCTTCGGGGTTTTGTAGGTAGCCAGATCCTCCGATGGTGTAGGTTTTGTCGATGGTGATTTTCACATCATAATCCCCCCACACCCCATAAAACTCGCGTGCTACATAAGGGTTGGCATGCCAGCCTTGGTAATCGTACTCCGACATTTTGGGGTACCATTGCGCCATGGAATAGGCTACACCTTCGGCATTATCGCGACCAGAGCGCCGAACTTGTACTGGTACTTGGCCATCAAAAACCATGTCAAAAGTTGTTTTACTACTCGGCAACAAAGGGCTGGCCAAGGTCACTTCCAATATCGTTCCATTGGTTTCATAAGTGGCGACTTTCCCATTTTGCGTTAGAGAATTCACTTTGAGGTAACCAATTTCGTTGGGTTTGAGGTAAAAAATGCGGTCGCGTACGCGAGAATCCGGATCGGCAATGTTGCGCGAGCGAACATCCATTTCGCTACCAGGCTGAAACGCATTAAAATAAAGGTGATAAAAGACCTTGGTTAAAGTGTCTGGTGAATTATTGGTGTAAACCAATTTTTGGGTACCCTTGAATTGATGTTGAGTTGCGTTAAAATCAATGTTCATTTGGTAAGAAACATGTTGTTGCCAACGATCGGGTTGAGCTTGAAGACTGAATGCAGATAAAGCCATGATCAAAAGCAAGCTGAGTCGGAAAAGTTGCATTTAAAGCCGTTTTAAGATGGAATAAGTAAATCTTCAAAAGCTGAAAATTAATCATTTCAAAACATCTCCAAGCGTATTTTTGTATATCTTTTGGAAAAAGAAACCCAGAAATCGTGCTTTTGCTAGCATTCGGAATCGCCGATAGTTAAGTTAGCTTTTATGAAGCGGCAAGAATTTGGTTTTTCTTCTACATTTGGATTAATTTGTGCCAAAATTCGTTTTTTCTAAATTTAAGGTCATTATGAAACAGAACAATGTTCAGCTCTTAATAGTCACATCGATGATTTTTACTGCAGCCCTAAGCCGCTTGGTTCATCATCCTTACAATTTTACGCCCATTGGTGCTATGGCATTGTTTGGTGCCGCCCATTTCAACCGCAAATTATTGGCTTTTGTAGTACCGATGATCGCCCTTTGGTTGAGTGATTTGGTGTTGAACAACGTGGTATACCCCAATCCTTTTGGCTTCATCTGGTTTAGCGCTTCGTCCATTACCTATATCGGTTTTGCGGCAGTTGTGCTTTTGGGCTATGTCTTCTTACACGAAGTAAGTTTTGGACGCGTGGTATTTTCTAGTCTTGCTGCTTCGGTCACCTTTTTTCTCATCACCAATACGGGCTCTTGGCTCGCACAGGCGATATACAGCAAAGATGGCATGGGATTGATCAGCGCTTGGGTAGCTGGAATTCCTTTCTTTTGGAATACACTTTTAGGAGATTTGTTTTATTGTGGCGTACTATTTGGCGGTTATGCTTTAGCAAAAAAGCAAATTTATGCGCTGCAAAATGCTTAAGGAATGATCCAACTATAAGGCAACAAAATAGCCTAAATTTGATGCCTTATTATTGACTCATTCCTAAGTACAATTTGGCATGGATCAAGAACCACTGATAGAAGGAAGAGATTATTATTTGGAGAAAGGGAGGTATGTTTTTACGGCATACTTCCTTACCCAACGTGGGTATTGTTGCAAAAACAGTTGCCGCCACTGTCCGTATGGTTTCTTAAAGGAAGCGATGGTAGAAAGTAAACCATTGTCCGGAATCGGAGATCTACAAAAGGAAAGCGAAACGAAATAAGAAGAAAAGGAGATGGGCAACACAACGAGCGCTCAACTTCTTACCCTTGCTGCGTTTCCACCCTGGGGGATTCAAAGGAGCAGCACCAAGTGCGCCCACCGGGGGGCGAATATACTACTCCTTTTATTTTCTATGCAAACTTTTTTAAAAGAAAATGCAAAAAAACTTTATTCTGGTCTATTTAGATTGGGGTAAAATTTCGGTTTTTTCACCAAAATATTGCACAAACTGCTGCATTTCAACCGCCAATTCTCGGTTTTGGGTAGCTCGAAAATACGTATCAGTCAAGCCACGTAAAGTTTGATACATCATCCGATCCATCTCTCCGACTTGTAGGTCTTTTGTCCACAAGTCGATCTTCAAGGTATCCATCCGTTCGGGATCATACAGGGAAAGCAACATGACTTTGCTGGCTTGCATTTCCTTGCCTTCGGGAGCGTCATCGGCCGTCCATGCAATGGATACAGGAACGTTTTCGGCATCCAATCCAACGGAGATGCGAATTTCGGTAGTTTTATTTGCGGTATTTTCCATTTCTTTAAGTTTAAAAAACGGCGCAAGATAAAGAATGATTCAACAATAAAGGATCAATTTTGAAAGGCTCTTTTTTAACCATACAGCTTACTTAGTTCGGTTATTCACCGCAAAAGATAGTGGGTCTGGCAACAAAATAACCTAGTCTAAATTGATCCCTTATAATCAACTCAGCCCTAAGCGCTTACTTTTTCCACAACTCCTCAATGTCCTTACCCGGAAAAGCAGGTCGGGTGCGCCAAGACTGTTGTTTGGTTTCAGCTCCTTTGGACATCACCAATACCCATACACCATTGCCAAAGGTAAGGCTGGTAATTTGCATTCCTTTTTCCCATAATTCTTGAATTTCGGTGTTCGGAAAATTGATCCGGGTACGCCATTCCTGATAGGTAAATCCTGTGCCTTTTGACATCACCATACCCCATTCTCCATTGCCATATTCAAGGTCTGTAATGTAATAGCCATCCTTCCAGCCTTGGTTAATTTCTTCTTTTGGGAACGACTCGGTCGTATTCCAGGTTTGCTCGGTGTATTTACTTCCTCCAGAAGCTACCAAAACCCAAGAATCATCACCATAAGCAAGGTCAGTTACCATGAGGTCTTTTTCCCAATAAGCTTCAATCTCTTCTCCTGGAAATTCCTCACTAGTGATGCATTCTTGATCCGTATAGCCAGTTCCTTGCGACATTATCAAGGCCCAGGAACCATTGCCGTAGGTCAAATCAGTGACATTGTAGTCTTTATCCCAAAGTTCATTCATTTCTTTTTCAGGAAAATCAGCCCGCGTCCGCCAGGCCTGAGCAAAGTCAGTCGCTTTTTTGGACATCACCAAACTCCAAACGCCATCGCCATAGCGCAAACTACTGATTCGAAAGGGAGTTGTGACTACTGGCGTGGTAGGAGTTGTTGGTTTGGTGGGGTTGGGTTTTGTAGGATTCGTTGGCTCCGTAGGTTTAGTACCTACACCGGGGTAAAGCATTTTAATCAACTCTTTATCATCCGTAGAGAGGTTGGTGTTCCAGCCTACCTCATAACCATTGATGGTAAACTCCTTACTTATCGGGTAGTGCATGATCGATTTTGGATCATATTTCCCATTGGTCTGGTCAGCTGAATAACGGTTTAGCACGTTTTTATCCACCATGTCTTTGCTCCAGCCTTGGGTTTGCATGTAGTAGGCATATACTTTGGGTTTGTTCCATTGTATGTTCGCCAGAGGGTTCAAGTGTTCATGTAACAAACTGAGGGCATGACCAAATTCATGGAGGATGGTTCTTTGAAATTCTTCGTCCGCAGTGTTTTTATTGAACCATCCGTAATTCATGGAAGGACCATTGTTACCGTTTACAGTTGTTCCGCTTTTTTGGTCAACGGAAAAAGATTTAGACTGATTGCCAATTAAAGACCAAGAACCTTTGCCTTCATCAAATGTGATGCGGATATCAGCTTTTGGGTCGTTGACAAATTTGAAAGTGACATTGGCAAATTGCGACCACATGGGGGCAAATTTTTTCACTTTTTCTTGTAAAAACGGATCCCCATTCAGAAAAGTAACGTTAATGATGGTGCCTTTATCCCATTTCAGATCGCTGTAATAAACCCCTTGAAACAAGGAAGAATTCAAGGTTGGGTGGATGATGTCCTGACAAGCAGTAATCTGAGCGAATAACCCAGACGAAGTCAGTAACATACATCCAATGATCAATAGTTTTTTCATCGCTTAGTAGATTTGATGAAGAGGGTTGAGATAAATGAGTGTAGGTGGAAAAATCATTGAAATCCACTCTGCAATATATAAAATCGGCTCTTATTCTTGAACAAGCTTAATTTATTGAGCCAAGATTTTATTGGCACGCCTCCTGGTTTGATGAAAATTTAAGTCTAATTGGATTATCAGTTAAATAATCATTTCAAGAATTTGATTTCCTTTCTTCCAATTTCACCATACATAATTTTAATTTTTTGCAAAATTATTGACTAACTAAAAGAAATTGCTACTTTTGATAAAATTTTTAGCGTTGAGGCAGTTTTATTCCATATTGCTCCTGATCTCTTTTCTCTATGACACCATGGGGCACTATGTGGTATTTGCCATCCAACAAAAGAAAATCAAGCAAGAATACCTGCGCTTAAGAACCAAGGTTTCAGCTGAAAATCTATTGGTGTTTAAAGTTCCTGTTTTGTTGTACCACCAAGCGGATCGAGAGTTAGAAGCCGTTCAGGGGCAGTTTGAATTCAAGGACACCTTGTTTCAGATGATAAAACAGCGCTTGAAAAATGATACGCTTTACGTGTATTGTCACAAATACAAAAAAACGCAGATCATCCATTCTGATCTTGCTCAAGACATCAAAGAGCGGTTGCTTGACATCAAAAATCACTCGGGTAGCAACAAAAATCCGCTTAAGAACTACATCAAGAAATTTGTCCCCTTTACAGATTTCGCTTTTTCCATAATACCTTCTTCTTCCGCTAAAGAGCAGGAAATCATTGCTTCTACAGCATCTAATTTCAGCTCCCTGAAGCCGGATATTGACTCCCCTCCTCCCGAATTGGTCTAATTACTTTCTGGGCTGTATTTTCTGATTTGTGCGCTGCACAATATTCTTGTGCTGTTTTTTTCAAGCGTTTTTTGATGCTTGAAGATCATTTGCTTATGACATGCGCCAAAGAAGAAGAGCGCTCCAAGCCTTGACCACTGTAGATGGCGCATTAATTTTTGCGCGGTTTCATGGGTAAAATTTCACATGTTGACTATTCTTAATATGCAACTAAGTCTTCTTGGTTTTTTCAAGCCTTGAAACAAGTACTGGGTTTATATTAATTAACAATTCAGATGTGAAGGAAAAAACTGCATTAAAGCAATGCGACATTCAAACCTTGATAAACTTTACAACCTTGATCAATAAAAAAAAATTGGTACTCTTTTGCCTGAGTTTCATCGGGGAAATAGT
>JBBRGN010000201.1:0-8935 GCA_038240665.1 Chitinophagales bacterium | reverse complement strand
CAACACGCCCATTTTGAATTGGCCACTCCTCCCGAAGCCAACATCGTTTGTTTTCGGTACTTGCCTCAAAATGGCGAAAATGCCAATGCATTGAATGCCAAAATTAGACAGCAACTGCTGGAGGAAGGCATTTTTTACATCGTACAAACCCAGCTACGTGGGCAACTTTTTTTACGGGTAAGCCTCATGAATCCGTTGACTACCCTTCAAGACGTAGCACATTTACTCCAAAGAATTGAAGCGATAGCTATTGAAAATTTAGAATTGACACTTTAAAAGTAATACCACAATGACCATCATTCGAGCCACAGTCAACGATGCCGCCATCGTTGCCCCTCTTTTTGAAGCGTACCGCCAGTGGTATGGAAAAACCGGAGATTTAGCTGCCGCTATTCAATTTTTGACCGAACGATTACAACACGCGGAATCGGTGATTTTTTTGGCCATGCACGAGGATCAAGCCATTGGATTCACCCAACTTTACCCGGTTTTTTCTTCGGTTTCCATGCGCCGGGAATGGATTTTAAACGACCTTTTTATCGATGAAAACATCCGGAACAGCGGTGCGGGCAGTGCTCTTTTGAACGCCGCCAAGGATTTTGTTAGGACTCAAAACGCCAAGGGAATCTTACTGGAAACTGCGCCCGACAATGCCCATGCTCAACATCTATACGAAAAAATGGATTGGCAAAAAGCCGATAACTCTTATTACTACTGGACAGCGTAAGAGAATGCAGCTTTCTAGCGGACTCTAATTTCTAGCACCTGCCGACCGCCCTGAGCATCACGCAATTCAATACGGTATTCGCCATGAACCAATACCAAAGGTACATGATGATCCGCACTTAAAAACTCCACCACATCGGCAGGGACAGCATCCTTGTGCTCGCCTTGGTGGTACGCTTGGGCAATACAGGGATACCCTACCGTGAGCATGGCCGTAGGCAAATGAAAAGCGCGACGCCGATCGGCGATATACAACCACGCCGGTCGGCCATGTCGGTAACGGGTCAGCGGATGGATGACTAGGCAGCTGGGATGGCTTTGACCCGCTTCGTCTTGAAACAGTTTTCCTTCTTTGTCTACCAATACCACTGATTCATCGGACTCGGTCAGGTTCAAAAAACGACTATTCCGCTTTTTTTCACTTCGCTCGCTATGAGCAACTTGATCGATGGTAAAAGGATCAATCTCTGTCAATATTTTCAATTGAGTAGCCAAACTCGAAGGGTTATTTTTCTGGGTATGCGTTGGGCCACAGAGTACAAAAATCTTGGCTTTAGGATCTTGTTGCCGTATTTTAAGGATGTTCAGCGCCTGAGTCTTGGCGCGATCGATCTCGTTTTTGACATTGCTGGCATCGTACCCAATCAAAGTAAAACCCAGCCGTATGGCCTCGCGGATCAATTCGCCATATTGAGGTTCAGCAATGTACCATCCACTCGACAAAAGCGGGTATTTGCGGCGGTTGATTCCGGTATCTGCTAGCGATTCCAGAGCGAGGTACCGAAAACCTTGTCGGTACAATCCTCCCAATAAAGACAGGGCAAATACCCGATGTTGCGGATGATAATGTGCTTCGTTGAGAAGGATGAATTGTTCTTTTTCCGCTTGATCAATCAGGAATTCACTCGCCAATTGAGGTTTAAAAGTTTGAAAAAGCAAGCTATCCAACTTTGAAGCGCTCAGCGGCGCGGGGTTTTTCCGATCCCAAGTTTTTAGAGCTTGGGAGTACTTCCCTATCGAAGCATATTTCCAAGCACTTAACGCTACATTTTCTGTTGAAGAATCTTGAGACAGCGACTGCTCAATCTGGGCGGAATAAAAATACCGCTCTTCAGGCGTTTGGCCATTGAGTTTGGAAAAAATGGCCATTAGCAGGCATAAATAAAACCTAGTCATATTAAATTCTGATTAAAATACCTGAAGTGTAGGAGTGATTCAACAAATAGATAGCAATTTTGCACTAATGATTCCTAAAAATAAAATCACCAACCAAATGTTTCGATTAAAGCTGCTCCTTTTATTCTTTCTGATTAAAGGGGTTTTTGCAATGGCTCAGTTGGCTGATGAACAACCCATAGAAAGGTTTTCCTTTCATGCCCAAACGACAGTGATCAAACAGTTCAAGCCCTCGTTTACGGCTCCTTATTCTGGAGACAACAGCTTGATTACCTCCGGAGAGCGAAAAACGTCCATTACCTCAACGCTTTATTTGGGTGCTAGGTTGTGGAAGGGAGCCAGCTTAGTGTTCAACCCCGAAATAGCTGGCGGATCGGGATTGAGCGGCGCGCTAGGCATTGCAGCAGCTACCAATGGCGAAACCTTTCGAATTGGCGATCCTGCGCCGCAGATTTACTTGGCTCGCCTTTTTTTCAAACAAATTTTTGCGTTAACTGCTGAAAAAAGCTATCAGGCCAGCGATTTTAATAAACTAGGGGGGTATTTACCGAATAAATATCTATCCCTTACCATCGGAAAAATTGGGGTGGCCGATTACTTTGACGACAATCGCTACAGCCACAACCCACGTACACAGTTTATGAGCTGGGCGCTGATGGACAATGGCGCCTGGGATTATCCAGCCAATACCCGGGGTTACATTCCTAGTTTGATTCTCGAATACATTACACCTAAAGACGAAATCCGTTATGGCCTTTCGATGGTTGCCTTAAGTGCCAATGGCAATGAAATCAATTGGAACCTTTTTAAAGCACGTTCTCAATCGCTGGAGTACACCCACCGTTTTGAGTTAAATAGCCACAAAGGCGCCATTCGATTACTAGGTTTCTATACCTCGGCCAACATGGGCAATTATCGCCAAAGTATCGCTCTAAACCCACAGAATCCCTCGATTATCGACACCCGGAAATACGGCAACACCAAATTAGGCTTTGGCCTCAACATTGACCAAGAACTAAGCCCTGTTCTGGGTTTCTTTTTTAGAGCAGGCTGGAATGACGGCAAAAATGAAACCTGGGCTTTTACTGAAATAGATCGTACGGTGAGCGCAGGACTTTCTCTTTCTGGAGTACGCTGGAAACGTAAAAATGACAACCTCGGTTTCGCTTTGGTATCCTGCGGCTTATCAGCTCCGCATCAGGATTATTTAGCAGCTGGCGGAAAAGGGTTTATCCTAGGTGACGGCAACTTGAATTACGCCTGGGAAAAACTAACCGAAATTTACTATTCTGCCGAATTGGTAAAAAATCACGTTTATTTTTCCGGCGCTTACCAATTTGTACTGGATCCCGGATACAATAAAGATCGCAAAGGCCCGATCAATGTGTTTTCAATCCGACTCCATGCCCGAATCTGAGTTCACAATGCGAATAAAAGTCTATTTTCGTTTGTAACCCAAAAGATCTAAGCACTTGTTTAGGCATAAAATTATTAGGAATGAAAAAAAATTTATTTCTCCATTTTTATACCTTATATTTGCTTCATCGCTAAAAAAGAGCGTTACTTTTTTAATTCCTCCTCTCCAATCTGTCGTATTTACAAAACACAAAAATCTGGTTTTCAATCTTATATCAAAAAAATCATGCAAATGCGTTTTTTTTGAATAATTAAATTTTAATCCATGCTTCTCGGTGGGGTACATCAAACCCAATCCGTTATTATACCATCCAATCCAATCTGCGCCTTAGTAGCTTATAATTAAATTTCGCCCTGCAAATGGCAAAAGTATGCGCCAATTTCCTTATAAAATATTACAGTATCGAAGTTGCAAATTGTTTTTTTATGCAACATTGATGGCAATCCATGCTCAAGAAGTTTGCAGCTTAGAAATTCAATTATAAGCTTAATCCAAAATAGGTTTACACAAAACTACACATATGTACAGTCAGTCTTTTTTTACATCCAAACCAAGGGTGTTTGGGTGGTTATTGCTCTTGCTCTTTCCGGGTTTACTGCTCGCGCAATCCAATAAGAACAGGCCAATGTCCTTGCAAGAATGTGAAAGCTCTTTCCTCAAGAACAACTTGGAATTACTGGCCTTGCAGTACAACATTGATGGTCAAAAAGCGCAGATCATCCAAGCTAAGTTATGGGAAAACCCGATTGTTTCTACCGACTTGGCGGCCTACAGTACCGGAAGAGGTCGCATTTTTGATGTTGGAAAAAATGGTCAAAAAGCCCTTGCCGTTCAGCAGTTGATCTACTTAGGTAAGAAAAAACAGTACCAAGTAGAGTTGGCCAAAAAGAACGCTGAACTTGCTGAATCAGAGTACAAGGTGCTGTTGCGCAACCTGCGTTTTCAGCTCCGGGTCAGTTTCCACAATGCTTATTTTGACAACCTGGCTTTACAGGTCATCACCCGCCAGGTGCAAAGCCTGGATACCCTGATCACCGCCTACAATGTCCAATCAGACAAAGGAAACGTGCCACTGCGCGATGTAGTGCGCCTACAATCCCTTTACATCAAACTACGCAACGACCGCGCAGAATTGACCAACAACATCATTGGCGAACAACAAACCCTGGCCATCATCACGGGTTTGGATTCATTGATTGTGCCAACACCGTCAGTCGCTGAATCGGACATTTATACCCGTAATCAACAGATTTTTCGAGATTCCATCTTGAAATTGGCTATAAAAAATAGACCCGATTTACAGTATGCTGAAAAGAGTATTGTGGTCGCACAGGCCGGTCTTAATTGGCAAAAAGCCCTCGCCAAACCGGATATCGTGGTGGGATTGGGCTATGATCAGCGCGGTAATGCTTTTGCCAATCAATTTTCCGTGACCGCCAGCATCCCCATCGTTTTGTGGAATCGCAACCAGGGTAATATCCAAACAGCTGCTGCTTATGTAAAGCAAGCGCAAAGTCAAAGGGATTTACAGATCATCGCACTGCAAACCGAGGTCAATGCGGTGTTCCAAAAATACCAGGAGGCCATCCGAAATTACCAAACCACCTCATCGGTCATGGAAACCAATTTTGAAGCCGTCAATAAAGGGGTTTTTCAAAACTTTAAAAAGCAAAACATCACCATTTTGGAATTTACCGATTTTGTAGAAAGTTACAACGAGAGCATCAATGAATTCAATCGGATTAAAAAAATACGCACCAATGTGTACGAAGAGATCAATTACATCACCGGGATCAACCTTTTTTAAGATGAAACAAATCGTTTCTTTCCTCTTTTTTTTCATCCTCATCGCAGGATCATTTCAGGGCTGTAAGGCTAAAGTCGTAACGGATGAAGACGTTAATCAGCCCTTTTCATTGACTGACACCATGTTTAATTCCTTGCAAATGGAGCCTGCCGAAATGGAAGTACTCCACAATGAATTAAAGTTTTACGGCAAAATCACTGCCGATAACAATAAACTTGTGGAAGTTTATCCGGTAGTGGGCGGTAGCGTTATTAATGTATATGCTGAATTGGGCGACTACGTGGACAAAGGTAAATTACTGGCCACGATCCGTTCAACTGAGGTTGCAGGATTTGCCAAAGAGCTACAAGATGCTGAAAATGAAGTCATCGTAGCCGCTAACAACCTCAAAGTTGCTCAAGAGCTATTTGAAGGCAAATTAAGTGCCGAACGCGAAGTGATTGTAGCTAAAAGCGAATTAGAAAAAGCCAAATCGCAGTTGAGTCGGATCAAAGAGATTTATCAAGTTTACAACCTCAAAGGCAATTCCATCTACGAAGTTCGGGCCCCATTGAGTGGTTTTATCATTGAAAAAAAGATCAACAAAGACATGTTGCTTCGCAGCGACCGCACGGATAACCTTTTCGATATTGCGCAGATCAATGATGTTTGGGCCATCGCCAACGTCAACGAAAGCGACATCAGCCAGGTGAAACTAGGAGAAAAAGCAGAAGTATTGACCTTGAGTTATCCTGATCAGCCTTTCATGGGTCATGTAGACAAAATCTACAATATGATCGATCCTGAAACCAAAGCCATGCAGGTACGCATCAAAATCAGCAATAACGATTACCGACTCAAACCTGATATGCGCGCCACGGTGAAACTTTCCTTTGATGAAAAGGAATCCATGCTGTCCATACCTTCTAAAGCCATCATTTTTGACAAAAGCAAAAACTTTGTCATGGTGTACAATGACCGCAGCCACGTGGATACCCGCGAGGTGACCGTTTTCCGCCAGTTGGGCGACCTGACGTATATTTCCAGTGGTTTGCACCAAGGCGAAAAGGTGATTACCAAAGGCCAATTGTTGATTTATGATGCGCTAAATGACTAGTCTTTATGAACAGATTCATCAAAAATATCATCGCCTTTTCCATCAAAAACCGGTTTTTCACCTTCTTCTGGGTGGGGCTCCTGGCGATTGCCGGATTGGTTAGTTTTCTCAATATGCCCATCGAGGCATTTCCCGATGTGACCAACACCCAGATCATCATCGTAACCGAGTGGAATGGCCGCAGCGCCGAGGAAGTAGAACGTTTTGTAACCGCTCCCATTGAAATCGCGATGAACTCTGTACAACGCAAAACCAGCGTGCGGAGCATCACCATGTTTGGATTATCGGTCATCAAAATCATTTTTGAAGACGGGGTAGAAGACTTTTTTGCCCGCCAACAAGTCAACAACCAGTTGCGCAACATATCAGTACCAGATGGTGTAGAGCCTGATGTTCAACCGCCTTACGGCCCCACTGGCGAAGTTTTTCGCTATGTGCTGCGCAGCAAATACCGCGACACCCGCGAGTTATTGACCATTCAAAACTGGGTGATCGATCGACAATTGCGTTCGGTGCCCGGCGTAGCGGATTTGGTGGCTTTCGGCGGACAAGAGAAGATCTATGAAATCAGTGTGGAGCCCAATAAATTGAGCAAATACGATGTCACGCCGCTCGATGTCTACAAAGCAGTAAGCGAAAGCAATGTCAATGTAGGTGGGGATGTCATTGAAAAAAACGGCCAAGCTTACGTCGTTCGAGGCATTGGTCTATTGCAATCCATTGACGACATCAACAACATCATCATCGCCGACGCCAATGGCAACCCCATTTTGGTGAAAAACGTGGCTGAAGTCCGAGAAAGTTCAGCTCCGCGAGTAGGTCAAGTGGGAATGGACGATGAAGATGATGTGGTGGAAGGCATTGTGGTGATGCGTAAGGGCGAAAACCCCAGTCAAGTATTGGCGAGGATCAAAGAAAAAATAGCCGAGCTTAACGAAAGCATTTTACCACAGGACGTAAAAATGGAAACTTTCTACGACCGCGATCGATTGATGACCTACTGTACCGAAACGGTGATGCACAACTTATTGGAAGGGATCATCTTGGTAACAGTGATTGTATTTTTGTTTATGCTGGATTGGCGGAGTACCATCATCGTGTCCATCATCATTCCTTTGGCCTTATTGTTTGCATTTTTGTGTTTGTACCTCAAAGGCATGAGTGCCAATTTGTTGTCGCTTGGTGCAGTAGACTTTGGCATCATCATTGACGGAGCGGTGGTGATGGTGGAAGGCATGTTTGTGGCGCTTGACCACCTCTCCCACAAAATCGGGATGGAGAGATTCAACAAACTGGCTAAAGCAGGTCTGATTAAAAAAACCGGGGTAGAAATGGGTAAAGCCATTTTCTTTTCCAAGTTGATCATCATCACGGCTTTGCTTCCCATTTTTTCATTTCAGAAAGTGGAAGGTAAAATGTTCTCTCCTTTGGCTTACACCCTAGGATTTGCTTTGTTGGGCGCCTTGTTATTCACCCTCACACTGGTTCCGGTGCTCTGTCATATCCTGCTCAACAAAAACGTGAGGGAAAAGAAAAACTATTTTGTTAATTTTTGGAACTACATCACCGAAAAGTCTTTTGTTTTTACTTTCAAGAACAAAAAATTAAGTCTTTTTGTCGCCTTTTTAATCTTGGGATCAACCCTTTTCTCTGCGCAGTTTATTGGTACCGAATTTTTGCCGCAACTCAATGAAGGCGCATTGTGGGTGGAAGCCAAGTTGCCGATGAGCTCAAGTTTGCCATCTACAGTAAAAATGGTAACCAAGCTGCGTAACGTTTTGCGCAGCTTCCCGGAAGTCAACGGCGTTTTGTCTCAAACGGGACGCAGCAACGATGGTACCGACCCCAGCGGTTTTTACTATGTGCAGATGCAGGTCAACCTCAAACCAAAAGAAGAGTGGAAACGAAAAATCACGCCTGAACAATTGGTGGAAGAGATGGACAAAAAACTGCGCCACTATCAAGGGATCAACTACAACTATTCTCAACCCATTATCGATAACGTAGCCGAATCAGTTGCCGGGATCAATGCCAACAACGCGATCAAAATTTACGGTGCCGACCTGGATAAACTGGATCAACTGGCCAACCAAGTGATCCGTTCAGTACAAAATGTGCCGGGTATTAAGGACATTGGCATCTTGCGCAACGTAGGCCAGCCGGAGATCAGCGTCATTCTGGACAAAGAAAAAATGGCTGCCTATGGCGTCACCGTCGGCGATGCACAAGCGGTGTTGGAAATGGCTTTTGGCGGCAAAACCGCTACCCAGAAATACGAAAACGAACGCAAATTCGACGTTCGGATTCGTTATGAACGTGAATACCGTAAAGATGAAAATGACATCGCCAACTTGATGGTACCGACCATGGGGAACATCAAAATTCCATTAAAGGAAATTTCTAGCATTCGTAAAATAACCGGTCCGGCGTTTATTTACCGCGACAATACCAAACGCTTCATCGGGGTAAAGTTCTCGGTACGCGAACGCGACTTGGGGAGTACCATTGCCGAAGCGCAAGCTAAAGTAAAAAATGCGGTGAAGTTGCCCAAGGATTACAGCATTGGCTGGACGGGTGAGTTTGAGAACCAAGTCCGGGCAACCAAACGTTTGGGGCAGGTAGTACCCATAAGTTTGGTGGCCATTTTTATGTTGCTGTTCATTATGTTTGGCAACATCAAGGATGCAGGATTGGTGCTTACCAACGTACCTTT
>JBBRGN010000200.1:0-8985 GCA_038240665.1 Chitinophagales bacterium | reverse complement strand
TGATGGTGAAATACAACTGGATTTGCAGACACGCGCCAGGGGATAAACTCGACTGGGCGAATTGTAGGTTACTCACGGTATTGCCTCCAGGGACGGTCCAGTTGACGGATCCAGTAGCGCTGGTGGCAAAAACATTGGTCGCTGAGCTGGTGTAGGTGGCGGTGGCGGTTACTGGTGCCGAAGCGGAGAAAGCAACCGCGTTCAAGGTTACGTTGCTGGGCAAGGCGTCCTGGATGTTGAAAGTCAGCGGCGTGTTGCCATTGTTGCAAGCAGTGAGGTAGTAGATGCCTTGGCAACCCGGCATTTTGTTGTTGAGGTAAACGCTTTTGCTAAACACGCCCGAACTGATGGGCGCAGCTACTTGAATGCAAGTGGTATTGCTGGGGCTAGAAAATGCTTGGTTACAGACGTTGGTTCCAGAGAGTGTGGCGGTATTGCTGATCTGGGTATTGATGGGAAAACTACCGGCGGGGTAATTGATGGTCACATTACAGCTTTGCCAAAACCAAGGACTGGCCGCGTTGAGGTTGCCGAGGGTCCAGGTAAGGGTGTTGCCGCTTTGGGTGATCCCGCAAGTGCTGGATACCAGGGTAGCTCCGGCTGGTAACACATCGGTGACGATGGCGCTGTTGAGGTTGATTTGTCCGCTGCTGTTGCCTTGGTAAGGGTAGTTTTTGTACACCATCAAGGTATAGGTGACGTTGCTTCCGGCGGTCATGATGTACTGGCAGCCGTTGTTTTGTGGATTCCACGACAATCCATTTACGCCTTTGCTGATGCCAAAAGGGTTGGCGGCCGTTGCCGTGGTGGTAACGAATTCAGTGCATTGTTTTTGGAGGTCTTTGGCTTGGATACAGACCTGGTTGCGGGCGGCAGTTCCCGGACAAGTAGTGCCGGCAGGAAAGTGTACGTTAATCTGGAAAGTTCCGCTGCAACCAGAGCTCACCGAAGCCAGTGCGTAAGTCACCAGATTGCCTGCGGTGGTGATGGTGGGGGTTCCACATCCTGATCCTGGGATGACGTTGTCGATCACCAACGTAGCAGGAACTTGATCGGTAATGGCGATGCTTAGCGATCCTGCGGGGATGGTGTAAAAAATGGTGTAGGTAAATACCACCCCTGATGGCACGGTGGAATTGCTCACCTGTTTTTTGATGGTATAGCCATTGACGGTGACTTCAGGAGTGATGGTTGCTTGGCCTTGTGCGGCCAGCGTCGAAAAACAGCCTAGACTGATTCCGAAAAAGGCGGTTAAAAAAAGGAGCATGCGTAACGTTTTCATAAATATCGGATTGATGGATGAAAATTCAATTGTACCGCGCTTTGGCAGCGGCTTCATCCATACATCTGGGAAGGAGGGAAAATCTTACGCGTATTGGGAAAGTTTTTTTCAAAAAAAAATTTTGGCGCGTTGAAACCCACCAAAACAATGGGGATGAATCGATAATAATCCCCTCAAAAAAGGCCTTTGAAAAAAAATCAACGTTCTTCGGCAATGCGTTTGATGGCCTGAAGTACTTCTGGCAGCATGGCTCGATAGTTTTCACCCAATCGCTTGCCCAATATTTTTTTGAGTATCCCCGTAAACTCCACCTCGTGAGTGAAATAGGTTATTCCTCCTTTTGTATCGAGTGTACGTGTAATGATGAGCCACCCAAAAGGAATGTTGGTTTTGAAGGTATACGATTGATTGGGGGCAATTTCGGAAATGATAAAGGTTGATTTGGGCCCTTTATCGGGTATCAATTTACCTTTGGCGCTCAGTTTAAATTCGCCTTCCAGTTGCGCTTCCTTTAAACCTTTTATCCCATTTTTTCCAGTTGAGAACGTCCGTCCAAACATGCCAGATTTTTTCACTACACACCGTAGTGCTATCTGTATGTTGGAAATGAAAATTGGTTTCTTGTGCTTGTGCTGACATACATAAAGTGGTTAAAATGATCAGAAATAGTTGCTTATCTTATGGTTATTATGTGAAGTAAATTTCCGTTTGTCCCAATTAAAACCACTGCACCTAGGTTAACTTCGATTTTTTTGGATGATTTTTTTTCTGATTCTACTTAGCGATTGGGGTGCGATACCCAAATAAGAAGCCAAATATTTCAAGGGGATACGCGCCAGCAACTCGGGTTGGATGCTGAGCATTTTTTTATAGCCTGTGCGGCGGTTTCCGTCTGTAATTCTTGGAGGATCTCTTCGGTAAAAAATTGGACTTCTTGAATGAGTTTGCGAATAAAGGTATTCCAGGATTTGAGTTCCAAAAGGTCATTGGCCTGTTGTAGTGTAATTTGCCAAATCTCCGATTGTTCGATGGCTTGAATGTTTTCGGCAGCCGGTTCTTCGGTAGTAAAACTTACTTTAGAGGTAAAGCAATAAGGCGAATCGGTAAAAAATTTGGTAACATCATTGCCATCTTTGTTGATGTAATAACGCAGCAAACCGCTTTCGAGAAAATAAAGATGGCGGCATATCTTTCCTTCTTCAAGGAGTATTTCATCTTTTTCAACGACACGTTTTTCAAAACACGCTGATATCCGTCCCCAATCGCTGTTGGGCAACGCAATGTAGTTTTCTAAGAATTTCTTGAAAGTATCCACTTAATGATCGATAATGATTCTAAAAAAAATCCCTACTGATTTTACTTCAATCGCTTCACCAAGTCCCCAGCTTTTTCGCTAAACTCCGACTCTGGCCCAATTTTTTTCAGCAACTCCCGCGCTGCGGCCTTGTCGCCTTCCCGTAAAGCAGTAAGCGCCAAATACCAAGTTGCAAAATCCGCAATCGACGCCGAAGCATCTTGTTGCAATGCGCCGAATATTTGTCGGGCTTCGGTGTATTTTTTTTCCTCCAAAAAACAGATCCCGAGGTATAATTTGCCTTGGGCATCAGCGGGGTGCTGAGCCGTATAGACCTGCAACAAAGGCAAAGCCCGTTGGTAATCGCCGTTGTTAAAAATCTGTTCTAACTCTGCGGTGGATTTGGAAGCTGACGCTGATTTTTCCACCAAAGCCAGTTGGGGATGTTGAGCAAACTGGCTGTACAAGGAAGGTTGGAATACCCAGCGCGCCGCAAAAACCAACAACAATACCGTGGCGGCAATTCCGACTGCCCAGCGCCAGACGGGGGTTTGGCGGGAGGCTATTTGCAACGGTGCTGTTTGAAAAAATTCTGGTCCCATCTGCGTCAATTGACCTTGCAATGCGCTTCGCTGGGCGCGTTTGCTCAAAAAACGCTCCATATCTTGCTGTAAAGCCAGTTCTTCGGCCAAAGCGGTATCGCTGGCCAATTGCGTTTCAAAAGCAGCCTTTTCCTCCGCGGATAGCTCGCCCCGCAGAAATTTATCGATGGTTTCCGTTTGATTTTCCATGTTATTCTTGTTCAGCAAGTTGGGTATACAATTCTTTCCAACGGCTCATACAGCGGTGTTTGCTTTGGTAAACGGCGTTGGCGTTCGCCAAACCCAGTTGTTGAGCCATCTCCTCGTTGCTACTTCCCTTGCTTAGTAAATCCAATAATTGTTGGCACTGGGCAGACAATTGCAAGAAGGTTTTATCCAACACGGCTTGCTTTTTTTGTTCGCTCAATGCAGCATCAGCGTCTACTAAGAGAACGTGATCTGATTGATATCGGTCTTCTTCTATTTTTCTTACGACCGATTCTCGATTTTTTTCTTTGATCTGGTCGTACCACTTGCGTTTGCAGATGGTGAAAAGCAGCGCGCCAAAGGCGTAATTCATAGGCGCAGCGCCGCAATAACGATCGTAGATGGCGATCAAACTTTCTTGAAAAAGATCTTGCGCATCGTCGCTAGAGCCATTGTTGCTGAGTACCCAGCGTTGGATTTGTGCAGCGTATTGCTGGTAGATTCCGCGGATGAGCTTGGAGTCACCGGCACAAAGGGCTTGTAAATAGTTGCTTTCCTGCATAGGCTATTCGGAAAAAAACGGTGTTGTAGCTTAAAACGACCAGCCGGTTTTTACTTAAATCTGATTTCAAATATAGGGTCTTTTTTGAGAAAGCGGTACCAAAACCAGCAATAGATGGGCGTTCAAAAAAGGTTATTTCAGCAAAATATGCTACTTTAGTAATCGCAACCTTCTTTTTAGCGTTTTTTGAGCAGTTTTGGCCTTGATTGCCCGCACAGCAAGATTCAAAACCCTTGACCACCATTTTCAAATTCCAGATCCCATGAACCCATTGAAAAACTACTACTTCCTGCTTTTTTTGGGCTTAGCTCTTGGGCTTAGTGCTCAAACGACAACTGAACCGGCGGCGGATTTCAGCATGCAAAAACAGGGCAACAAGGTCATTTTTTCACCCATTGTACCGCCCCAACAAGCCATTCCTGGCGCGCCGCTTCCTTCCTATGACTACTATTGGGAGTTTGGCGACGGTACATACAGCAATGAAAAAAATCCGACGCACCTGTTTGCACATCCGGAAGATTGTACTGCACAGCTCTGGGCTACCGGAAAATACGACAAAGGGAAATCGCCAAAATCGCGCCCCAAACGCATCGAAGGCAATTCCGCTTCTTCGCGCATTATGGCTTCTGCTGATCCTGGTTTTCCGCTGTTGCCCAAGGAAGAAGCCTTGCAGCTGCGTTGTATCCGCAACCCGCGGCCGGGCGAGGAATTGGTATTCATCCTGACCTATGCCAACTTGGGGGGCGATTTTCAAACGGGGTCGGTGCATCTTTTTTTCAATCAAAAAACCTATGCCAATCCGCATTTTTCATTTTTAGAGGCGCGCACGCATTTTGGCGAAATAGAAGAAAATGCGGCGCTTTCAGTAGCGCCCAAACCTAGATCCCCTGCCGGTTTATGGGCTGGTGTGGTGCAAGATGCAACCTACCAAAACTGGTTGGTGACTTCGCTTTTTACACCGCAAGATGCAAGTATTACCGAACGTAAAACGCTTTACCGCCAGGAAAAAACTTGGACATTTGACGGTTTGCAGACGGATGAAAAACGCCATCTTTTTGCATCCATGGAAGCAACTCCGGCCATGTTGGCCGATACCAATACCACCATCACCGTGGACGCGGTGCTGATTGGTCAAAATGGAAAAACGGCGGTTTATACCCTGCAAATGGACATCCTCGCTTCGCACGATCCCAACTACATCGCGGTGTCCAATCGAAAGGTTAGTTTCCGACGGGTGCGCAGCAAGAGCCTTGAATACAGCGTGCATTTTCAAAACAATGGCGAAGGTCCGGCGAGTACCATTCAACTGAGTACGCAACTCCCCAAGGGCATGGAACCCAGCGGCATCAAGGTACTGAGCATGTACCCCGAATGTGCCCTTTGCCCCGAAGGACCGATAGCAAGCAGTTGTCTGGATACAACCTTGAAAAAAGGCCAGGTGATCTTTACCTTTCACCAAATCTACTTGCCGGGCTCCAATCAAAAAGGGGTCAACGACCGCGATTCCACCAAGGGTTTTGTCAAGTACCGTTTGGAATTTGGCCGCAAAGTCAAAAAGTACCCGTTTAGCAACCAGGCCAGCATTGTTTTTGACCGCAATCCGCCCATTTTAACCAACTATGCGGAGACCCATTTCAAACCGGGTTGGTCAATTGGGGCGATCTTGGGACAAGAAATTTTAATGATCGGCAACATCAGCTCTAGTACCCCATCTACCACCTTTGCTGGATTGAGTTTGTCGCCCTTCAAGCCCTATAAAGCTTATTTTCAGGTTGAAATTTTTGCGGGGAGTACCGAAAAATCGAGCTACCCCAAAGAATTGATTCTTTACCAAGCCAGCACCCAAACGAAGGCCAACTTCAATGGTCGGGTTACGGATGTGATTGTGGATACCATTTCGCGCGCCAATGGCCCCGTTACCAAATTTTACCGCAGCATATCGGTAGTCCCTTTGCAGGTGCGCAAAAATCTAAGTTCCTGGTTTGGAGTTGGAACGGGGGTACTGGTGTCGATGCAGATGGAACAATTTTCTGCAGCTTCCTATTCGCAAGCGAAAAACACTTATTTTTGTATCAAAGACGCGAGGGGAAATTGTACCAAAGGCGAATTGTTGAAAAACCTGTCGACCAGTACGGAAACAAAATCCTTGGATCGTGGCAATACGACCCGCTTGGATCTTAGTGTTTTTGGCGATCTGCAATTGGGGATGGTACGGCGTGGCCCGGCATTGGGAATCCGCGGTTTGGTGCGTTTAACGCACGGGGCGCAGTTTTTGGTAGCCGGATATTTAAGTTTTAAAATATAGCAAGTGAAGTTCTCCATCCCTTGGTTGTTGCTTTTTTTTGTAGGAATAGCTACTTGTTTGGCGCTACAATTGCCCAAAGAGGGCAACCCAGCACGGGTATTCCAACAAAAAAACCAGTTGACCGAGTGGCTGCACTACCATTGGGAAGCTCAAAACCAGTTGGAAGATCCAAGCAAGGCATTGCAATACATTGACCAAATCCTAAAGCAAGCTTGGCGTGCGCCCCATCGGGCGGCGGAAGCCGAAGAACTGGTCTGGCTCCAACTCAGCAAAGCCGATTATCTTTTCCAATTGAGTCGGATTCTGGAATCCATAGCAGCCTATGAAGAAGCCCGCCGTTGGCATCGTCAATACCATTTTCCGGAGATGGTCGAGTATTTGTACAAACCGCTCATTGCACAATATACCCGACTAGGCGAAAATGAAAAAGCTAGATTGCTGTATGCCGAAGCACTCCAAGAGGCAAGCGGCAGCAGCTTAGCAGGACTTTACAACAACCTCGGTTTGACGTACTGGAACGAAGGCCGAAATACCGAAGCCTTAGTCTTTTTTAAAAAAGGGCTGGAACTCAAGGGGCTGGATGCCGAACAAAAAGGCCTGCTTTGTTTGAGCATGGCGCACAGCGAATTTGAGTTGGGGCAGGTGGCCACGGCTAATCTTTGGCTCCAACAATCTTTGGCTATTTTACGCGTACTTTCCCACCAAGAAACCTCGGCAAAAGATTACCTCGAAGGCGCCTACGCCTTGCAAGGGAGCATGCTGCTGGCCAGTAAGCGCTACACAGATGCAGGACAAGCACTGGATCGGGCGCTGATCCTGGCGCGCGAAGTGTACGGAATCCATCACCGGGAGTACGGTAAAGTCAAAGTAGAATATGGTCGACTACTGCTGGAACAGGGAAAACTGGAGCCAGCGATCCATTTTTTCAATCAGGCCTTGGAAGCGCTCCTCCGAGATTTCCATCCTCAACAGCTGCAAGATTTGCCTCAAGCCAGTAGTTTATTTGAGGAAAACACCTTGTACGAAGCGCTAGCCGGAAAAGCCAAAGCATTGGCTGCTTTGTATGAGCAACACGGCCAATTGATTGACCTTCAACAAGCTTTCCGTTGCCATCAATTGGCGCAACAAGTGGAGTTGGCCTTGCGCAATTCTTTGTTTTTTGAATCATCAAAATTGAACTTACTCGCTTATAGCCGCGAACGGATGGCCGCAGCACTGGACATCGGTTTTGCCCTCTATACCCAAACCCAAAGCGATACCATTTTGCGCCAAGCTTGGAGCATGATAGAACAAAACAAAGCCGTTATTTTATTGGAGGCGATTCAAGAAAACCGTTTGCAACAAGCATTCAATAAGGGCGACACATTACTGCAACAAGACCGTCAGCTCAAAAAACAGATTGCTTGGTTGGAAACCAGCGCTGCGCAAGCCGATAATGCCCAAGTGGCCGAGCGCTTACGTCGACAAGCCGATCAAACCCGCGATCAATTGGCGGGATTAAAAAAACGTTTGGAAAAACGCTATCCGGCTTACGTCCAGTACAAAAAGCACTTAAGCCAATTGGATTTTGCGCAAATCAAACAACAGCTATTGGGCAAAAAGCAATCCTTGATTTTGGAATACGTGGTTGGGCTGCAAAAAAGTTATGTTTTTGGTTTTTCACAGCAAGGACAACTGCGGTGGAATTGTATTGGACAATCGGATTCTTTACAGCGGGAAGTAACGCAATTGAGAACCGCTATGGAGGATAAAACCGGTGGATCGCCCGAAAGCTACCAACAGCTGGCCAATCAACTGTTCTGCCGTTTGTTCCCGGTAGCTTGGCGTAAAACGACCATAAAACAACTGATTTGTATCCCTGATGCTTTTCTGAACGAGTTGCCTTTTGAAGCTTTGGTCAGCGATACCCTACTGCGGCCACGCTGGTCTAGTCTAGCTTTTTGGTGCAAAAAAGTCGATGTGGGATATGGCTATTCGTTGCGGGTACTGCTTTCCCAAGGGGCGTTACCAAAGGCGACACAACACCGTTTGCTGGCCATAGCACCGGAATTCAAAACCGGACAACGCGGATTAGCACCTTTGAACAACAGTAGACAAGAAGTACGGCAAATCGGAGGCATCCGCAAACTGGTTTGTCTGGGTAAACGAGCTACCTGGAATGATTTTGCCGAAAAAGCGCCGCAATACAGTGTGTTGCATTTGGCAACCCATGCTTCGGCAGATAGCGCTCATCAGACAGTAGGCATCGAATTTTTTGATCGCCGGGTTTATTTAGCCGATATCTACGCCCTTCCATTGCGTGCAGATTTGGTCTGCCTTAGCGCTTGTCAGACAGGACTAGGGAAGTTGCAATCTGGGGAAGGCATCATGAGTCTGGCACGCGCCTTTGCCTTTGCGGGTAGCAAAGGCTTGGTGGCCACGCTTTGGTCGGTAAATGCTTTAGCGACGCAGGAGTTATTCGGTTCTTTTTATGCCCATTTGATGGAAGGAAAAACCAAAACCGAGTCTCTGAGCCAGGCTAAACGCACATACTTGACCAATCCAGCGGTGCCAGGCTTTCAAAAAACGCCTTACTACTGGGCAGCGTTGGTATACATTGGGGAGGACGGCGTGCTGCCAAAAGAACATCAAGGCGGGTATGTCTATCTTGGGTTTGGCGGATTATTACTGGCCATTGGACTGTATTTTTGGATTTGGAACAAAAGAACGCGCAAGTCCTGGTAGGTTTTTTGTCCCCCAAAAAACAATCGGGTA
>JBBRGN010000199.1:0-9044 GCA_038240665.1 Chitinophagales bacterium | reverse complement strand
AAGGGGTGCCTTTTCCATGACAGACATTAAAACACAATATATCAATGAACTTGTGCTCGATAAATTAATTTCCATTTATGGGAAAGACCCATCCGTGGAAAAAAATAACCCCAAAATCCGCGAACTATATGCTTTAGGCAGAATTGCCGCTTAAATCTTTAACGAACCATTGTCCTTAGAACTTTGGTTGTTAATTAGCGCAAGTCAAAGATCTGCTTAAACTCTTGTCCAATCCGAAACGAAAACCAAATATAGCGTTACCCTTAAATCGAGCGATAATAGGTAGGCTTTTTTAATAGAAAATTGATTTTCAATAATATAGACTTATCGAAAACTCTATAAATTGTTACTTTTCTTGGATATAAATATTTTTTTTACGCTAAACTATTAAAACATGACAAAAACCAAGCCAAACTCAACATTTGAGGTTGTGTAGGTAATAATAAAAAAAAGGCCTAATGACAAGAGTCATTAGGCCATCATAAGCTGTTTTTAAATACAGCATTAAACTGTGGTGACGTCCACTACGACGCGCAAGAAACGTAGCGCGATGCTCATTTTGTTTGTGTGTTTCATTAACGAGAATTTTAAAAAATTGGTGAATAATATTGATTAGAACTTCTTTAAAGCTGTTGATTCAGAACAAAAGACAAGAATCCCTCCCTGGCCATTTATCGAGAAATTTTTTCCCATCAAGTTCTATATTTATACTAGAGTTTGATCTGTAAGTTGTTGTCATACAGCAATGTTTTTCTTTTTTTTATAAAAAGCACATAAAGCTTCCCAAAGCTTTTCGTAGTCTACGATTTCTACTTCCGACTTTCGAGGTTTTTCGGATCCTGTGATATCCGTGATTCGTAGTCGATATCTTTCCGCTTTTTTTTCAAAATCATTGACATCAAAACCGGAAAGCGGAATTTGCAGCATCATCTTAATAAAATTTCGACTTCGCGCAGTATCCGTGCTACGTAAATGTCGATAGGCATATTGATCAAGCCCTTCCAGTTGATCGATGGCCAACGAATGTTTTTTTTCAGCCAACAAAATGAGGTATTGAATAATCACGATGGCGATGTTCATCCCTTTTTTATCTTTGGCATAAAGGGTGGTTTCATTCAAAAACTTATTGATCCTAAATTGCTTAAGCTTAATTTTTTTGCCTTCCTGAACAGTAGCCCCCGTTGCAATCAGGAAATAAAAGTAAGCTGCAGTGATCGTCCATATTTCGCGAACATTTTCTGGTAAAAAGACAAATCTAGCTTGATTGGTGCTTTTGTCGTACAATGTGTAAGCGCGCTCGAATTCGCCTTGATGAAGCGCCATCCGCACCAACAGTTCCTGAAATCGAAACCAATTGTAAGTGCCTTCTTGCATGTATTTCCGGCAGTTTGCTTCAACTTGCTCAAATTCTTGATAGCGATTTAAAAGAAAATGATTGCGTAATTGTTGAAAATACAATATTTGAAGCGGCACATTGGCTTCAAAAGGTTTTGCTTCAAAATAGTTGATGAAATGCTTACAAGCCTCAATAGAGCTAGCGAAATCCTGCTTGGTAGTAAAATAGATCAAGTGTATTAGCGCAGCATAGAGTTGTAGTCGGTAGCTGTCAAATTTTTCCAACAGCTGATTAACTTGATCATAAGCCGATTGAGCCGATACAATTTCCGAATCCTTTATTTCTTTGGAGGTTACATGACTGATCGCCAAATCCAAGTACAATTGCTCTGCTGCACCTTCCTGTAGATACAAATTCGATAGCTGAGTAAAGGAAGCTTTAAAGCGGGTGTATTTTTCTTGATTTCCTATTTTTATCCCATACTGTAAGCGCAACACCGAAGCCATGTCCATCGCCAAGACCGTAAATTCATAGTGAGTGGCATCCTTAAACAGCTTCAACCCTAAATTAAGTGCAGGAAGGTCGGCGTTTTTACCCAGTAGTATTTTTGTTGCTGCCCAAAGTTTATGGCAATCGTAATAAGCTCGTTGGTATTCATTATACTCGCTGCTTTTGCTATCTAGGTCAAAAAGGGCGTTGATCAGTTTTTCACGTAAAGTAAATTTAAGCTTGCGATAGTTGGAGGCTTTGTTCTCATCAGGGTATAGCTTTAGCGTAGCCTCATTGTCAGTGAGGTAGTCACCATTGATAATCCCTTCATAGAGGCAGCGCATTTTAGTGGATTGGGCTTTGTTGTCCCCCAGCACCAAGCTGATGTTGGGATGGCTCTGCTGTACCACCATGATGAGTTCTTTGAGTTCAGCAATCATCAGACCCTTATTGTTCCGGTTTGAAAATACTTAACGATGGCTGGTTTTGGGATACTCAATAAGCGGATAAATCGCTTTATGTAAAACCCCAAAATTAGAAACATTGAACACGAATGTCCACAGCCAAAAATTATTGTGATCATAAAGATAGGGTGGAGGTATGGCAAACTGCGCTTGTGGAAAGTATAGAAAATAGCAGGTAAGTACCCAGGGTATGGCCTGTGTTCTCATTTTGTTTTTATAATTAGCGTTATTGAGGGAACCTTTAATGTCAATTTATGTAGTAAAGTTAGTAAACTTTAAGCTTTTTTATGATCAAAATTCGATTAAGCGTTCTTTTTTATTAAAACAATCAATATATTATAAAAAATTATTACTTTTTAGTCTCTAATTTCATTTCCAAAACACTTCTCCTTTTAAAAAACTATGGTTTTCTTTCTTCAAAGCAAATCCCATTGGCAACAAGAGCAGCAAAGGGAGCGTTTTATGGGACAAGAAATGAATTTTGATAAGGAGAGCGCTTTAGAACCTATAGTCCCTATGAACGTACTTTTAATTGAGGATGAAATGCCCGCGGTAAAGCGACTGGAGCTTTTAATTTCACAGTGTCGACCCGATGCAGTAATTCTAGGCACTTGCGAATCTATTTCAAGCGCGGTACGTTGGCTTCAGACCCACCCTTCTCCTGATCTTATATTCCTAGACATTCACTTGGCTGATGGCCAAAGTTTTGAAATCTTCAATCAGGTTCAAGTCCAGTCGATGGTCATTTTCACTACTGCTTATGACCAGTATGCCCTAAAAGCTTTTAAACTCAACAGCATTGATTATCTATTGAAACCCATTTCTGCTGAAGAATTGACGCTTGCTTTCCAAAAATATGACCGAATAGCCGGAAAATCCATTTCTTTTGATAGTTCTTTGGTCAGTCAGTTGCTTAATAACTTACAAAGTTCTACCTTTAGGGCGCGATTTCTCGTTAAGCAAGGAAATTCCCTATCCTACATTCTCGTACGTGATGTACGTTATTGTTACGCTGAAGAGAGCATAGTCTTTGCGCGTCTAACCGATGGTAAAAAACAGCACTTGGATTATACCCTAGAACAATTAGAAACCGTTCTAGACCCTAGTCAGTTTTTTAGAATCAATCGAAAAATCATATTGAATGCCGATGCGATCTTGAAGATCCATCCCTACTTCAACAATCGATTGAAGCTTGAGCTTTTGCCCATAGCTCCTTTTGATGTAGTGGTAAGTCGGGAAAAAGTAGGCGCATTCAAAACTTGGTTAGATCGCTAGTTCAAATGTCCGTTATTCCGTGACAAATGCCTCCATTTTAGGTCTAATTCATTGATACCGTTTTTTTTTTAATACGCAATTACACATTGGTTGAACTATACACTATTACTAACTAACGGGAGAACGCTTGTAAATTGATAATCCCGAACTAACAAAAATTGTCTTATGAATCAAACAAAACCCAACGCTACTATTAAGCCGTCAATGGACATTGTATTGGCATTCTTGGTCTTTGTGGCCTGTATTCTGTATGCTATTTTTTACCAAGAGCCGGTCATTCAAGCTGCAACTATTTCTGGATTAGGCTGGAGATAGGGCATGTAATGATTGAAAAAATGAAACTGGTGTTTGGATTGCAGTGAGTTTTACTGCTTCCAAACACCAGCTTTTCTTAGTTTTCCCCAAGCGATTGACGCTATTTTTTGATCACTATTCTACTTTTATCCTCCAAACGCATCCCGGAGCTTTGTTCATAGATTCTCAAGTATTTCTGATGCAAGGGCTCAGGCATCTTTTTACCATCAATCTTCAAATGTGCCTTTGTCAATTCAAAATTGAAAGATTTCCCCCTTTCGATGAGTTCGTCCTGCATCAAGCTTTCTTCAATTTCTGAACTAGGCATCCCAGCTTTTCCGTCCACAAATCCGCGCATTTCGAATGACCCTTCCATTCCCTCCATTTTGAATTGGAGTCCATCCATTTTCATCCGTTGATCTTTGTTGATGATGATGTTTTTGCTCCCCTGCTCTATCATCCGCTGGATCTCTTCGGCATTAATAACTACATTGATGTTTTTGTCAACTTTGCCACTGATGGAATCGCTCCTATCGAAGCGGTATTGGAACTCCATTGGTGTTTTAAACCCATTTCCCATTCCGCCTGGCATCGCTTGGGGCGCATAGATTCGCTCAATTTGTACCGAATCTCCATCCTGAATAATAACCGATCGTTCAATTTGAGTGCCTGGATTCGCCCGCGGGGTCAAGGTAACTTGCATTTCCCGACCGCCTGGGCCACCCCGATTGATGATGACTTCTCTTGAATTGTCATCATTTATTTGGTAGCGATATCCTCCCTGTTGCGGTATGCCCGGAGGGCCTGGAGGCAGTGGGGGCAGTGGGGGCAGTGGCATGCCTGGAACACCTGGAGCTCTTGGTGCCGACATTGGAAAAGGAGGTGGGGGGGGCGGCGGTACATCTTTTATCAATTGCGCTACTTCGGCTTCATAGCTTTTGAACTGCGCGGCTGGAATCTCTTTACCATCTACCTTGAGGTTTTTGATGGTTCCATTTTCCAATTTAACGTCAAATTTTTTGCCATTTTTACTCGTACGAATGCTGATATTTTCCTTTGGTAAGGTATCGGATTGTGCATAGGAGTGATTCTCCATGCGGCTTGATTCAGTCAAAAGCGAAGGAGCTTCTTTATGCTCAGCTTTGACCGACAAAAACAACCCTGCCAGTAAAATCAAGCAGGTAACCGTGAATTTTTCCATGATGTCTGGTGCATTTGAAGGTTGATGTAATATGCGACGCACCCGCGACAACAACACTTTGCGCTTGCCTACTGCTGCCATTGCCAACATGGGATTGCTGCCCAAGCGCAATTCTTGCAAGTGTACCAACGCCTTGGCATAAACCAAAGCATTGCCACAAATTTTAACGGCAAGATCATCACAACAGTGTTCGCGTTCGTTACGGATGGTGGCGGAAATCCACCAAACGGCCGGATTGAAATAAAAAAGAACGTCGATAATGGTTTGTAGTAAATTTAGCATGAAATCGTGGCGGTGTAGGTGCGCCAATTCATGTGCCAAAATCGCTTCTACCTGTGCCTGACTCAAACCGCTCAGCATGCCCAGCGGCAGGAGGATAACTGGCTTCCAATAGCCAATGACCATCGGAACATGAATTTTGGCAGAATTTTGCAATAAGGGAAAGTGCTTAATTTTCAACTGCGCAGCCAGTTCTTGTAACCGATGTTGCCAGTTTTGGGGGAGCTCTTGTAAGCCATGCTGCTTGAGGTGTTGCACATAAGCAACTCCTCCCAACAGGCGCAGCAAAAAAAACACCACCCCGCAAAACCATACGTAAACGATCAAAGGCAGGTTGCGATCAAAATAGGAGCTAAACCAGCCCTTCCAGTTTTCCCAAACATTGGAATTCAAAGATTGCTCAACAGGCGATGCCGCCTGCTGCTGAACTGCCCAAATCCAATCACCGCTTTGCAGCACTACTGTATCCACGGCTTGTTGATAATATTGAAAAAAAGTCCATCCTGCTACCGCTGCCGTTAACAATAAGGCGGTGTATGCCATATTGTACCGCCAATGGGCAGACATGCGCGGAAAACAGACCATTAAAGCAGCTAATACCAGCGCAATTACTGCGCTTTGCCAGAGGGAATTAACCACCATCCAGCCCAAAGCATAAATCATTTCGGCAGAGATCCCTTGCATAGACCCAGGTTATGACTTTTTTTCAATCTGATCAATTAGGTTCTTGATTTCATCCAATTCCTCCGGTGAAGCATCAGAATTTCCAAGCGCCTGTAAAACCAATTTCATCGCCGAACCGCGAAAAGTACTGTCCACAAATTTTTGTAACAGATTTTGCTGCATGTCCGCTTCTGAACTACTCGTTTCATAAATGTGCGTGCGGCTCTGAGTATCCCGTCTGGCCAGACCTTTTTCAACCATGATCTGCAATAGCTTCAAGGTTGTGGTATACCCTACCTCCCGTTTTTCATTCAACTTGTCGTTCACAAAACGTACCGTTGCAGCGCCATACTCCCACAAAACTTGTAGAATCTCTAGTTCCCCTTCCGTAGGTTGTGGCATCTTCTCCGTACTCATTACGTTCTTTTTATAAAAATACGAACCGTTTCGTAGACAAATATATACGAAGAGATTCGTAGATCCAAATTTTTCTTGATTTTTTCTTTAACCCGCGTTATCGAACGCCCAAAATCACCTTTCTTTCCATGATTTTAGCTGTATGCTGATGGATTGATGATCTGGTTTAAATTCAAAAAAAGATTCTAAAAAACGAGGAGCGCGCCATTTTACTGTGGGGTTATTGGAAAAGCCGTAGGGTTCCTGGGGAATTCCAAAAGGGTTTTTATCCAATTTGGCATTGTTGTTTAGGTCTTGATAGATGGCGACTGCATATTTTCCAAATGACAATTTGGGAAGACTAAAGCTGCAAAAACCTTGTTCTGGAACGGTAATTATTTCTCGGTAACACGCAGATTTATCGTCGGGAAAATTTTCTTCTTTACAAAAAACCGCGAGGTAAACCTTACCTTTATTCGTTTTTATGCCTTCGATTTTTATTTGTAGTGTTGCTGTGTTGTCGAAATCCGGGAAAAAGGATAGGGCAGATAACCAAAGGCAATGCCCTAAGTACCATGGTTTAATCATTTTCTAATTTGTTTAAGTGAAGCAATTGGAAGTGAAACGCAAATTAAGTCGGGTAGTTTTTTTTTAACCTTAATTTAATGAAACGATAAGAATTTGATCAGGGATCTAATCGAAATCTACCAATACCGGAGCATGAATCAAAGGTATGCTCACCGAAAAAGTCGTTTCGGTTTCCTCAATGGCAATGAGCTGCTCGGTAAAGTATTTGTAGCGGTTTTGGATATTGGCTAAGCCAATTTTGGTGGACTCTATTTTAGTATTGCGGCGTTGGAGGTTGTTACAAACCGTCAACTGCATATCCGTTACCGTCAAAACAACAGTAAGCGGATGCTCGCTGGAGATGATGTTGTGCTTAAAAGCATTCTCAAATAATATCTGGAGCGATAGGGGCACAATGAGGTTGTGTTGTGTTTCATCGGATACTTTTATTTGCACCTGCAAATTCTTCCCAAACCGCTCCTGATGCAAAAAAATATAAGATTCCAAAAAGGCCAGTTCTTCCCGCAGAGGAATCAATCTCCGATCTTGTATCTCAAGGATATAGCGGTATACTTTGGCCAACTTTTCTACAAACGTGACTGCTTTTTTGGAATCCTCGGGAATGATATACGCTAAGGTATTCAAGCTATTGAACAAAAAATGGGGATTAACCTGGCTTTTTAAGCCCTCCAACTGTGATTGGATGTATTGTCCGTGTAACCTTTCATGTGCAACAACGGAATCCCGCCAACGGGCATACATAAAAATACTCTCATAAATAGCCCACACCAGTGCGATGATGGTAATCGAAGCTACATTGGCACGAAAAAGATCCAATTCTACGCCAGGAGCTCCGCTTAGCTTCATCAATGGAAAACAAGCTTTTTTTACAAAAAAACTCAACACTAGATAAGTCGGAATAAGCAGCAAGAGGCTCATGGCCAAACGCTTACCTGTTTCTTTCGCTCCTGGGAAACGTCGTCTCATAGCGATGATGATTCCGCGTACTGAAAACCAATAACTCAAGGTATGAACGGATGAGATGATAAATCTCGGCCAATACTCGGTGAAACCATTCGGCGAATCATCAATAAAAAACAGCAACGGCACTAAAAAGGCAACCATAGGAATGAAAATGGCCATAGCTGGTCGATCATCTATTCCCACGAGCTTGATTATCTCTTCTTTTCGCCGTTGCTGTTTTGTCATCATAATACGAATTTAAGCAAAAATTTAGAACTGTACCCGATACAGAATATCTGGGAAGAAACCGGTTTGCGATACATCATTGATTTGGCCATTTAGGATATTGTACCGCCGTACAAAAAGGTTTTTGTGGTTGGTCATATTTTGCAAATCGATGAAAAATTGTTGAGACATGCGCTTACTTTTGCTATTAACGCGATACCCCAGTTTTATGTTCAGCTTAAAATAATTGGGCAAGCGCTCGCTAAAAGCGATGTTTTCTTGCAGTACTTCTTTATTAAGCTTTTGCGATGCTGCCAAATCTACGGGCGTATAAAACTTGCCGCCAGCGGTGGCTAATTTAAAGTCCAAGGTAAAAGCGTTGCGTTTGTCCTTACCAAATTTGAATTCTTTACCGATCAAGGTATTTAAAATGTACTTATTGTTGAAGGCAGTGTTCCGCTCAATGCCATCGCTACCGGTGTATTTGGAATCAAACAATGAGCCAGTAATGAGGGCATAATACCCTTTGCTGAAAAACTTTTCTACGGTAATTTCCACCCCATAGTTTCTTCCGCTTCCGTTATTGGTCAAGGTGCCTGCTTCTGGAAATACAAAATCAGCGCCCGCATTGAGGATTGAAAAACTGGAAGGAGTAGGTTTTACAGGCACATGGTCAAGCGCCTGATAGTAAGTTTCTGCTTTCAAGCGCCACTGGGTTCCGAATCGACGATCATAAGCCAATACAAAATGGTTGCTGCGCGTGAAATTGAGTTTGCTATTGCGGTTTTCATAAACGCCTGGGGCGGTCTGTTCCTGATAGAAAAACACCGGCATGGGTTGCATTTGATTGTGTAAGCCATAACCCAAAGTAAGGGTTTGGTTGGGCAAAAAA
>JBBRGN010000198.1:0-9063 GCA_038240665.1 Chitinophagales bacterium | reverse complement strand
TACCGGATTGCCACAACTGGTAATCAGCATTCGAATCTGTCCTTCGCCTGGAGTTAGGATCTCTTCAGCAAGGGCAGCTACTGGTAGTTCTCCCATAAATTCTGGCAACCCTCGCACCCGCGAGCGCCAGCGTGCAAAGCGCTCGCTCGACCGGGCGCCAGCCAAAATATCGAAAGCTGGACGGGTAAACATGGCGCCACCAGCTTGATCAAAATTGCCAGTCACGATGTTGAGCACATTGATCAGCCATTGACACAAGCCTCCAAAGGCTTGCGTAGACACGCCCACTCGACCATAGGCGACCGCACTTGGCGCATCGGCGAATTCAAGCGCTAGGCGGCGGATGGTTTGGGCGCCCAGACCGGCGGCAATTGCTACTTTTTCTGGTGAAAAATCTTGCACCAAGGTTTCTATCGTTGCTAAACCATCTACAAAACCGGCCAAGTTGCCAAGGTTTACCCTTTTTTCGGCAAAAAGGGTATGTAAGATGCCAAGTAAAACCAGGACGTCTGCTCCAGGTTGGACAAAATGGTGTTCGCTGGCTTTTTCGGCAGTTTCGGTTTTTCGGGGATCGATCACCACCACTTTTCCGCCTTTTTCTTTGATGGATCTTAAGCGTTTGGCTACATCTGGCGCGGTCATCATGCTGCCGTTCGAAGCATTGGGGTTGGCACCAAAAATCAACAAATATTGCGTACGGTCAAGGTCAGGAATAGGAATCAACATCGGGTGACCAAACATCAACCACGAAGCAAAATGGTGGGGCAATTGGTCGGTAGACGTGGCCGAAAAAATGCTTTTCGATCCCAATGAACGTGCAAAAATCGGGCTGTTCATGGTCGTTCCTAGGTTGTGGATCGAAGGATTTCCTTGGTAAAGCCCCACCGCATTTTTTCCGTACTCCTGTTGTATTCCTTGAATACGGGAAACGATGGTTTCCATTGCTTCTTCCCAGCTGATCGGTTCCCAACCTTGTGGCGTCCGTTTCACGGGGCTGCGCAGGCGATTGAGGTCTTCATAAATGTCCTTCAACGCTACCGCTTTGGGACAAATATGCCCACGGCTAAACGGATCCTGCGCATCACCAGAGATGGATAGAATCGCTTGACCTTCGGTTTTGATTTCTAATCCGCACATGGCTTCGCAAAGGTTGCAAGTACGGTAATGGACATTGGGCATGTTGAAGATTTTTGAAAGTAAAGGAAACGTCGGAAACCATATCCAAGGTAAAAAAAAGAAGAATGGGCGGAATAATTTTTTTTGTCAAGAATGCCTACGTTTTCCAGGAGCGTCCCTCTTCAGAATGGCGGCTTTAAGTAGAGTTAGAAAAAAGGGAGGGAGCGACGAATTTTTCCTAAAAATAGCGCTACCTAAACCAAATCAATCTTCGTCAACTTTTATCTCAAAAAGCGCCAATTGCAAGCCCTCATAATGCTTAGGCAAGCCCTCCGTTTTTTTCATTTCAGTATAACCAACAAAGGTAAACCCGGCCTTGAGGTAGTAATCGTACAATTTAGGATTATCGCCCCAGGTATCCAGACGCAAATAGGTAAGGCCTTTTTCTTGGCAATAATTTTTTCCCCAAGCTACAATGGTTTGAACAGCATTCTTTCCCCTAAAATTGGGGTGCGAAACGATGCGGTGTAAATACATGGAATCGCCCAAATCTTTGTCTCCCCAAATCAAAGGATCAAAAAAGGTAACGGCAAAAATCCCAGCCAGCTGACCTTCAAGTACCAATTTCCATTGACGCAATTCCAGAATTTCTTTTTCAATTACCTGTCGATCAAATCCTTGCCAATGTTTGTTGAAAACCTTTTTTTGGAGCGCTACAGCTTCGTCATACAATTCAAAAATGGCGTCGATATCCGCCAAGGTGCTGTTCAAAATCTGCATGTGGATGATTTTGCTGGCAAATATAAACATCCAAATTAGATGCTGGGTAAGGGCGTAAAAAAAGCGCAGGGTAAGTCCAGCAAAAAGCGGACTACCCTGGCTACCATTTTATCATCAAAAATAAACACTAATCATTAGACTAAAGTAATCTGCAAAGGTTCAAATCTTTGATTACCAAAGCTTTATTTTTAAGTTATCAAATTGTGAATTAATCGCCGCCTGGTGTTACTTAATTGTTGCCAAAATCGATGTCAGGTCTTCCCAATTTCGCATCCCGCTTTTTACGGGAGTTATCCAAGTTTCCCAGGGGAAGTTGGAGCGTAAGTTTGTAATACCGAATATCGCGGCGACTCATGGTCACCTGATAAGCAGTAGGCTGATCATAATAATTAAACTGGCGGCGAGAGTTGAAAATATCGTTGAGGGTAAAAACCACGCTGGCCTTGTTTTGCATGAATGATTTACGGATTGCAAAATCTGCAGCGCGGATCGGTCCGCGATAGCCCTGCAATTGAGGGAAGCGGCTATCATTATTGGTATTGAGTTGAACGGTGAAGTTATTGGGCAGCTTATAAGTAAGGTTCAACTTGGCATTGTAGCTCCAGAGGGTACGTTTGCTCACATCAGTCTGTAAAACCGTATTGAAAAAATTGAAGTTGGCCAGTACGTTAAAGTTTTTGCCCACTGAAAACGTAAGGGTATTGTCAAAACCGGCACGAATATCGGCGATCACGTTGGTAAAAGTGGTCACTAAAATGGAGGGATCAGTAGCGGAAGGTTGTACCGTTGGTTTGATGGTGTTGTCTTCGTAGATGTAGTAAAGCGTAGATAGCAAGTGGGTACTCCCCCAGGATTTGTCATAGTTGAGCTCTGCGGTATTTACAAACTCCGGTTGTAAAGCAGGGTTGCCAATGGTGATGTTTTGACGGTCATTGGATTGGATACCGATGAAAATTTGCTGCCAGCGTGGGCGACCGATTTTGCGGCTCAAGTTGATGCCAATCGATGATTCTTCGCTCAATTTTTTTGAAATAGCAAAGGATGGGAAAAACATCTTGATCCATTTTTTGCCATCGCTTGAAGGGAAATGATAACCAAAAGTAGTAACCGGCTCAAAACGAGAAACCCCTTTTAAGCTCGACTGCTCTAAACGCAGACCCGCTTGTATACTGATGTCGTGTTGCAATTTGGTGGTATATAAAATGTAAGCAGCATTTACCGCCTCGGTGATGTTGGCATTTTGAGAGTAGCCGGGCAAAAGTTTAAAACTGCCAGCAGCTTCGCTGAATTGATTGAAAAAATATTGTTGGTCCCGTACGTAGGTGAAGCTACGCAAACCCATTTCCCATTTGGTGGAATCATTCACCGGTTTGGTGTAATCCAACTGCGCTAGATACTGATTGCCCAGGGTTCTTCCTTGAATTTTATCTACTTCAGGATAATTGGGTTGCGTTACACCAGCAGCATTCAAGTAGGTGGTCTGCCAATCTGCGGCATTCGAAACCTGGTTGCGGTTAAAGCTGGAAACGAAGCTCAGCACACGGCCTTTTTCAGGAAACTGATACCGCCAGTCTAATTCCAATCCGGTATTGGTAAAACTGTTTTGCGGCAAGGTTGAGCGCTGTCCGTAGGTAGATACATTATGTGAAGCATCAAAATTCTGATATTCCTGACTGGTGATGCTGTTAAATCTCCCCTTTACGTAGTTGCCCGCTAAAGTAAAAGTCATTTGCTTGGAAGGAGAAAAATCAATAGCGACCCGACCATTTTGAAAGATGTTGTCCAACCGGATCTGGGTGTTTTGGTGATAATATCCCAGTGTTGTACCATCCGCTAAGCGGGAAGTACGGTCGGTATAGTTGTTCAAAGGGTTTTTGGTAGAATTGGCATTGTACAAACCGGAAAAATTCCATTTGCCCCGGTTGAAATCCAAACTCAGCGTACCATCGAAACGGGAATTGCTCCCATATCCAGCGCTGACAACGCCGTTGTAACCCGGTTTACGATTTTTACGAATAACGAGATTCACGATACCACTGGCAGCTGAAGCATCGTACTTGGCCGAAGGATTTGTCATCACTTCCACGGATTCAATCTGGTTGGCTGGAATTTGTGCCAAGCTCAACTGGGTAGGTTTGCCATTGACATAGATCGTGGTGGCTACATTGCGCAATTTGGCAGTTCCATCGGCATCGATGGTTAAGGACGGGACGTTACGGAGTAAACTTTCGGCCGTTCCGCCCGTAGTTGTTATATTTTTATCCACATTAAAAACCCTTTTTTCCATGGACATGGTCATGCCTTTTTTTTCCGCGCTTACCAATACTTCTTTAAGCATTTTTGAATCGAAGGCTAAAAAAATAGTCCCCAAATCGGTATTCTTACTCAACTGTACCGTTTGGATTTTTTCCGCAAAACCTACATACGAGACGTGCAGTTTGACCTCCCCAGCTGGGACATTTTCCAACTTGAATTCGCCGGTTTCAGAAGTATTTGTACCGCCAATTTGGCCGCCATCTTTGCCTACTTCGCCTTGCCATACTGCTACTGTGGCAAATCCCAGCCCCTGTTTGTTAGACGCATCTACTATTTTACCAGTAATTTGAAATACTTGTTTTGCAGTAGGAGTGGTTTCCTGCGCACAAAGCGTTTGGAAAAAAGTTAACCCCATCAGGTAGGTCAAAAATAGACGGGCTCTGAATAGGATGGATATATTACGGAAAGCCGAATTCATAGTGTAGTATTTTTGTATTGTAATTGAATTTGCTGGATCATCTAGATCAAATACAAAGGAACAGAATAAAAGGGATTTCATTTTAGCTATTAGACCCTTCGTGCCTTTTGTACGATAACTAGGCCTTTTTGTTGAAAAAGTATCCGAATCCGGGAGCAGAATGCGGCATGATTGCCTCAATTTAATCGATGGAATAGGGGAAGAAAAAAAGAAAGAGTGGGAGTACATACACCATAAATAGAGAGAGGCCCGCGCTATCGAAAGGCCTACTTATGGATTTTCACGAAAAGAGATGGTATCTATGATCATGAATTATCTTGTCTAGTTGATCTTAAACGAAAATAAAGCAGAAAAAATCGTTGTCAATACCACCAGTCATCTACCGTCGTACTAATTCATTCAGCAATCCGGTCTAATAAGCTTAAACTTTAAATGTGCCACATCATTACACAATAAACAAATAAGCCACTCCTGCAGCAGCTACCGACAAACAAACGCCTGAAATAAAAATGATGTAACAAACACGCAATTGCTGGTATTTACGGCCCAGTGATTTGCCCAAAAAATACAAATCGCGCATAATGGAATCCTCTAGGTTATCTTCACTTGAGGTAACTATTTTAATTCCCTGGCGGTATTCATCATAGGTCATGCTGTAAAAATTACCAAAGAAAAAAAGATTTGACCTACCTCCGCGAATGGTTTCTAAACTCGTCATCCCCGTCATTTTGATTGGAACGGTAGCCAAGGTGGCAAAAATCATGGAAGCCAAGCAAGTAAACAGCAGCATAATGAAAGGCCCCAGCAACTCGAGGTGTGCTTTTACTTGCAGTGCCAAATTAGGCAAGGCGGCAGTGATGATCAAGGCATTGACACTAAGCATGATGTTGGCTTTATTGTCTGCCAAATTGCTTAGATCCATGTGGTTGCGTAATGCCGTTTTGAACATCATCTGGGAACTGCGGCTTTCTACAATTGACACCCGATCCTCTACAAACTCTTTGGTTTTTGAACGCCCTTCTTTTAGCCATTTTTTGAATTTTTTGCGATTGAGTTCTTTCATCGCTTCAAAGGCTATTTTTGCAGAAGTGGTATAGTATTCATGCTTTTTAATGAAATCCAGATTAAGCTTGAGCCATTCTCGATTCTCATATTTCCGCGGAAGCATTAGTTCCCATTCCTGACGTAAGGAGTCCAATTGCTCCGCATAATCTGGACTCCCGAGGTGTGCATAATCGGCATCGCGTACAATCTCTTCCAGGGAATTTTTGGGTTTTCCTCCCGGGAATGTTGCTTCAATACAACCCAATACCAATTGCAACTGAGGACTGGGGTATTGCTGGCTTTGCAGAAACTCCAGCGCAATCCGGGCACTGATTTTTTCGTGGTCCTGATACACCTCAGTTATCCCGGTATCGTGAAACAAACAAGCGAGTTCAACGATTTCTCTTTCTGCTTCGCCAAGGTTACTTAGGGAGGCAATTTGCATACCGGCATTGCGAACGCTCTGCGTATGCTTTAGATTATGGTAGGTGATGTTGCTGTTCAATTTCTCGAGCAGCAGCTGGGTCACGTACTTTTCTGCTTCAACAACGATTTTACTCTTTGACATTGGTTACTTGGAAAATGTTGGCTTTAAATTACCACTATTAACTATTTTTTTTCTGAAAAATGGACATTTGTTGATTTAGTGTAGCAAAAAAATGCTTTAGAACCCTAATTTTTTCCCTTTCATGGCCATTTAGAAATGGTTATTGCCAATCCTTTTCATCCAGATGCAATTGATGTAAAAATCGATGCACCGCTGGTGAAAGCAATATCGAAATGGTGGTCAAAAAAGCCACGCCGCTAAAAATGGCATAAAGCGAGGAAAAAATTTTGGCGGCCGGACCAACCATGGGGTTCACGGGTCCCATTCCAGTAAGAATCATCGAGGCATTGTAAAAACCATCTAGGACGCTTAGTTCATCGTAATAATGATACCCCAATGTACCAATGCCCAAAGAAATGACAATAATACCAAAAGCGTAGACTGCATAACGCATCTGCCGATAAAAATAGGTGCGTTTGCTGGCCAGCGGTTGGTTCTTTCGTTCAAAAGCCATGATTGATTCGATTTAAAAAGTATCCACGAATTTGTTTGCTCAGCCTACTATTTTCGCCATTTTTGCTCCAATATTTTAATAAAAAAACCGCCTACTACGCTGCGGGCTTGAAAACCCGTTTTTTTGCCATTCGTGGTTTCATACCAATCACTTAAGGGGACATGGTCTGGCGTTTCGGTTGCAAATTTATAAACGGGATCTACCAATTTGACAAAATCTTCCGGATTGCTTGCCAAAGTTGCCGACCAAATAATCCTATCATTTTTGGTATAGGTCTTCCTGCTGTCGAGCGGTAATCCGAATGGTTTTTGATTGCGAAGGTAATAGGCAATTTCGCGGTCATAAACGCTAGTTGGAAATAGCTTCAAATCCAACAATTTATCCCAAACCAAATTATATTTCTGGCTCCAGGTTCCTTTTTTGTCAAAGGTCAAGGAAAAATGATCGCCATCATCAGCCATTTCTAGCCATTTTTTGGCAAAATCTTTGGCCATGCTGCTGTACTTCAAAGCGGTTGGCGCATCGCCCATTTTTTCGGCCATCCGCCCATAAGCGGCGATGGCGATGATGGCTTTTAGCGAAAGATTGGTGTTATGTGCCAAATGTCCGGCAAAATCATCGGTACACAATTGATCGGCCGGATCAAAACCTTCTTGTTCCAAGTATTTCACCCATTGCGTAAGCGCTTTCCAGTGCTGGCGAGCATAGACTGAGCTACCTTCTGCCCGACCTACCGCTGCTGTAAGTATGATCATATTGCCCGCTTCTTCTACGGGCATGTCTTCGGGGTAGGTTTGTCCATTGGCCTGGGGGTAAGTCCCCAAATCGTGCGCAGGAAATGGTTTGGTCCATTTCCCACTTTCGGTATAGTAAAAAATACCATTGAGTAAGCCCTTCATCAAACCCGTGTTGTAAGCCAAAAACAAAGGCGCTGAAGGGTAGGTCACATCCACGGTGCCAATGGAACCATTGCTAAAGTTTTCTTTTGAAAAAAAGAAAACTTCTCCGCTTTTGAAATCACGAACCAGCTCATGCGCAGCAACTGCTTGTCGGTAGGCCATCGCGCACAGCTCCGCATAATGCACGCCTCCGCACGACTTAGCGGTTTCAAATATTTCTTCATCAAATCGATTCGCTCTGGCTTTTATTACCGGGTATTCTTGATAGGCTTTAATCAGCAATTGGCGCATTTCCTGGGTATTTTGTCGCCACCAGGGCGGCAGCGGCTGACCAAAAAACTGAATGGCCAGGCGTTCATCGTACGACAATAAAAATTGGCGTTCGACGGGTGTGGTTGATATTTTCCCCAAACCTGATTCAATACAAAGCAGCTCCGGTGAGATAGGATTTGCGGGTTTGGGCAATTGTAAAAAACGGGCGAAGGCGTCTGCGCGGCTAGCCAGCTCTAATACCGTATTGTTCAGCTGCATGGGTGCAAAATAGAGGTAACCCCAATCGATCCGCAGGTCGTCGCCGGATTTTTGCAATACTGGTTGAGCCCGCGTACCCACCTTCAGCAAAGGCAATCCGCCATCAGGCGTCTTACTGTATTCCATGACATCCTGGGGGGTATTGGCAGCAATTTCTCCAGCGGCGCTTAAAAACAATTGAACATCATGGGTTTGGCCATCGTTGGCCACCGTTTTTGTTGAAATATAAGAAATGGGACGCCCCAAGATTTCTAAATTGGTGAGCAACAGCGGTGAAAAAAAGTTCAAGGTAAGGTCAATTCCACCGCAAGTAAATTCATAGGTCGTTTGAGTTGCGGTTAAGTTCACGCTTTTTTGGATAGCCGGAGTTACCTCTTTAAGCGCAGCAATACTGACAAGACCAGCATCGAGCATACCCGGTCCGGCGGTATTGGTACAATGCATCGCCAGCGTATTGATCCCTTGACGAAGCTTACTTTTGACCACCGCCGCTATTTTTTTGTTTTCGTAACTGTCGTTGTAACACGGGGCGCATTGAAAGGCAAGTTCTCCATTGAGGTAGACTTCCACATCGTCGTCGTGCAGCAATTCCAACACCAACTGGTCGATGTTGAGATTCGTCAGTTCAAAAGTGCGACGCACCCAGATTTCCCGACCCTTCCATTCGGTTTTAGCTCCTATGCTTTTACTGCCAAAAGGCGCCGCGCCATTCATCCATTTGGAATCGTTAAAATTTTCCTTCATCCATGTTTTATCGGGCGCTATCTCGGTGTATTGGCAACTGTAAGGTGCTTTGGCGGCATTGGGCAAAAGGATGACGGGAATGTATTCTGGAATGCCCATAAAATTATACACCTTGCCATCAACGCGGAGCATCCCCAGTAAGGAATGCGATTTG
>JBBRGN010000197.1:0-9063 GCA_038240665.1 Chitinophagales bacterium | reverse complement strand
CGAAAAATTGAGCCAACCGTTGTTGTCAAAATTAGCACCGATGCTCAGCCCCGCGCCAAAAGATAAATCGACGGGAGCGAGCTGTAAAAAGGCTTCATTGATCCGAAAAACATCCCCCAATTGGAGTCCATTGAAAATGACGCTGGCTTGCAAGCTTGGTGCGGCAGCAAGTCCGGGGGTAAATTGGCGCGCATCAGCACCTTACCTTTACTGGACATCCCCGGTAGGTTGTCGGGTAAATTGAACCCTCCAAGTAAAGTAAGTCCTGGTTTCACACTCAAGGAACCCAGTTGCATGTTTTGCAACAGCGTCAAACTCTGATCAGCTGGCGTTGTTGCGGCCGCGTATACGAGAGCAAGATCAGTTAGTCCAATTTTGTCGATCGGTTCCAGTGCGCTACTCAGGTTTGCCAGTTTGTAATCAGTATTGGGCGCAAAACCCCATAAAAAAGTACGGGCTTGTCCGCTGGATTGACCAAAAAAAGCTTCCACTTTTCCAAAATCACAGCTCCCCGTAAACCGAGCCGAGCGCTCGCTATTCAAGGCAATACTGGCTTGTTAGATCTTGTAATTCTCAAGTACGCTGGGCATTGGTGGTACGGTTATCCCCAGCCATTGACCAGCATTGCGAATTAGTTCTATCACTTTAAGGTTGTCTAGCGAGCCGACTAGTGACCATTCGCGATTGGAATTGGCAGCGCCACTCAGGTTGAAACCTAAACCACCCAAAGCTAATTTTCCACCGAGGGTAGCGGTAAATAAGCTAGTATTGCTGCGCTCCAGCCCTACTATTACTTGCTGGTTGCTGATCTGAAAACCATTGTACTGCACCAACGCGGTGCTTGATCCAGATTCCAAAGTAGCTTGCAAGCTCAAGCGGTTGTTGTCTTGGGGAAAAAATTGGCAGACGACTTTAGTCAACTCCAGTTTGTCTTGCAAAAAAGTGGGTACCCATGTACTTAATTTTTGACCACTAATGGTAATGGTATTTGTTATGCCCTTAGGAAATTCCATTTCGATGCCGGTAAGGCTATTTCCTAAGGTAGCTTTGATGGCGATGTTTTGTAGGTTAAAAACGGTGGCAGTACCCGACAATTCAGCTCCAGTGTTGTCATTGGTCAACAAAGTGAATTGTTCTTCTTTCAGTTCGACTTGGTCAGTAACGGTTCTCAATAAACTTCGCAATTGATCAAGCGCAGCAGGCAAGGTAGTTTGGGCGGAAGCTTGAAAAAGGCAACCTGCACTGAGCAGCAAGCTCCAGAAAAAAGGGAAAATCGGTTTTGAAGTCATTAGTAGGTGAAGTTTTAGGTAAAGGTAAATACGCCACATTCGATTTTCAACATGAACTGCATTGTGGCGTTGATCAGTTGATTACGAGTGGATAAACGCCGAAGAAGAGAAGATTATGCGAAAAACGGATCAACATTGCGGCGTTTTGAATAGATTAATTGCCTAAATTTCAGAAAGGCTCAAAATCTTAATACCCAACTTCAACGAAGTGATCACCTTTCCCCAGCACACCATGATCTGGGTGCGTTTTGGACATGGGATCAGTGAAGTAGATTTGTTGCTATCCTTTCGTTGTTGATAAATTTGAACATAAAGCAAGGATTTACCTGCCATTTGTTTCATTGTTTAACTTTACGCCTACGTTTTATCCATTTTACCAACTCAAACCAGATAACCGAAACAAACCCAATTCCAACACCAATTGACAATTGCACCCCATTTAAAGGCGAAAATTTGAAAAACACCGTCAAGGGGTGGACATAAAGCAACAATGCCGTAATGACGAGCGTGATCCCAATGATGAGCAATACCAAATTGTTTTTGTAGCGCAGGGTGGTAAAAATGGAATAATAAAACGAGCGATTGACCAGGGTCAAAAACACATTGGCAGCAATCAAAGTAGCAAAAACCATTGAGCGGGTTAAGGCCTCATTGTATCCATTTATGGTCGCATATTGATAAACGCTTAAAGTCCCAATGGAAATCATCAAACCCTGGATAATACTGGTAGTCAGCTCTTTCCAATTGAAAAAAGTACTCGAAAAAGGCCGCGGTTTTTGCCGCATGGTATTTTTTTCCTTAGGCTCGTTTTCGTAGATGATGGAACAAGTTGGCCCCATGATCAATTCCAGAAAAATGATGTGTACGGGTGTAAAAATATTGGGATACACCCAGCCCAAAGCCAAAGGGATGAATACCGTGAGCACGATGGGAATATGAATGGAAATGATGTATTGAATGGCTTTTTTGAGGTTGGTATAAATCCTTCTTCCCATGGCTACGGCCAGTACCATTTTCGATAAATCGTCTTTCAACAAAATCAAGGAAGCGGCCTGTTTGGCTATTTCCGTCCCTTTTTTCCCCATCGCGATGCCAATATGCGCGGCTTTGAGCGCTGGACCGTCATTGACGCCGTCGCCAGTCATGGCTACAATATCGCCATTGGCTTTAAGGGCATTGATGATCTTCAACTTGGCATCAGGGAACATGCGGGTGAAAAGGTTGGTTTCCGCTACACAAGTCCGCAACTCCGCTTCTGATAATTTCATGAGCTCATTCCCGGAAATGTGTTTCTCTGCGCCAATAAACCCGATTTGTTTGGCGATGGCGGTGGTGGTAGCGGCATTGTCGCCGGTGATGATTTTTACCGCTACCCCGGCCGCGTAAAACTTTTTCAAAACGCTGGGCATGTTCTTCTTAGGCGGATCATAAAAGGCGACCAAACCTTTAAAATGGAACGCAAATTCTTGTTGGGTTTTGGGGTAATTTTTTCCATCCAACTTAGCTTCGCCGACCCCCAACAATCGATAACCTTCTTTGGCCAGATTGTGCAACGCCGCCTCGATTTGACTTATCTCCTCAGCAGACAGCTTGGATAGCTGCAAAAAAGCTTCGGGAGCACCTTTGGCGGCAATGATGCGTTCACCCGCCTTATTTTCGTGGATATGCGTCATCATGGGCGGTTTGCCGCCCAAAGGATATTCATGAACCAGGTGGTAATCTTTCCGTTCATCGGTCGGGATGGTTTTTTCATAGGCATCGTGTAGTGCCAGCTCCATCGGGTCAAAAGGAATGGGTTCGCTGGCCCACATCGCTAGGCGAATGAGATCAACTTCCTCCGCACCCAAGGTGTTTCCTTCTACCTTGGATGTTTTTTGAGAAGCCAAAACAAATACCTTGGCGAGGCTCATCTTGTTTTGCGTCAGCGTCCCGGTTTTATCGGTACAGATAACGGTAGCGCTGCCCAAGGTTTCCACGGTTTTCATTTGTTTGACTACAACGCCTAGTTTCATCAAACGCCAAGCGCCCAAGGCCATAAAAGTGGTAAAAGCGACCGGGATTTCTTCGGGGATGATGCTCATCGCCAAAGTGAGCGCTTTGAGAAAGCTGTCTAAGATGGAGCGGCTATGTAGATAATTGAGTCCCCAAACCAGTAAAAAAACCACCGCGCCTATCACCATCATCTTGGTCACAAAATTGCCAATTTGAAATTCCAGCGGCGTTTTTTCCTCTTGGATGCTTTCCAAACTTTTGCCAATTTTACCCAATTTGGTTTCATTGCCAATGGCCGTAATCTGCGCTATGGCCAAACCGCTCACCACGGTTGTACCCCGAAACACCTGTTTGTCCTCTGCATTTTCGTCTTTGGCCAGCGCAAAAGATTCGCCGGTGAGGATGGATTCATTGACTGTGAAATCATTTGCTCGGACGATCTCGCCATCAGCAGCGATGGAGGAGCCTTCTTCCATCATTAAACTATCGCCCAGCACCAAATCATCGCTGGGAATTTCCGCTACTTTTCCGTTGCGGATCACCTTGTAATTCGGTTGGGTAAAGTTCTTGAGTTTTTCCAAAGCATTTCGACTCCTGGAGTCTTGGTACAAAGAAATTGTAGACACCAATACAATGGCAGCGGCCAAAAAAAGACCATCGCCCAGATCGCCGATGATAAAATAAACCGACGAGGCCGCCAGCAATAAAATGTTCATGGGTTCCTTGATCAAGCTTTTGAGCGCGTCCAAGAAACCATTTTCTTTTTTGTAGGCCAAGGTATTGGCACCGTATTTTTTTCGGGATTCCAACACTTGCGCGGTCGTCAGACCCTGAATATCGTGATTTTTTGCAGCCATGGACAAAGAGCATTTTAGTAAGGTGCTAAGATGGGCAGGATATGCTTTTTATTGGATGACAAAAATTCACTTATAACTGTGAGTTTTGATACTTTCTTGAATTAAACTAACTTATTTCTTGACGCTACTCCTTAAAGATATTGATTTCTTAAAAAGTATCAAAAAAAACACCATACGAAAAAAAACATTCAGGCTAAACTTTTCCAGTCTTTTCCCCCACTAGCATTTTTTTCCCTACCTTTCCTACACCTCTAAGCAACCTTTCCGTGTTTACCCTACATCACTGCGATACCAACTATAGATTATGCAAGAAGAAAAAAAATCAGAAGTCAAAGAATCACCAGGATTTATTGCGTATTTAAAAAACTTGGGTCCCGGCCTAGTCACCGGCGCTAGCGATGACGACCCCTCAGGTATCACCACTTATACACAAGCTGGCGCGGCCTTTGGCACCAAACTCTTGTGGACCGCCATTGTTACCTACCCGCTCATGGTGTCCATTCAGGAAATGTGCGCCCGCATTGCCTTGGTCACCCGTACCGGATTGACGGGAGTGATCAAAAAAAATTACCACAAAAGTGTTTTATATGTCATTCTGATCGTGAGTTTTCCTTCAATTACCCTCAACATCGGCGCGGATATCGCAGGTATGGGTGCTGTAGCCAATTTGTTATTACCACAAATACCAGCTTTTGTTTTTTCGATCCTTTTTACCGGGATATTGATGTACACCTTGGTCATCTGGAATTACCACAAAATAGCGATGGTACTGAAATGGCTGTGCATCACCCTGTTCAGCTATTTGATCATTCCTTTTTTGACGAAAACCGATTGGTGGGAAGTGTTCAAAAGTACTTTTACCCCCCAATTTGAAAACAGCGGAGCTTATTTCATGGCGTTGGTTGCCATCCTGGGGACAACCATTTCGCCCTATCTTTTCTTCTGGCAGGCCTCGATGGAAGTAGAAGAAGCGGAGGAAAAACATTTGGTGGTCGACAAACGCATCATCACCAATATGAATTCCGACATCAAAGGCGGCTTACTGCTGACCAACGTGGTGTTCTTTTTTATCATTCTTACGGCGGGTTCGGTGTTGTTCAACGCCGGGATCCACAATGTAGATACCGTACAAGAAGCTGCTCAAGCCTTGAAACCCTTGGCCGGCAATTTTGCCTACGCGCTTTTTGCGCTTGGCGTTTTGGGTACTGGTTTTTTAGCAATTCCTGTACTGGCAGGTTCATTGAGTTATATGTTGGCCGAGACCTTTGGTTGGGAAGAGGGTTTGGATAAAAAATTCCACCAAGCGAAAGGGTTTTATGTAACCCTGATCATCTCCTTGTTGGTGGGTTTGGGCATCAATTTTATTGGATTGAGTCCGGTAAAAGCCTTGATTTATACGGCGGTATTGTACGGCCTTACCGCCCCGGTTTTGATTGGCCTGGTGCTGCACATTTGCAACAACAAAAAGATCATGGGCGAGTATACCAATTCCTTTTGGTCTAACTTTTTTGGCGGCTTGACTTTTGTGTTGATGGTAGCAGCGGCGGTGGTGCTGTTGTATTTGTTGGGGACAGGGCAGTAGGGGAGTGGGTTAAAAAAGATATTTTGTGATCTGTCTCGTCCTGAAATTACCTTACCCGTAAAAGGCATGTCCTAAAATAGGTTTACCTTCACAAATACGTCCCAAAATAGCATTACACGTTAAAGTCATCGTACAAATGTAGTTGGTTAACCTCAGGGCACCAATCGGTTTTCTACATTTCAATACCCAGCGGCAAAAAAATCCATTTAATTTTTTGCTGCTAAGGGTGTTGAAATTGTGGGAAAGCAAGGTTTGCACCATTTAACTACTCGTCTGACTCACCAATTCTTCGGACATTACCGAGACTTTTTTGTAATAAGTCTTCCATCTGCGCTTGAGCGCTCCAGTACCTTGATGAGCCTCATTGGGGGTCATCACATCACAAGTGCTATGAGGCCGAACTCGATTGTAAGAATCGACCATTTTGGCGATTGCTTGCTGAGCTTGCGCCAGAGAGTCAAATTGTTGATCCATATTGTAGGTGTTCTTAAAAATACCGTTGACCCTTTCAGCCAGCGCATTTTCCAGGGGATCACCATTTTGGGTCATACTAATCTGGATATTGGGTTGATCTAGGAGCCGTTGGACATAGCCCTTGGAACAATGCTGAACCCCTCGATCAGAATGATGAATCAAAATCAATCATTTCTTTTCTAAGTGGTGGTGTCTCATTGAGTTTTTGGGGAGTAAATAGTTTTCACTCAACGAGATAATGCTTTTAGCTTATCGCACAATACCAAATGGTAGCGAGGAGCTACCGCTGCAGGCGGTTTAGTTCAACGGTTGAATGTGCGAATTTATCAACGTTTAGAAGGTGTTTTGTACATCCTTTGTTGGGCGATTTTTATTTATTTTTATGCTTCGCAATGATTTGCGCGACTTCTTCTTCGCTCTTTTTTGTTACCCTTGCAATCTGGGGAATAGCAAAGCCTTCTTTATGCATTTCGAGAATCAACTCAATCTCTTTTTCATCTTTTCCTTCATCTTTTGCTTTTTGGGCGACCAATTCTTTTTCTCCTCGTTCATCTTGCTCTTTGATGGTCACATTGTCATAAGCCTTCAACTCTTCTTTGCTCCATTGGTACTTATCAGCCGCTATAAAAGCAGTTTTTAAACCTTCATCATCCTTCGCAAAATCAGGGATAACATGTAGTTCTTGCGCATACTTGATAAAATGAATCCACCTATCAATCGGCGTTTCCAGTTCGTGAATTTCTTTCGTGAACTTGGGCAAATCGATAAAAGAAAATTGAATGTCTTTCAACAGATGCTCATTGGTAGCCTTATTTAAGATCAAATGTGGGTGTGGTAATTGGTATCAGTCCCAAAAGGGAAATCCAATATTCCAATAAAATAGGCAGGATGCAGTAGTGGATAGTCCTCTCCCTGATCTATTTGCATAGAATAATACCGGGAGATGTAATACTGCACGCGTTTATCGAAGCCAGTCTTGTCCGCCACCTACATCTCCACCACAAACTTTCTACCTGCCTGGTCGGTTGCCCGAACGTCAAGGATAGTCGCTTTTTCCCTAGCGATTCGTGGAAACTGGTAAGGGTTGGCAAGAGTGACGCCAACCACCTGATGTTCCCCTTCCAACTCCAAAGAGGCGTTCAAAAAGGAGATGAGTGGAGCGGTTTTTTGCTCGTTAGCGAATATCTTCCGAAAAGCAATGTCGTTTTTTATATTCGCGAACTGTACAATCAAATTTTGGAACAAAGATACAAAAATAGCCGTTTTTTTAGAAAAAGATTCAGTAACCCACAAAAAACCGGTATTTGGCCATTACAAATTGCGCTGTATTTTTCCTCTAACTCATCGCTTGCAAAAGGATATTCAAGCCTGGGGATGAGCATGGTTTTTTATTTTTATTGGCTAATTTTGTTTTACCTAACGTCAGAATGGACTAAGTGGCCGCGCTTAGCCGGCTGTGTGAGGCCATGCAGAGAGTTCTGCAATTTTTATAGGTCGTCTATCTCCTCGCTCGATAACCCAGTAAAATCGGAGATATCTTTGTTGGGTAAGCCTTTTTGCATCATTTTTCTTGCAATTTCCTCTTTTGCTTTTTTATCCGCCCTCTTTTCCGCCAGTTCTACTTTACCCCGTTCATCTTGTTCTCGCATTGCTGCATAGTCGTATGCCTCCAATTCCTCCTTTTTCCAAGAATGTTTATTTGCGTCGTGGTATGCCTCTTTCAAACCTTCATCGTCAACATTTTCAGGAATAACCGTCAGATTCTCTGCTTCCTTGATGAAAAATATCCACTTATCCGTGATTTCTATCAGTTCTTTCAACTGCTTGGCAAACTTCGGAAGTTCGATAAAGTAAAAATCCATGTCCAGGATGGTTCGTTCTCCATTCTCCACATCGCAAACCGCATGATGCGATAGATACTTTCCCCCGGAAGTAAATTTAAAATCGAAAATCCCGATAAAGATGACTGGTTTGAGTTCGGTATATTGTTCGCCGCTCTCAATTTGCTGTGAATACTCTTTGCTGGCATAGTAAAGCAACCGTTTGTCTAAGCCGTCCGGCTCGGCTACCTGCATCTCGATGATGTAGGTCTTACCTTTTTTGTCCCTCGCCTTCACGTCTATAATGGACGCTTTCAGGTTCTTGATGATGGGTAGTTGGTAAGGGTTGAGCATTTCCACGTCATCAATGGCATCCTTGCCCTTCAGCTTCATTACAGCGTTAAGGAAGGAGATGAGGATGATTTTCTTGTTCTCGTTACCGAAAATCTTCCGAAAAGCAATGTCGTTTTTTATATTCGCGAAATGCATCATCAAATTTTGTAACAAAGATACAAAAATGGCCGTTTTTTTTCAAAAAGAGATTCAGTAACCCACAAAAAACCGGTATTTGGCCATTACAAATTGCGCTGTATTTTTCCTCTAACTCATCGCTTGCGAAAGGATATTCAAGCCTGGGGATGAGCATGGTTTTTTATTTTTATTGGCTAATTTTGTTTCACCGAACGTGGGCATGGGCTACGGCTGCCCGTATGGGGAGGCCGGCCAACCATGCCTTGATGGCGGCTTTCCTTATTACATATTTTCAATATCCTGTGCGGATAGCCCGGTATACCGAATAATTTTCTCTAACGGCTCTCCGTTGGATTTCATTTGCCGGGCGATCTCCATATTTCGCTCACCCTTACCTTCTGCTTTACCTTCTTCATAAGAAGTATCCACTACATTTTTCAAATCGCGGTAATATTTTAAACTTTCTTCATATTTAACCTTGTCATCAGGAGAAAATTTAGCGATCTCGGCTGTTTCAAATACCTTTTGGAATATCCGGTCTTTTAACCCCGCAGGGCGGTTCTCCAAACCGGGTAATT
>JBBRGN010000196.1:0-9177 GCA_038240665.1 Chitinophagales bacterium | reverse complement strand
ATTCAGTTGCGGAATTTTTATCCTGTTGCGATCGTCAACCAATATACGACCTACGACAACCTCGATTTTGGTACCGTCAAAGGTTTTTCTTTTGAATACGAATTGCGCCGTACCAGCAACCTGACTTTGAATGCCAACTATACGATACAATTTGCTGATGGAACAGGTTCCGACCCCAACTCGCAGCGCGGATTGGTGAACCGGGGTAATGTACGTACGTTATTCCCATTGAACTTTGACGAACGCCACCGCATCAACATGGTTTTGGATTACCGTTTTGATCGGGTACGTTTTACTGGACCACGAATTTTTGGATCTAATATTTTAGCTGGAACAGGTATTGATCTTCAAACAATAGCCGTTTCTGGTCGGCCCTATACCGCACAGTTAACTCCTCAGGAATTAGGCGGTTCGCAAACAGTAGGTTCCATCAACGGCGCCCGCAAACCTTGGAATTTCACCTTGAACCTAAGGATCGACAAAAGCATTGATTTAGGGAATAAAATGGGACTTAATATTTATTGCCGTATCTCCAATTTGTTGAATCGCAAAAACGTGATCAATGTTTACCAAGCCACCGGTTCTCCTTCTGACGATGGATTTATTCCCTCTTCTTTTGGACAAGCCAAATTGCAAAACATCCAAAACTCGGCTCGAGAGGTAAATTCTTATCTGTCGTCGTACCAATGGACATTGATTAATCCCAATAACTACAGTTTGCCCCGCCGCATTTTTGTGGGTGCAACCTTTGATTTTTAAATTGACTTATCCATGAAAATAAAACCGATCAACTATATGCGACAACTGAGACTTTGGCTCTTGTTGATACTTGGGGTTGTCTTACTGTCCAATTCCCTACATGCGTACACCAATCGTGAAAAACGCAGCGGAAGGCCTTTACCAGAAAAACGCTTTCGTGAACAATGTGACAATGCCATCACTCAAACCGATCAAGCCATCAACAATGTTCGCGCTCGATTGACCACCGGAGGTGATGTTTGGTGGGATAGCAACAACGGACGCTACATTGTCCCCAAAGTTCCACCAGGGGTACCTGAAGTTTCTTCGATCTTTGCTGGTGCCGTTTGGCTAGGCGGAGTTGACCCCGCTGGTAACTTAAAACTAGCTGCCCAAACCTATGGACGTAGCGGGGGTAACTTTGACTTTTTTCCTGGACCATTGAATCCTAAAACTGGAAAAACGGATCAAAAATCTTGCGCGCTTTGGGATAAATTTTTTAAAGTTACGGGGGAAGAAATTCGGACGCATATCCGAAATTGGCAAGCGGCTAATGCTGCTGGAAAAGCGTTGGATCCCAAAAACATCTCTCGCAACATCAAAGGTTGGCCGGGTCGAGGTAATGAATACTTTTTTGACGTCAACCAATTTGAATTGCCCAACACCACGCAAGGTCTGGCCGGATTTTGGGATCAAGACGGCGACGGCTTATACAATCCAGTACAGGGTGATTTCCCTGTAATTGAAGTTCGCGGATGCACCGAAAAACCGCAGTTTCCTGATGAGATGATCTTTTGGATTTACAACGATGCAGGTAACATTCATGCTGAAACGCGTGCCGACCCTATTCAGATGGAGGTTCAAGTACAAGCCTTTTCCTATTCTACCAACGATGAGATCAATGACATGACTTTTCAGCGGTATAAGCTGATCAACCGCGCTATTGAAAGCATTGACTCTACTTATTTTGCCATGTGGGTAGATCCCGATCTAGGTTGCTACACCGATGATTACGTAGGTTGTGATACCTCGCGTAGCTTAGCTTTTGTATACAATGAAGATGCTTTGGATGGGCAAACGGGCTGTTCGTGCCCGCAAGGGATCAACACCTATTGCGATAAAATACCTTTGATGGGGATAGATTATTTCCGCGGACCGCTCGATCAAAATGGCGACGAGCTAGGAATGTCTTCCTTTACCTATTACAACAATGGCGGTGTTGGTAGTCCTCAACCCAGCACCACCGACCCCAATACAGCAAAAGAATATTACAACTACTTAACTGGTTCTTGGAGAGATGGTTCTTCCTTTACTTATGGCGATGATGCCTACCAGGACGGCGCCAAGATCAAGTATGCATTTACCGAAACCCCCAACGACTCACGGGGCTGGTCGATGTGTACTGCTCGCTTGCCTTTTGGAGACCGGCGCACCATCCAGGCTTCGGGGCCATTTCGATTGGATCCAGGGGCGGTCAATGAATTGATCGTGGGAGTAGTTTGGGTTCCTGATCAAACGTATCCTTGTCCGGATATTTCCAAGCTGTTGGAAGCGGATGATATTGCCCAGTCGCTTTTTGACAACTGCTTTGAATTGACGGATGGCCCAGATGCCCCAGATGTCGACTTTATTGAATTGGACAAACAGGTTATTGCGGTATTTACCAATGACTCCATTGCTTCCAATAACGCTTATGAAGGGTATGCTCAGCGTGGTTTACAGATTCCCAAAGGAGCAGCTGACAGTGTTTATCGTTTTGAAGGATACAAATTGCTTCAGCTGGTTGGTCCGGAAGTCTCCGCTTCTGATTTTGATAACCCCGATAAAGCGCGTCTAATTTATCAGGTGGACGTGAAAAACGCCATCGGTAAAATCTACAACTGGAAGGCGGCGGATAACCCAACTGGGAAGGAATTCTTTGTGCCGGAATTGAAAGTAGATGGTGGAAACAAAGGAATAAAGCATACGTTTAAAATTACCGAGGATCAGTTTGCTGCCGGTGATCGACGTTTGATCAACCACAAAAAATATTATTTCGTCGCCTTGGCCTACGCCCACAACAATTACCGGGCTTTTGATCCAAAAATAATTTTAGGCCAACGCCGCTCCTATTTGGAAGGACGACGCAATATTGGCGATGGCAGTAATCCATTTTATACCATCATTCCACACCCTACTACCGATCGCTCTCTGAATACTGTATTTGGGGATGGCGCTGTAGTGTCGCGTATTGCAGGCGTGGGTACGGGCGAGAATTTCTTGGATATGGCAGATTCTGTTCGACAAGCCTTGTTGAAAGAAAGCCCATTGAAAGGAAAAATTACTTACCGTCCAGGAAGTTCGCCAATCCAAGTGCGTGTTTTTAACCCATTGGATGTGGTAGACGGCGATTTTGAGTTGCGCTTTTTTGATAGCAACATGGGTAACGACCAATTTGACAACCCCGTCTATTGGGAGTTGAAAAACGTTTCCAACCCTAAAGCACCAGTAATTCGCTCAGATCAATCGATTGCCAACCTCAACGAACAGATCGTTAAGCAGTATGGATTTACCATTGCGGTGGGCCAAACCGAAGAAGTAGGGGATAAAGTAGATAAAACCAATGGCGTCATTGGTTATCAAGAAGAATACCTAAAATCAGGTGCCAAACCTTGGCTGTTTGGTATAAAAAGTGGATACGCCCCCGGCCAAACCACTTTTGACCAAGAAGTATTCAAGTTTACCGCCACAGGGGATGGCGAAACTGATGTATTGCTCGATCCAGATCGCGCATTGACCAACATCGGGCCAGGTTACTTTATTCCTTACATGATCGCCAACTGGCGGAATCGCGGAGGTACTAATCTCCCTTACATCACACCTGCTTGGACTGATAACAGTGGAGCCTCTATCGTTCGTGGTCGACTGCGTTTGTCGGATTTGAACAACGTCGACATCGTCATGACCTCGAATAAGGACCTCTGGAGCCGCTGTGTAGTAGTTGAAGCAGCAAGCCGTTTTTACACCGATCAAAATCTTGCAAATGAAGGTAACCGCAGGCACATGGAACTCCGTGCTGCAACCAGTGTATCCAAAGACGACGCCAACGGGGACGGACTTCCAGATCCTGAATCGGGCACTGCTCAAGGTTTTGGTTGGTTCCCAGGTTATGCCATCGATGTAGAAACCGGACAACGCTTGAACATCTTTTTTGGTGAAAATTCCTACTATGGCGGTTCTTTGAACAAAGACCTCAATGTAGGTAGAGATATGATGTTCAATCCCAATAGCATCCAAACGCTTGGATTCTCCCAGGGAAGTTTGGCACCCTACATTACCGGCGGACAGCACTTTGTTTATGTCACCAAACAGCCTTATGATGGTTGTGCTGCGATTGGCGTCAACTTGAGGCCTACGCCAAGTCCAGCAGTTAAAATCCGCGCAATCCAAGAAATCACTTGGGCCGGTTTGCTGCTGCCTAAGGCTGGCTTTGCCTTCAAGTCTTACAAGGATGGATTGATTCCGGATGACGTAGTTGTGAAGTTGAGGGTGAAAAATGCCTTCAAAGTCAATACCATCTCCCCGGCTTCGCCACGGAATAATGGCTATCCCCTCTATAGTTTTTCTCTAAAAGGGAAACAGGCTTCGGTTTTAGATAAGGTAGGCATCAACGAAGCACTGAAAACCATCAATGTAGTGCCAAACCCCTACTATGGTTTTTCTGATTATGAGGTGTCTCAATTTACAAATACCATAAAGATCACCAATCTACCCGCTAAGTGTATTGTCACCATCTATACCCTTGACGGCAAGTTTATCCGACAATACCGACGCGACGAAATTGGTGCACAACCCAAAGGAAACAATCGGGCGATAGATCAAAAACAGATCACGCCTGATTTGGAATGGGATCTCAAGAACAACAAAGGGATTCCTATTGCCAGCGGGGTGTACTTGATCCACGTAAATGCCTACGAACTTGGAGACCGTACTTTGAAATGGCTTGGCGTCAACCGTAAGTTTGACCCATCCGGGTTGTAAAATAACGAACGATGGGGTTTTGGAATCTTCCCCAACCCCATCGTTCAAATTATTCGTTATTCGAAAAGGCTTTTTATGAAAAAAATATTTTACTCTATCTTCATATTGACCTTATTGGGATCACCTGTTTTTGCAGGTAACCCTGACCGCCAAGGAGAAGCCGGTGCCTACGAACTGCTCATGGATCCTTGGGCACGTACGGCCGGATTGCATACCATGAACACCTCTATGGTACGTGGCGTGGAATCAATGTTCCTCAATGTAGCCGGTATGGCGCGCATCAATAAAATGGATATCGCTGTAGGTACTGCAAACTACCTGCAAGGAACAGATATTCGGCTCAATGCCGGCGGTTTGGTAAGGAGAATTGGAAAAAATGGCGCCTTTGGTTTTAGTTTGATGACCGTAGATTTTGGAAAAATACCAGTCACCACCACCAGTCAGCCAGAAGGTACCGGAGCTACTTTTTCGCCCAACTTCTTTAACTTGGCTTTTGGTTATTCGCATATTTTTGCCAACAAAGTATCCGTAGGGATTCTTTTCCGGGGCATCACCGAGGCTTTGTCCAATGTTACTGCTTCAGGATTGGCCATCGATGCGGGTATTCAATATGTAACCGGAGAAAAAGACAACTTTAAATTCGGGATCAGTCTGCGCAATATCGGTACGCCAATGACTTACCGCGGCGAAGCATTGTCTATCCAGCGGCCCTCGCCCAACGGTGGATCTTACAACATCACCGTGGATCAGCGGGCGGCAAAATTTGAATTGCCTTCTATGCTCAATATAGGTGCCTCTTACGATTTTCTTTTTTTAGAAAAACACCGCCTTACCGTATTGGGTAATTTTACTTCCAACTCTTTTTCTCGTGACCAAATTGGTAGCGGTGCAGAGTATGGATTTAAAGAACAATTTATTCTTCGTGCCGGGTACCGCTACGAGCTGGATGTAAAAGATCAAACTCAAGCGCCTTTGTATACAGGTTTGAGTGCTGGCGCGTCAGTGGTTTTTCCGTTGAGCAAACTGGAGAAAGAGACCAAAATCGGTATTGACTACTCCTATCGCGCTTCACGGGTATGGCAGGGAACGCACAATGTATCTCTACACTTGTCTTTTTAATGTACTCGACGCAGAAAGGGCAGGTGAAATGTTGATTTTTTAGAACAAAGAATGATTTCAACAACAGATTCAAAGTCGATACTTGTGCCAAGTATCAGGAAAGCTCGGAATTAGCTGTAGTAACCACTTGCATATTACCTAACTTTTTCAGTATATTTGCCTTACGAAAAGCAAGAACGTTTTCATCGCCATGATGAAAACGTTCTTGCTTTTTCATTAGCCTTGTTGCTACGAGAACGCTTGAGATCAAAATGACGTTTTTTTGAGGTCAAAAAGCTTCCCGTTTTAATAAGCCAAATTGGTTAGGGAGTATGCGCTTTGAAAAATGGGCATGGATACATTAAGCTCAAGCTTTACTTCCCTATTTTAAACTTTGCTTGAAGGCAATGGGTAGATTTTGTAGATGAGCGCGCCCAAGCAATTGATGCTTTCCCTGCTTTAAAGTAGCCTTGAAGTTACCCCACCAGCAAGGATGTAAGATTTACGACCCAATTGGTTAAGCCAATGGGTTGGGCAACGCATCTGCTTTTTTAAATGAAGAAAAATTTTTGAACTATGGCAGCAATTAATTATTTAACCCGCGAAGGCTTTGACAATCTAAAAGCCGAACTAGACGATTTGAAATCAAGAGGACGCGGAGAAGCGGCTCGCGCCATTGCTGAAGCGCGCGAAAAAGGAGATTTGTCAGAGAATGCTGAATACGACGCCGCTAAGGAAGCTCAAGGGATGTTGGAACTGCGGATCAATGATTTGGAAAAACAGATGGCCAATGCTCGGGTACTAGACGCTTCAGAGGTAGATACTTCTAAAGTGACTGTTTTGGCCAAAGTGACCATCATGAATACCAAAAACAAGGCAAAGATCACTTACCAATTGGTTTCAGAAACGGAAGCCAATTTGAAAAATAAAAAAATATCGGTGAGCTCTCCCATGGGTCAAGGTTTGCTGGGTAAGGTTATTGGCGAAACGGCAACGGTTAGAACGCCCAATGGCGATATGCAGTTCGAGGTTATTGACATCACCATCTAATCAGCACCATGGCTACTATTTTTTCAATGATCGTTACTGGAGAAATTCCGGCCTACAAAGTTGCTGAGAACGATGATTTTTTGGCATTTTTGGATATTCGCCCGGTAGCCAAAGGTCATACCTTGGTCATTCCTAAACAGGAAATTGATTATTACTTCGATTTGGAGGATGATCAATTGGCGGCGATGATGATTTTTGCTAAAAAAGTAGCGAAAGCCGTAAAAAAGGTTGTTCCGTGCATTCGTGTAGGTGTGGCGGTGGTAGGTTTGGAAGTTCCTCATGCGCACGTACACCTGATTCCGCTTAATTCACTAGGTGATATGTTGCGTTTTGGACAAACTCCGATCGCAATTCCTACTGAAGAAATGGCTGAATTGGCGGGTGCTGTACATGCCGCTTTTATCAGCGAAGCGTAGCCAAAAAAGCAAAAATAAAGCGCTATTTTATGAAAATGGTGCTTTATTTTTTTACCCTATCTGGATTGTTTTTCAAAAAACTACCCCAGTCCGAGTATTTCTCCCCTTTTCCTCCCAGCAGCGATTTCGATTGGTAATAATGGCATACGGCTACGGCTAAAGCATCGGTAGCATCGAGGTACTGCCCATCCAATGATATAGGCAAGGTAGACTGCAACATGGCTGCTACTTGTTCCTTGCTGGCATTGCCATTTCCCGTTACAGCTTGTTTAATCTTTCGTGGGGCATATTCAATCACTTCCAATCCGCGGGTAATGGCTGCGGCCATCGCTACCCCCTGTGCCCGACCCAATTTAAGCATCGATTGAGGATTTTTGCCATAAAATGGGGCTTCAATAGCCAAAATGCGCGGCCCGTATTCCGAAATAATGGCTTGCAAACGTTCAAAAATCTTTCGTAAACGCTGTGGATGATCCTCTAAATGCTTAAGGTGCACCACCCCGACATCAATAGGGATCAATTCCGTTCCATTGACAGTAAGAACAGCATAACCGAGAATGTTGGTACCTGGGTCAACCCCTAAAATTCGATAAGATTCGCGTTTTTCCACCACAATGTTGAAATTTTTAGCAAAGTAATGTTAATTTTATTGGGAAACAATTTTTATTAAAACATATTGTTTTGGTTGAGCATAAAAAAACAATTATCCCAGCGTATTTTCTAACTCCAGCCTTTCAGAAAAAATGCTCCTTTGGCCTAAAATTACTGTTGGTCGTGGGCATTGCCGGGGTCTTGTACCGACAACTGTCACCGCCCCAGGCTTTGTCTTCCATGATCGATGCCTTTCTCGAGCATTGGAATACCCAATCCGTTAGTTGGTTGGCCATCGCCGTTTTTTTAATGCCCTTTAATTGGATACTCGAGACTATGAAATGGCGGCAATTCACCCAATCCTGGAGTTCCATGGGTTTTTGGGAAAGTTGGCGTGCAGTACTTGCGGGAGTAGCCGCCTCCATGTTATTGCCCAATCGGAGTGGCGATTATTTGGGCCGTTTGCTGCTCTCGCCCAAAGCGGAGCAATCCAAAGCGGCAATAGCCACCTTGGCAGGCAGCTATTGTCAGTGGGTGGTATTGACGGGGGCAGGTATTCCATCCCTTCTCTGGTTTGCTCCAAGGTACATCGGTTGGGATTTTGAGCAAGGCGGATTGATGCTTGTCCTAGAGTTGACAGCCTTGTTGATTTTGATTTTTTTGGGAGCATTTATCCCACGTTGGCTACAGCATTTTTTTGCTAGTCAAAAAAAATCGAAGGCCATTGTCTGGCTGCGCCCTTTTGAAGTGATACTAGATTATAAGCCAGCTGTATTAGCTCGCGGATTGGGATTTGCCGCCTCTCGTTACTTGCTCTATAGCTTTCAATACTATTGCATCTTGCATTTTTACAGTGTCGATCTACCTTTAGGAACTGCCTTTGCTGGTGTGGGTGTTATCTACCTGCTCCAGACCAGCATCCCGCTGCCTCCGGTATTGGGTTTGCTGGCCAGAGGAGAAATTGCCCTGCTGGTGTGGCGTCCGTTTGGTGCGAATGCCCTGAGCATTTTAGCTGCTTCCTATAGCCTTTTTACACTAAATTTGTTAGCGCCTTCGTTAGTTGGGCTGCTGCTTATCCTAAAAAATGCGTACAAAAAAACTACCCATGAGGATCAAAAAAATGATGCTGACGGTTTTGCTCTTACTGATGATCGGGCTGACAGCATTTGATCGGCCAGCTCAAACAAGTCCTATTTACGCCACTTTGCCCCTCATTCAATTTGATCAGTGCAAGGTGGTAAATACCGTTTTTCAGGACGGGGAA
>JBBRGN010000195.1:0-9185 GCA_038240665.1 Chitinophagales bacterium | reverse complement strand
CTTGGCGCACGGTTGTGGCCGCTTCAGGTCTGCACACCACCCGCACAGCTGATCGACTTGATTCACAATATCAGCTTAAACTAACCGAGAATGATGCCATCACGCAAAGCAAAATCAATGTAAACAGCGTTTTGCGGTATCAAATTTCTTCCCGCAATAGCTTTAGGATTGGCGCGCAAATAACCAGACAGTCTTTTGACATCATATCTCAGGACAAAGGACAAACCTTGGCAAGCGGTTCGAGTACTGGCTTCTTACTCCAACCTTATGCAGGCTGGAGATCTGATTTGAGTTCCAAATTTGCCATTGACGGCGGCATACATTACCTGCGCTATAACGCGAATGGAACCGACTCCTGGCAGCCGCGTTTGGCTTTTTTGTACCAAGCAGATAAAAACAACCGATTCAGTTTTGCCTACGGAAAACACAGCCAGCTGCAACAACCGCAATTGTATTTTTCTCGCCAAGAAAATAGCTCCAACCAAAACCTAGGTTTTACCAAAGCCGATCATTGGGTAGTCTCTTATCTGCGTAAACTGGGCGACCTGCGCACATTTGAAGTACAAGCATACTACCAAAATCTATTCGGCGTGCCCGTTTCTGCTCAAAGATCTAGTAGCTTCTCGGCATTGAATACCATTGAAGGATTTGTAAGCGAAAAACTGTCCAATACGGGCAAAGGCAGAAACTATGGTGTAGAAGTCAATTTACAGCAATATTGGACCAAGGGTTTTTACTACCTTACCAATGCAACGGTATACAAATCAGAATACGCGGGTAGTGACAATATTTGGCGCAATACCCGTTTCAACAACAGTTATGTTTTCAACTTTACGGCAGGAAAAGAATGGCAAAAACCCCGTTCTAAAAACCGGATCGGCATCCTGGGAATCAATGGGCGCTTCACCGTTGTGGGAGGATTTAGAGATACACCGATTGATTTGGCTGCCTCGAAGAAAGCTGGGACTACGGTATATATTGAATCAGAAGCTTATTCGATTCAATTGCCCGTTTACTCCCGTCTGGATTTGCGCATCTACTTAAAACGCAATAAAACGGGTCGGAACAATACGCTAACCTTGGATCTGCAAAATGTAACCAACCACAAAAACGCGGCTTACAACTATTTTGACGCTCAGAAAGCAGCTATTGTAAGACGAACTCAGCTGGGATTGATTCCAATTTTAAGCTATCGGGTTGAGTTTTAAAATCGATAATGCGTTTTTGAAAAAAATCGATTTTTTTAATTTTTAAAATGCTGGAAAAAATTACATTCAATTGTCTTTTTTTCAGCATTTTAAAAATTATTTTTCATGACAATGTATCAATATGATCCAAAAAAATTCATTGTTTCATCCTTGTACATACAATTTTTCCATACTAAAAAAGTTTATACATACAGACTCACGTTTGAACGCTTAAATTAATCGAGCACACACAGACGAATTCGTTTCCTACCTAATAACAATCATAATCGAGTCACAATTTTTTTTTATTTTCAAATGTTGATCCTCGCGATCACCATCGTTTCCCAATATTTATACTATTCGAATGCCAGAACCTACGGCATACTATGAGAAAACTACACTTTTTGGGCAGTACCCTTTTTTGAGCATGTTTTGATTTTTGATTCTCCTTGCAAGGTGTCCCCTGCTTATATTGAATTAAAACCCTCAGCATGCATTTTCAACAAGTACCTATTTAGTATCCCACTGAACAACCTATTTTTTTTGATTTTTTGACGGGTAAGGAAAACCCGTTAGAAGATCATGCTGATGCCCTTGCTCAAGCGAATGGGGTTTATCTGTCTAGGGATTACTATGTTGGTACTTGTGTTTTTGGGTAATGACTACATTATCTAACAACAGAAAGATTATTCAAGATTTCATCAAGTAACCTTAAGGCCGGGTCATTTTGAATTCCGAGCCTAAACAAAAACCGATTCACGCCATGAGAATTTTAATCACTCTGGTGCTGACCCTTTGTGTGGTCATCGCCCAAGCTCAACTCATTACTCCGCCAGGTAAAATGGCAGCAATTCAAAATCAAAAAACAAATCTTTCTACGCCGGTGGTGTTATTCGACGAGGTCGCCACCTTACGCGATGGTTCTGGTATTGGAGGCCAGTCGTTACAATTGCGCCCCCAAGCATTAAAGCAGTTGCAGCAGCAAACCCCAACCGGATTTACCCTTCCCTTGCCTGCAGGAGAGCAAGGGGCTATGGAATTAGAACTGGTCAAAGTCAATATTTTCTCGGCTGATTTTAAGATTGTACTCAGTAGCGGCGGCGTTGCCGAACCGATAGATGGAATATACTATCAAGGTACGGTAAAGGGTAAGCCTGGATCAATGGCCGCAGTCAGTATTTTCGATGGCGAAGTAATGGCCTTGATCAGTACCCCCAACGAGAGCAATCTGGTCATCAGCAAAGATGCTAGCGCCACTGAGGGTTTGCATCGCCTGTATCAGGATGACAAACTTCCGGGCAGACGTGATTTTGAGTGCTACACTGAAGATGGCACTGTACAATACCGGAAGGAGGATTTGATGAGCAAAGCCACAACCCGTGCAGCTGCATGTACCAGAATCTATTTTGAAGTAGACAATGATGTCTTTGTTGACAAAGGCGGCCAAGACGCCACCGTCAAGTACATGACAGCAATTTTTAACGAGGTAGTTACCTTATACGCAGCTGAAAGTATTCCAATTGTTTTATCCCAAATCTTCGTTTGGAATACCCCTAGTCCTTACTCCACTTTAACGAATACTGGCGATTTGCTCAATGCATTTCAAAGAAACCGGACCTCTTTCAACGGAGACCTGGGTCAGTTGATTTCTTATCGTGGAAACGGGGGTATTGCCGTAGTGGATGGTCTATGTCGGCCGAATGCATCTTTCAAACAGAGCTACGCTGGCATAGGCCGTTCTTTTTCAAAAGTGCCTGCTTTTTCTTTCCCGGTAATGGTTGTTGCGCATGAATTGGGACACCTTTTTGGTTCCCAGCATACGCACTCCTGCGCTTGGAACGGCAATAATACAGCGATTGATGGTTGTCCGGGGTTTGTGGAAGGTAGTTGCGCCCTACCAACAACCCTTCCAGCTGGTGGCACGATTATGTCGTACTGCCACTTATCGAGTGTCGGGATCAATTTTACCTTGGGTTTTGGCCCTCAACCCGGTAACTTAATGCGTAGCCGAGTAGCCGCGGCAAGCTGTTTGACGGCCTGTACTACAACGCCACCTAATCCCCCTACCCCACCCAATCCGCCAACTAACCCGCCAAGCGGTGGTACGGCGCCAACTTGTCTAAACGTTACCGTTAGTTTGACGCTAGACATGTTTGGTAGTGAAAACACTTGGGAGATTACTGAGGCTACTACTGGCAGGTTGATCCAGCAAGGCGGCCCGTATGCCAATAAAACACAAGGTCAAAAACAGGAACGCAAAATGTGTCTGCCATTTGGTTGTTACATTTTCAAAATCAAAGATGCCGCTGGAGATGGCATGTGCTGTACTTATGGAAGCGGCAATTTCAAATTGGTGGACAGCACTGGCAAGTCATTGCTAACCGGCGATCAGTTTGGCAAAGAAGCTTCTACCCAGTTTTGTTTGGTTAAACCGGGCGGTACTACCCCACCAACCAATCCACCAACCAATCCGCCAACTAACCCGCCATCATCTAGCAATTGTATAGTCGTTGACTTCACGAAGATCCGCCCCCAAACATATGGCAGTGTTCAAGACCAAGGGCAGTTGACCGTAACGGAGGGAGGTAAAGGTATTCTGATTGAAAACAACGCTTGGAAAGCCATTCCTTTTAATTACAGTATAACTGGAAGTACGGTATTGAAATTCGAATTTAAATCGACCCGCCAGGGGGAAATTCATGGAATTGGTTTTGATGATGATGATGAAATTTCATCGCCATATACTTTCGCATTGTACGGAACTCAAATCTGGGGAAATACCACCTATCGTGACTACGAGGGCACTGGCGCTTGGAAAACGTATACGATCCCAGTTGGACAATACTATACGGGTGCAGCTACACGTTTGTTTTTTGCAGCCGACCATGATGCGGGTTTGAAAAATGGAGATTCTTATTTCCGCAATGTCCAGATTTACGAAGGTACGTCTTGCATCAGTCCACGAAACAATCCTGGTAGCAGCATCACCATCCCGGTTCCTGCTTATGCAAGTGCAACTTATGGCAATCCAGAGGCGATTATTTTCCCAAATCCCGCTAATGATCAAACACAGATTAAGTTATCGGGATGGCCACAAGGAAAACAAACTGTGGAAATCCTTGACTTAACCGGTAAACAGCTCAAACAGTACAGCATTGAAGTACCGACTGGAGGTTTTTTCCAAATGGAGATGCCATTAAGCGAACTTCCTGCTGGAGCCTACATCTACCACGTTGGCAATGGCCAAATGCGGGCAAGTGGGAAACTGATTGTGAACAGCAAACGATAAGCAAATGAACCAGCAATAACCGCGTCTGCAAATGGACGCGGTTATTGCTGAATTATTCCGAAGCCAGTAAAGCTTTAATTTTCTTTTGTACAGAATCAAACCCGAATCCGGACCACACGCGTCCCCATTTCATCCGGATCTCGGTAGTGCAAAGGTTGCCGATGGAACCCTCGTGAGTATGGTTGATCTCTCGCGTAGGATGATAAGTACCATCGGCAATACCTTTGCCAACTTGGCGATAGGCATCCCGAAATGGCACCCCTTCTACTACCAATCGATTTACTTCTTCTACGGTATAGAGATAGCGGTATTTTTCATCGGCTAAAATTTCGGTTCTTACCTCCATTTGCGGCAAAGCAAAACTAACCATGCTTAAGCAGTCTTTTAGTGTTGCAATGGCCGGAAAAACGACTTCTTTAAGCAATTGGAAATCGCGGTGATACCCTGATGGCAAATTTGCGGTCAATAGACTTACCTGCTGAGGGAGGGCAATCAGCTGATTGCATTTAGCACGCATCAATTCAAATACATCGGGATTCTTTTTATGGGGCATGATGCTGGAACCGGTAGTCAATTCATCCGGAAAGGAAATAAATCCAAAATTTTGATTGATAAATAAAACTACATCCATGGCGAGTTTGCCCACAGTATGCCCCACACTGGCCAAAGTAAAGGCCAAAAATAATTCCGATTTTCCCCTACCCAACTGTGCATGTACGACATTGTAGTTTAAGTCCGCAAACCCCAGAAGGTCGGTAGTTAGTCGGCGATTCAGCGGGAAAGAAGATCCATACCCCGCTGCTGAACCCAGCGGGTTTTGATTGATGATGTGATAGGTACTTTGCAATTGCTGCAAGTCGTCGATCAAAGATTCTGCATAAGCGCCAAACCATAGCCCAAAGGATGAAACCATAGCCACCTGAAAGTGGGTGTAACCTGGCATTTGGACGTCCTTATGTTTTTCCGAAAGCTGCTGAAGAACGGTAAAAAGTTCATCCATTTGCAGCGCTATTGCTTCAAGTTCAGCTCGAAAAAACAACCGCAGGTCAACCAAAACCTGGTCATTGCGGGAGCGACCGCTGTGAATTTTTTTTCCCAAGTCGCCTAGCTCGCGCGTAAGCAGCAATTCGACCTGAGAATGGACATCTTCTACCCCTGCTTCAATTTCAAAAGCCCCCGTTTGGGTTTTTTGGTACATTTTTTTGAGCGCCGCCGCCAATTGTACAAATTCCGAATGTTCCACTAGGCCAATGGTGCTCAGCATTTCAATGTGCGCCAAGGAGCCCAAAATATCGTATGCCGCCAATTGTAGATCCAGTTCCCGATCCCGCCCAACAGTAAATCGCTCTACGTCGGCTTGAACGGTGGTGTCTTTTTGCCAAAGTTTCATATCGTATGTTTATTCCAGGTCATTCCTTCGATTAGTTGAAAGTACAAGGGTATCGCGTTTTTAATTTCTTCCAAATATATAAATTCGTCCGCTGTATGCGAACGGGCAGAATGTCCGCAACCCATTTTTAAAGAAGGAAAAGGCATCAGCGCTTGATCCGATAACGTAGGCGAACCAAAATAAGTCAAGTCCATTGCCAAGCCACTTTTTACCAAAGGGTGATCCAAAGCTATTCCTGATGAATTAAGACGGTATGATCGCGCAAGCAGTTCTGATCGTACTTCTTGCTGCAACAGTTTTAGGACTTCTTCATTGCCGTAATACTCATTGGTGCGAACGTCGATCACAAACCGACACATGTCGGGTACTACATTGTGCTGTTTTCCTGCTTCAATTTGGGTAACACTGAATTTTACCTTCCCCAATAATGGCGATACTTTTGGCAATTCCAAGCTTTTGATTTTTTGGATGTCTTCTAATGCAATGTAGATCGAATTGATGCCTTCTTCTCGAGCGGCATGTCCGGCTTGCCCTTTGGCTAAGCCGTCAACTACCATCAAGCCTTTTTCAGCAATTGCCAGCTGCATTTGAGTGGGCTCCCCCACTATGGCAGCATCAACACGTCCTAATTCTGCTAAAATTGAGGCGATTCCGTTGGTGCCTGATATTTCTTCTTCCGCTGTTGCGGCCATAATTAGGTTAACGGGTAGGTCTTTTTTTTCATAAAAATGAGTAAAAACGGCCATCAAGGACACCAATGATGCGCCGGCGTCATTGCTACCCAAACCATACAAAATCCCTTTTTCAATGCTGGGGTCAAAGGGGTCTCGTTGCCAGCCTTCAACTGGTTTTACCGTATCGATATGGGAATTGAGGAGCAAAGTGGGTTTGGCGTCGTCCCAATGTTTGGATCGAACCCAGGTATTGTTGTCCTTGCGTTGAACGGGAATATGTCGTTTTTCAAAAAAACGGGCAACAGCAAGAGCTGCTTCGGTTTCTTCTCGGGAAAAAGAAGGGATTGCAATGAGGTCTTGTAGAAGTTGAATCGCCGAATCGGCTAGATCTGTTTTCACGCAAACAAAATAATAGGATGTATTTGGTCAATGCTAGAATTTGCTGACCTGGAGGTTTTAGACGACCTTCTAGTACAACAAATTCTAGCATTGACCACTTAAATATGTAACGCGCGGTTATCCGTTGCCGCCAAAGCAGCTTCTTTAAATGCTTCGGTGTAGGTGGGGTGGGCATGACTCATCCGGGCAGCATCTTCGGCCGACGCGCGGAATTCCATCAAGGCGACTCCTTCTGCAATCATGTCCGCAGCACGTGGCCCGGTGATGTGTACGCCCAGAATTTCATCGGTATTTTTATCCGCCAACACTTTTGCCAAACCTTCGGTATCCATACTTGCGCGGGCACGACCCAAGGCTTTGAAAGGGAATTTACCTACTTTGTAAGCAATCCCGGCAGCAGTCAATTGCTCCTCGGTACGACCAACGCTGGCTACTTCTGGCCAAGTATACACCACGCCAGGGATCAAGTTGTAATCAATGTGCGGTTTTTGTCCGGCAATAAGCTCAGCCACCATCACGCCTTCTTCCTCGGCTTTGTGGGCCAACATCGCGCCGCGAACTACGTCCCCAATGGCGTAGATACCCGAGATATTGGTTTGAAGGTGATCGTCAACCACTACACGGCCTTTTTCATCGAGTTGTACGCCGGCTTTATCCAGACCCAAACCAAAAGTATAAGGTTTGCGCCCGATACAAACCAAGCAGTAATCCGCTTCAACAGTAAATTTATCTTCGCTGTCGCGTTTTTGGTATTCAACCGTTACGCTGTTTTCGGTTGGTGTTACCGCAGTGACCATGTGTTTAAAGTGAAAATTCACGCCCATTTTGGTCATGGAGCGTTGCAATTCTTTGGCACAATCGGGATCCATGGTAGGGATGATGCGATCCATGAATTCGATGATCTCAATTTGGGTTCCCAAACGCGCATACACCGAGCCCAATTCCAATCCAATAACCCCGCCACCGATGATCACCATCCGCTTAGGAACTTCCTGGATGTTGAGCGCCTCCGTGGAAGTAATCACCCGTTTTTTATCATAATGAAAATTGTCGGGCATTACTGGTTTTGAACCCGTAGCGATGATCACTTTAGCCGTTTCAATCTCTTCGGTAGTACCGTCATTCTTAGCGATGCTGATTTTATTGGCGGTTATAAAAGAACCATGGCCATAAAACACATCGATTTTATTTTTTTTCATCAAAAACTCCACCCCTTTCACGGTTTGGCTAACCACCTCATTTTTCCGCTTGATCATTTGCGGCATATTGATGGAGAGGTCGTTAAGGCCAATACCATGTTCGGTAAAAGTAGACTTAGCGGCATGGTAATGCTCAGAAGAATCCAACAAAGCCTTGGAAGGAATACAACCCACATTTAAGCAGGTACCTCCAAGCGCGTTGTAACGCTCGATGATGGCGGTTTTTAATCCCAATTGAGCACAACGTATGGCGGCTACATAACCACCGGGACCTGAGCCGATGACGGTCACATCGTATTGCATGGTATAACGATTATGGATGAGTTACTAAAAATCGCCCACAAGTTAGGGCTTCTATTTCATTAAACATCATCAGACTTGTAGTGGTGGGAACACTTGGGCGATTTTTTCACCAAAATGTTCCCGCCACTACTCATTCCTTAGGCGGTTGATTATCGCGGTTAGGATTTGAATTAGGGTTCTGATTAGGATTTTTGTTCCTTCGCTTATTCCGGTTGTTTTTCTTCTTCCGGTTTGGATTAGGATTCCCTTGTTGGTCTAGTCCATTCTGTTCGGGATTCCCGGTGCCCTCATTTTCTGGTCTTCTTTGATCGTTTCGCGGCGGCTGCCCCTCGTTGTTGTTTCGAGGGCGATTGTTGTCCTGTTTTGGTCGATCAGGTCGATTCTGACGATCAGGTTGTTGGTTGTTGGGGCGCTCCGGCTGATTTTGTCTTGGCGGCCGTTCGGTGCGTGGTTCTCCCGAGTTGTTATTGGGTTGATCACGTCGTTCTGGACGCGCATCCGGTCGATCCGTACGCGGTGGACGCTGCTGGCCTTGTCCTTGTTGAGGATTTGGGCGAGCCGAGTTATTGCCTTGCTGCTGCGGATTGCGCCGTTCTTGACGGTTGGGATCCTGTTGATTGGTGGAGGCATTGTTACCTTGACCATCGCTGGGATCACGACCATCTATACCACTGCGATGTTCCCTGGCGAGGTCGACAAAGCACAGGAGCAGCTGGCGATGCTGCAAGAGGCGCTCACTCTTCG
>JBBRGN010000194.1:0-9262 GCA_038240665.1 Chitinophagales bacterium | reverse complement strand
GGTTGAAATGCCTTTGGTTTTTAAACTGGAACAACGTTTTCGCAAAATGAATTTGGTGATGCTGGGCGCAGGGCTGATCGGTTTGGCATTTTTGGTACACAACTTGGTTCCTGGCGTTTTTGCCATTGCTTTTGTATCCGTAGTTGCGGTTACTTTGGGGGAAATGTTGAACCTACCTTTTGCTAATTCCATTGCTTTGGGAAGGTCTACTCCAGCCAATCGGGGTCAATACATGGCTTTGTACTCTATTTCATTTTCCATTGCGCAAATTGCTTCGCCAACCATTGGTATGCAGGTAGTGGAGCACTGGGGCTTTAAAACACTGTGGTACTTGCTGACTTTTTTCTGTTTTATTGCCATTTTCGGGTTTGGATATTTGAGAAAACGGCGGTTTGGGGAGGTAGCGGGGTAGGGAAAATTGAACCAAAATCCCCGTAGCTACATGATTGATTGAAAAAGGTGTCCTCAAAACGGATATCGTTTTGGGGGTTGTACCGGAATATGCCCGGGAAAAAACCGGGTATGCAGTTGCCTGACAATTGCAGCAATTTCCGGTTTAAAATGTACACGTACCCATTCCGTCTGGAACCAGCATCGAGAATACTCTTTTTCAGGGGTTCAATTTGCTAAAATGACCTTGTCGATGTTTTAAAAATACATGCATGTCTTAAACCGGAAATTACTGAGTTATTGTTGAATTATTCCTTGGTATAAAACTCCCCAAAATGCCACAGAATCCCCGATGGATCGTGCAAAAAACATTCTCTCCCCCAATCATCGTCGCGAATGGGCGTTAGCTTCACGCCTTCATATTTTGTAGGAAGTTCTAAAGCCCGTAGCTCCTGCCAATAGCGTGCTACATCATCCACTTCCAAAAAAATCATGGTATTGTCGATCCAATCTTGAACGTAAGCATCTTGTAAATAAAACCCTAGTCCCTTGATTTTAAAATAAGACATATTATGCCCGATAATGCTTTCTTCAAAACCTAATTCTCGATAAAAACTTCTAGATACCTCGAAGTTTTTTGCTCCGATAAAGGGTCGTAGGGATATGGCTTTGTGTTCCATTGGTTATTTTTTAAATTATCATGTAGAGAGGTGATATCCTACTTAAAATATCCACTCCCTGCATCCCCGCCGGCTTTCAAATAAGCAATCAAGTCCTTCAACTCCTCCTTGTTTAAAGAATTAATCAACCCTGGCAACATCGAAGATACGGTTGAATAGTCCTTTGACACCACATTTTTCTTCTCCACTTTCACCAGAAAGTCCGGTGCGTAGGGGTTCTGAGAAATGTAATAAAAATCGTTGTCTTGATTGGTAATTTTTCCTACCAAGCTCTGTCCGTTTTTCAACTGAAATTGGGTCGCAGCATACTGGTCGGAGATGGCTTTATTGGGTTCGATGATGGCCTCCAGCATGTCTTTGGTACTAAAGCGGGTTCCAATTTGGGTCAGATCAGGTCCAATATTTCCACCTTCGCCCTTTACCGCATGACACCGCGAACAGGAAGTGGCGATGAACATGGCTTTACCACGTTTGAAGTTTCTTTGGCTCAGTTCTGCGTTAAAAATGGTGTCCATGTCGCTCAACTTGTAGTTTTTCCAGGGCCCCTGGGGGTAATCTTCGCGAGCAATGTCATTGCCTGATTCGGTAAGTAAATCTCCGCCCGAAAGCTGATCGTATTTCTTTTTGTGAGCACGAACGTTGGCCAACGCTATTTTGCGCGCCTTGTCCAAAAAACCAATGTAACTGTTGCCGCCGCGATAGGTAAAGGCTTTTTGGTACCAAGCAAAGTATTGTTTCTGCAAGTTTGGTTTCCAACCAGTTTTGGCTTTTGCCAACATTATCGCAAAATAGGTTTGCTGGGGTGCTGGCATTTTTTCCAGCATTTTGGCGATGTCCAATCCGTATTGTGGGTTTCGCAAAATGAGATCTTCGGAGCTGGTAGCCAGGTCTTTATTGACGTTGTACTCCTCTTTTTTATCCATCAACACCAAGGTTTTGGGCAACACCGAAGGAGCTTCCAAAAACACCAGCAATTTGCAGTACGCTTTATTCAATTCAACAGAGTTGCCAGGATAAAGCGCATCCAACCAGGCCGCAATGCTGCTTTTTTGATTGTGCTCAGGCATGCCAAATCGGGCAAAAACCAATTCATAGACCCTCAGGATATCTTGTTGTTGGCTTTCGGTCAATGCGTTGTAGTTGATGGCGCTCAAAGCATTTAGAATAGCGGTTTTATCAGCAGCTTCACCGGTTCTACAGAGGGCAATCAATGCATTGGTCAGTGCTACGGGTTCTTTTTCTGCTAAGGCTTTGGTTCTCCATTCGGCCACCGGCTGGTGTTCAACGGCAATCCGAGCGGCATAGCGAATGTTGCGGTCTGCGTGCCCCAAGTATGGCCAAACTGCATTGACCGTTTCTGGATTGGGCGTTTGATGATAGGCTTCTATTTTTCTCCGCAAGGTGTTTTCATTGGTCAAAACGGAGGTTTCGCTAGCAGAGGTATTTTCTTTGCCGTTGTAATAGACGCGGTACAAATCAGATTCCAGCCTCCGGCCTCCGGTGAGAAAATACAAGGCTCCATCCGGACCAATGGCTCCATCGGTCAATGGAAGAGGTACACCGGAAAGAAATTCTTCTCGCTCAGCGGTATAAGTGGAGCCGCTGGGCTGGAGGTGAATGGCGTGCATGATGCCAAAACTCCAGTCAAAAGCCAGCAGGGAGTTTTTATATTTTTTGGGAAACTTGGCCTCTTTGAGGTAGAGCAAATTGGTCGGTGAACCCTGACCAATGTTGATCACCGGAGGTAAGTTATCGGGAAAATAAGCGGGCCATTTGCCATCGCCAGTTCTCCAGCCAAACTCCGAACCGCTGGTCGCATGACAAATCCGGGTAGGGCGATACCAAGGCATCCCAAAATCCCATTCCATATCAGCGTCGTAGACAAAAAGGTCGCCGACGTCGTTAAAAGCCATGTCAAATGGATTGCGGTATCCAGCAGAAATCAATTCCCATTTGGTTCCTTCGGGATTGACATTGGCCACCCAACCGCCAGGTTCTTTGCGGTCGTTGGCGTGGCCACGCGGGTCTTTGATCTCCGGGAAGAGGTTGTCGTATTTCCAAGTAGACGGCAAGCGATAGGCATCCATAGTGGGCAGATCGGTATGATTCCCACAAATTACATACAGCGATTTTTTATCCGGCGATAGTTTAATGCTGTGCGGACCGTGCTCTCCATCTCCTTTCAATTCTTTTAGCAACGTGAGTTTGTCGTAATGGTCGTCGCCATCAGTATCCTGCAAACGGTAAAAACCGCTGGTTTTGGGCAAATTCTTGCTGGAACGATTGTTCACCATCACGTACAAACTATTGAAAGCGTACAACAAGCCATGTGCCGCCCCAAAATTGAGGGTATCGTTACCAATTTGTATTTTTTCAATTTTTGGCGTCAGGTCTTTAGAACCTATGGCGGGGATCTCCAAACGAAAAATACCGCCGTATTGATCGGAAGCCAGCATCCTCCCTTTGTCATCAAAGCACATGGACACCCAGGAACCCTGCTTGTTTTCAGAAGGGGAATAAATATGTTCCGCTACAAAATCGGGTTGCAACTTTAATTTGCTGATTTTAGAGTCGGTCTGAAAAAACCTTACGACAGTAAAGGAACCGGCGCCCAATAAAAGCAAGGGCAACCAAAGAAAAAAACCAGATTTTGCGAAACGATTCATAGTGACAAGGTTTTTAAGCGTTGGTGTAGGAATTAGATCAAGTCTTTTAAGTTAAAAATACAATCCGATTGCGGAGCTTGTCCGCGCAAAATGGCCAAAACATTGTTCACCGTGGTTACACACATATTTTTGTAAGTGGTAGCGGTAAGGCTGCTGACATGGGCCGTAATGAGCGCTTTGGGCTGCGAAATGAGTTCGTCATCAGCGGCCGGGAAAGGATTCGTAGGGACATCTGCACCATAACCCGCCAATCTTCCCGACTGTAACGCCTCAACCAATGCCGTTTTATGAACAACTTGTGCGCGGGCAGTATTGATCAGAATGGCGGTAGGCTTGATGGTCGCTAAAGCTTCAGCGTCAATTAGGTTTTCGGTTTCCGGCGTCAGCGGTACATGGAGCGAGATGACATCCGCAGTAGCCAAGAGTTCGGTTTTGGAAACCGCGGTATAGGGTACGTTCTTGGGCGATTTTGACCAGTAGATGACCCGCATACCCAAGGCTTCCGCGATTTTGGCTACTTTTAAACCGATGTTTCCTAACCCTAGGATTCCCAGCGTTTTTTCACCTAATTCATCGCTTTTAAAATTGCTCCTAGCTGCCCAGTTGCCGCTTTTGACCTCGCTGAGCGCTTGATAAAGGTTGCGTTCCAGCATCAACATCAATGCAATGGTGTGTTCTGCCACCGTGGAGGCATTAGATCCAGGTGCATTGACCACTTTGATCTTTCGGTTGCTGGCTTCGCTTACTTGGACATTATCCAGCCCCACGCCACAGCGGGCTGCGACTTTAAGCTGTGGACAAGCATCCATCAAGGCCTCGTTTACCTGACCAATGCCTCGGGTAATGACGGCATCGATTTTGCTCAATAGCTCCGCAGTAGACTGCCCTTCGTAAGCCTTCACCAGCTCCATGTCTTCAGCGTGCAAAAGCAATTGGTAAGCTTCCTCGGCAATGGTCTCTAAAAGTAGGATGTATTGTTTCATTTTAATGATACAGTGTCGCGTCTTTTGATTTATAACCTCGAAAATCGTTGCGCCCGGAGACGTAAATACCGGCTTGAAACAATTCATCTTCAAAAATGGTGGGGTCAATCTCGAAACCTGGCTTGCAAGACAATTCCACTAAATTACCAGAAGGGTCGCGGACGAACATCTGAATGGGGCCGTCGGGCAGTTGTCTTACTTTGCCCCATGGCGAAGTATCGATCACCCCGAGTTCCTTCATGCGCCAAAAAATGGTGTTGATGTCGTCCACCTGCATGCAAACATGCCCTCTAAACGAGTAGCTGTCGTCCCATTCAGTGAGGTGAAGTTGCTGGGTTTCATTGATTTTGAAAAAAGCGGTTGGGTAGTCAAATAAAAAAGCGGGAATAACTTCCAACCCCAATTCTTTTTCATAAAACGCACAGGCTGCTTCCAGGTTACTGACCACCAGCGCCACATGGTTGATTCCGATTGCTTTTGCCATTGGACTAGATTTTTTGCTTGAATTCGTGTACAAAATCCCAGTTGGGCGTCATGCCCAAACCCGGTGCCGTGGGTGCGGTAATCATACCGTTTTCTGTGGTTATTTTTTCATTGACCAAGTCGTACATCATCGGATTTCCACCAGATGAAAATTCGATCACCACGGCTGCCGGGGAAGCAAAGGCTACATTGACCCCAGCCATAAAAGAAAAGGCCGATCCCCAACAATGAGGTGCCAATTCCAACTGGTAGGTATGCGCCAAATGCGCTACCCGCATGGATTCTGTGATGCCGCCAATGATCGCTGAATCGGGTTGCAACACGTCCAAAGCCCGTACTTCAATCAGGTCTCTTACGTCAAATGCGGTGTATTCGCTTTCACCGGCGGCGATGGGAATAGAAGTGGACGCCCTTACCTCGGCGGTTCCATGCCGATTGTCGGGACTGATGGGTTCTTCAAACCAGTATAAGTTGCAGTCTTCTACGCCGCGACAAAATTGTTTGGCTTCGGGTACGCTAAAAGTGCCATGAGCATCGGTCATCAACTTGATGTGGTCGCCGATGGCTTCCCGGGCGGCTTTCACCCGTTTCACGCTTTCAGCAACGGTATTGTCCATGATGCCGACCCGCATTTTTACGCCACTAAATCCTTTTTCAATATAGCTGTTGAGTTGTTCCCCGATTTTGTCGGCGCTGGCCCAACCTCCGCTGGCATAGGCTTCCATTTTTTCCCGACAAGCGCCGCCTAACAACTCTACCACCGGTACGCCTAGGGCTTTGCCTTTGATGTCCCACAAGGCGGTATCAATGCCGCTCATCGCCGAAATGGTGAGACCCCGCCGACCAAGGATAGGAAATTTCCGGCCTCGGGACAGGGCGTAATGATCGCGTGTTCCGTTGTAAACATGTTCCCAAATCCGGGAAATGTGGCGCGCATCTTTTCCTACTAGGAGCGGTTTGAGTTCCTGTTCCACGCATGTGACGATGGAAGCACATACGCCGGAAGAGCCTACCGCAGCCTTGGCCTCCCCAAAACCTTGCAATCCGCTTTCCGTAGTAACCACCACCAGCGTCATGTCAAAATCCGTTAGTAGCCCGTAATCCGAAGTATGTTGTTTTTCCTTAGCGATGGGGCAACGCAACCAAAAAGCTTCTATGTTGGCAATTTTCATAGGAACGATCTTAGGGTTTCCGCTGATTTTTTGGTCAACATGGTGTAAAACTCTTCCGTCACTGCCGAACTTCCGTGGTCTTCTAGGAATTTCTTTTGTTCGGGTGTCAATCCTTCTTGATTGGTTTCGATGGAGTTGGGGTGAGGATTGGCAGGCGTGCGATCCACGGGCGAACAAAATTCCACCGAAAGCACTTCATCATAACCGATTTCGTGGAGGGTGGCGATGATTTTTTTCCAATCCAGATTGCCCATGCCTGGAGCCATGCGGTTGTTGTCGGCTACGTGGAAGCCCACCAAACGCCCTTTGGCTCGACGGATGGCTTCGTACATGTCCTCTTCTTCGATGTTCATGTGAAAGGTATCCAAACAAACGCCACAATTGGGTCCCACCGCTTCGGCCAAAGCCAAGGCTTGATCACCGCGATTGATGAAATAGGTTTCAAAGCGATTGATCGGTTCGATGCCCAAAAGAATACCCAAACTTTCGGAGTAGGCGTAGATTTCTTGCAGCCCTTCGATGGCCCATTGCCATTCTTCGTCGGGTCGACCCTCGGGGATGATTTTGCCCACGGTGGCTGGTACTACTGACACCATCGTTCCGTTCAGTTCTTTAACCATGGTAACGATGTCTTTGACGTACTGTACCGATTTGGCGCGTTGAGCTTTGTTTTTTGCCAACAAGTTGCGGTCTTCCAACATCAGCGTCACGGAACCCCAGCAAGACATGCCGTGATCATGCAGCAGTTTGCCGACATATTGGGTGTCGTAAGCATCAGGAGTACCTTGTATTTCTATTTTTTCATAGCCCAATGAAGCGATGCGTTCCACCGTTTTTTCGATGGTTTCGGCCCGCATCCAGTTGTGAATCGATAGTTCCATTTGTATTTGAATATTAGTTGGTTCTAAGATTACTTGCCTTTACTTGGTTCTAAAGGATGTTCTTTCAATAGTTTGGCACTTTGGTAAAAATCCTTTTTTCCTTTAAGTGCAGAACGGATTAGTTTGACTTTTTCGGGTTGAACCACCGAGGCGGAGTTCCCAAAAGAGTTTCTGACATAGGTGGCGACAGCGGCCACTTCCTCGTCATTGAGCAGGCCACCAAACGGCGTCATCGGTACTTGTCCATCGTAGTTTTTGCCATTGATTTCCAGCGGCCCCATCAAGCCTTTGAGGATGACTTTGATGAGCCGATCTTCATTGCCGGTTACCCAGGCCGTACCGGATAAAGGCGGAAAACCAGAAGCCGGAAGCCCTTTCCCATCTGCTTGGTGACAAGTGATGCAATACCCTTCTTTGGAAAAAATGGTTTTGCCTTGATTAAACCGTTCAAAATCTTTGCCCTTAAGATTGGTAGTGCTGTAGACTTCTTTTACTTTGGCCACCGCTTTGTCGTTCAAATGCGCCACTGCTGCTTCATAAGCATATACCATCCAATCATCCAATGGCTTCTTTTTGGCTTCTTCCATGATGGGCAGCCCTTTTTCTTTCCCTACCCAAGAAGCGGCTACAATGCCATCCAAACGCACCCGGTTACTTTCATCACGCACCGCCTGCATCAGCAATTCTGCTTGATCTTTGACCTGATGCCCGGTAAATCGCAATACCTCCACGGCGGCAGCTCTTACGTGATAATCTTTGGCTTTGAGCAATTGGCGCAACAAAGGTTGGTTCACTTTATTCAAACCCCAGCTCACCCACAGGCCTTCCAATTGGTAGTGTTCATATTGCGGATCGTTTTTATCCAACGTACTGAGCCATTGCTCTAGCTTAGGTAAAACTTCCACTGCTTTTCTTCCCCTTAGCTCTCTTCTGGTGCGATAGCGGCTGCGGTATTCGGGGAGTTTGAGGTTGCCCAACAGCGTTTCGATGCTGGCGCCATCGATTTTTGCTGGCGTCACCAATGGTCGCGAAGGATAGGTGATGCGGTAAATCCGGCCATGCACATGGTCGCGCAGGGGATCGCGGGCGTTGTGCTGCATGTGTCCGATCAGGATGTTGTGCCAATCGACAATGTACAACGAACCATCCGGAGCAAACTCTAGGTCTACCGGACGAAAATTACGGTCTTCCGCAACCAGCAAATCTTGCCGGTGTTTGGTTTTGTAACCCGTTCCTTCATCCCAGATCTGGTGTTGTTTCGTTCCCAAAAAACCGATGGTATTGTTGATCAGTAAATCGCCTTGAACATCATCAGGAAAATGGCGGCTGGAGATAAATTCCAATCCCGAAGTAGGACGCACCATGTGGTCTTTTTCAATCAATTGCACGCTTTTATGGGTAGCCTCGCCATAACGCGGCAACACCGTACCCGGCATCATCCAGCGCACATCCGGACTAGAAGTTTCGGCAAAAAACGGTTGACCCCAAAGATCGAAAGCAATGCCCCAAGGGTTGGGGATGGCCAACTGTGCGGTTCTTTCCAGTTTGTGCAATTGAGGGCTGTAGCGATAAAAACCACCATTGGTAGCTCTTACCGTACCATAAGGCGTTTCCACATCGGTATGTAAAAAGACGCCCTCGCCCGAATAAATAGCTCCGGAGGGATCGGCACAAAAAGCATGGCTGTTGTGATGGGTGTCGTGGTCATCAAAACCGCTGAGTAGGATTTCCACTTTATCGGCTTTGTCGTCGCCATCGGTATCCGTAAAGAGTTTGAGGTTGGTACCTTGAGAAACGTAAACGCCCTCCGGTGCCAATTCAAAGCCCAATGGCAAGTGCAGCCCATCCGCAAAAACAGTTTGCTTGTCGGCTTTGCCATCATTGTTGGTATCTTCAAGGATGAGGAGTTTATCGTTGGGTTTGGCGTCGCCAGGTTTGTAATGCGGATAAGTGGGCATGGTGGCCACCCAAAGCCGGCCTTTGTTGTCAAACGACAATTGAACTGGG
>JBBRGN010000193.1:0-9301 GCA_038240665.1 Chitinophagales bacterium | reverse complement strand
GCGTAGCCCCCAACACCACGATTACCAACTGCGCCAACTTAACTTCTACCCAAATCCCTGCCCAACAAAGCTGTGTGAGTTTTGTAACAACTGCGCCAGCGCCCAGCCTGTGTTTGTTCAAAGACATTTGTAGTCCGCAAGTAAACTATCTGCCTGGTCAGACCTTCCGCTACCGCCTACGGGTACAAAACATCGGCTCGGCCAACGCTACTGGTTTTAACCTGACCGATGTACTTGATCCCAACCTCATCTACGTAGGCAACCAAATCGCTTACTCTAGCAGCAACTACAACCCACCTTGCGGCGGCGGATCTGGAACAACCGTTTGGGCAGTACCACTCCCTACCGCTACCGGCAACACTTTGGTTTGGTCAGGTTTGAACATTCCTGCCAATTGTCAGAATTTTTACTACCCCAATTGCGGCGCTTACGGTACCCAAGGCGTTCCTTTTTACTACATCGAATTTGACGTAAAAGTAGCGCCCGATGCTGCTAGTGGAATCGTACCCAACAGCTACACTGGAGCAGGCGGTAACGTACCGACTACTCAACCCTCAAACGTCGTCAATGTGGTCGTCAACGTCACTCACGGAACCGAACTGACCAAGGAAGTAAGCGCCAACAACAGCACCTGGGGTGCAGCAGCCAGCATCACCGCTGGAGCACCACTGTGGTACCGCTTGAACTTCAAAAATACGGGTACTGGCCCGCTTTACGATGTCCGTAAGGTTGACTTGCTGCCGCAAAACGACGCCCCCAACGACTGGAAGATCCTCAACCGTGCAGCACCTCGCGGCTCCCAGTTTGGCGTAAATACCCCGACTGGCTATGCTTACGCAGTGCTGGCTACCCCGGCAGTCACCGGAACGGCCAACACCATGGCGGGCAACAACCTCAAAGTATTGGCTTCCTTGGGAACCAACGTGGGAACGACCTCCGATACCTGGCCTTACGCCGGTAGCGGCAACAACCTCGGTATCGCCTACGGAGCTGCGTATGCGCTCTCCAGTGCCGGTACGCTCCAAGCCAGCTTTAAAACCACCTCCGCTGCCAACGCCCAGGTCAACCAGCAAGTGTGCAATGATTTTGCTGCCCGGGGTGCTGGAAAATACATCATCAACAGCATGATCACTTACACGCCGCTTACTGCCGCCGCTTCCAACGTGGTTTGCGCAGCCGTAGTAGCACCCGCTTGTTGCGAAAAAACCAAACTGACCCAAGTCGATGGCAAATGCTGCGTCAACCTCAGCACCGAATGCGAAGTGAAACAATTGCAAGTACAAGTACAAGGCGGCGTAATCAGCAGCGCTTCTTGGAACTGTCCAGCCAGCTTAGGCAGCTATCTAGGCCAAAGCAACTACAGCTTTAACCCCAACAATTGCATCCCGGTAATGACCCTGTGTTTTGATCCATTGAGCCCGAATACCAGCGGCAACATCCTGGTTACCGTTACCCTTTATTTTGCCAATGGTGAAAAATGTGTGAAGGAAATCAACATCCAAGGTTGCAAATCAACTTGCTGCGAAAAAACCAAAGTAACACCCGTCCAGGGCAGATGCTGTGTCAACCTAACGACCGAATGCGAAGTCAAACTGCTAGACGTACAAGTACAAGGCGGCGTGATCAGCAGTGCTTCCTGGAATTGCCCAGCCAGCTTAGGTGCCTACCAAGGACAAAGCAGTTTTGGCTTTACTCCCAACAATTGCGCACCACAGATGACCCTTTGTTTTGACGCTGCCCCCACCAACACGACGGGTATTGTGCTGGTAACCTTTACCATTTATTTTTCCAACGGCGAAAAATGCGTGAAGGAAATCAAAATCCAAGCTTGCAAAACCAAACCCAGCGATTGCTGTGGCGAGTGGAAATTGACCTTCAAAAATGGGCACAATAAAAAAATCGGCATCTTCGATTATGTGAACCCTTCTAGCAAACCAATTTGCTCGATTAGCATCCAAGCTGCTGCCGGATTGAGCCCTGGATACTACAGCATCGACGGCGCACCCGCCCTATCGATGACCAGCGTAGCGGTATTGACTTTGAGTCCACCCGCAGTAAACGACATCAAATTTTGGGTAGCAGCTAGCATGGCTTATTCCAGCGCCATCATACTACAAGTCAACTATTGCGACGGTACTTATTGCCGGGACACGCTAAAGTGGAAAAGCATCTTCATTGATCACGGTGTTAGCGTAATAACTGGAAAAATACCAGCTCAACTACACGCTCTACAATTGAGTATCGACCCAAGCTCGAAATACCGCGACGAAGTAGCCGCCGTTGCCATCAGCTTGCAAAGCGATGCTGCTGCTACCGCTGATGCCTACTTCTTTGCTACCAGCGCCGGTAGATTGGAAGGCGAGGAGCTCCACCGCAACCAATCTTGTTTGGCCAGCGCCTGGATGAGTGCAACCACGGTATACGTAGAATTTCCCGATGCCCAAGGCGAAGACGCTTGTCCCCAAGCCCAAGACAAAAGCTTGGCCATCGTAATCGGCAGCAACAGCGCAGCTGGCAAATTACCGCCACTGACCATTACCTACTTCAACGCCGCTGGCGACGTGATGGGCAATAACCAACTGAGCGACTACGCCAGCACCAGTGTCACCACCGCCATCCGCGAAGTAACGACTACCGAAACGGTATTCGCACAAGTCAACCTGTTCCCGAATCCTACCCAGGATTTGGCCACCTTGACCTACTCCATCGGTACCACCCGCGAACTGCGCATCGACTTGTTCAGCTTGGACGGAAAACTGTTACAAAACCTCTTCCAAGGTGCCGAAAGCAGCGGTTTTCATCAGCTTCCCGTAGATACGAGTAAGCTCCCTGCAGGAACGTATTTGGTGCGTTTGCAAAGCGATAATGCGGTTACTACGCAGCGCTTGGCGGTAGTAAAATAACTTTTAAAACGATTTTTTATCCGACATTTCCCATGAACCGTATTTAGGGCCGCGAGCAATCGCGGCTCTTTTTTTTGTTAGGAAAAAAGGTGGGATTATCCCTTCTGGGTTATTGGGTTTTAAGGGTCGGGGGTTCTAAAAAGCTTGCATGGCAGTCGAAGTCAACGCACCCATGCAAAACACCAAAAATTTTTAGCATCTTTCCGTAGCCATCCCCAGCAGCAGCGCCGCCTTGACGTCTGTAGCAACCATGTCCAGGTTGTGTACGAAAGGTGCGTAGCACCGCAACAGGGACTAAAAGGCAAAGGTTACGGTGCTACGCACCTTTGAAAAAAAACCAATTATGCGGGCTACAGCCGTTTAGGCGGCGCTGCTGCTGGTCTTCGGAGCCTTGACATGGAGGAAAATGCAGCAATAGCGTATTTCGGTATTCACCCACCCAGACCGTGGCCAGAAACGAGCAAGGTGGGGGGATTTAGCAGGTTGTGCGCCCCTTTTAGGGGTCGGGGGTTTTAAAAAGCTTGCATAATGGCCAAGGTCAACGCACCCTTTGTACAGTGGGTTTAAAAAATAAGCCCCTTCTAAGTCCCCCTCATTTTTCAAAAGCCCTATTTTTCCACACCACCTTTCATTTTCCCACTTTTTTTGTAGCTTTCCCCAGCAATTTTTTTTGCTCAAAAAAGCCACTTTTATGAACACCAAATCCTGGCTGCTGGGAACTGCCCTGCTTGGTTTGTCCCTCGCCCTGGGCGCGCAAACCGCTCGCCCTACACTGTCGATCGATAAAATCATGTTGGGTGACCGCTTTGTGGGATTTCTTCCCGAAAACATCAACTGGAGCGAAGACAGCAAAACGGTCTATTTTACTTGGAATCCTAAGCTAGATACCTTGCGTAGCCTCTACAAAGTACTGTTGGGTGCTAATGCGCAACCCCTGCCCGTACCCCTGGAGGAACAACGCGAACTGGCTTTTGGCGGCGCTTATAACCGCAGCTTTACCAAAAAAGTGTACGCCAAAGACGGCGATATTTTTTGGCAAGACCTCGCAACGGGTAAAATCACCGCCATCACCAATACGGTTGAAACCGAGTCTAATCCCCAATTTTTGGCCGACGACAGCAAGGTGGTCTACCAATTTAGCGGCAACCTTTTTCTTTGGAACAGCGCCAACGGCAGCACCACGCAGTTGACCAATTTCAAAACTGGAATGGCCAAAGCCGATAAAAAACCGCTGGATTATGAGCAGGAATTGAAGGAGGATCAAATGGAGCTGTCCGAGATGTTGCGTTGGCGCAAAGGTCAAAAAGACATCCGCGAACGCCAATCGAAGTTGCTGGCGGCCAAACGTCCCAAAGAAATTTACCTGGGAAACAAACAGGTAACGGGTTTGCAGGTCAGCCCGGATCTGAAATTTGTGACCCTGCGTTTGGTGAAGCGCGCTGAACCACGATCGGCCGAGGTGCCCAATTATGTGACGGAATCAGGGTTTACCGAAAACATTACCGCGCGCAGCAAAGTGGGTTCGCCGCAGGATACCTATGAGATGGGCATCCTGGATTTATCGCGGGATACGTTTTATACCATCGAACCCAAAAACCTGGAGGGAATCTTGGATAAACCGGCTTTTTTGAAGGAGTACCACCAAGGCAAAAATCCTTACAAAGCACAGTACGAGAAACCCCGCGAGGTCAGTTATCAAGGCCCCGTTTTTTCGGAAGATGGGAAAGCGGTTTTTTCGGCGCGGGCGCTCGACAGCAAAGACCGCTGGATTTTATTGCTCGATCTGGCTACCGGTAAGTACAAACAACTCGATCACCAACACGATGATGCTTGGATTGGCGGACCGGGGGTAGATAATTTTTTTGGCGGCAATGCCACCATTGGTTGGTTGGCTGATAACCAGACGATTTGGTTTCAATCGGAAGTCACCGGTTTTTCCCACATCTATACCTTGAATACCGCAGGAGGGGAGAAAAAAGCGCTCACCCAGGGCAAGTTTGAAGTGATTGAAGCAAGACTTTCGCGCAACAAACAGTTTTTTTACCTCACCGCTACCGCCGAAGGGCCGCACCAACGGCATTTTTACAAATTGCCCGTAGGCGGTGTAAATCTGGAAAAAATTACCCCTTTGGTTGGCGGGAATGAGGTCAGCTTGTCGCCCGATGAGCAACACCTGGCCATCCGGTATTCCTACAGCAACAAACCTTGGGAGTTGTACTTGATGGACAATCAAGCGAGTGCCAAACCGCAACAGATTACTCATTCCACCACGGCAGATTTTCAACAATATCCTTGGCGCGACCCAGAAATCGTGTGGTTTACGGCCAGCGATGGGGTGAAAGTGCCGTCGCGTTTGTACCGTTCGGCAAAAAAATCCAAAGCCCAAGCGGCAGTTATTTTTGTTCACGGAGCTGGTTATGCGCAAAACGTACACCAGTGGTGGGCCAGCTATTTCCGCGAGTACCTCTTTCACAACTATCTGGCGGATCAGGGCTACACGGTTTTGGACATCGACTACCGCGCCAGTTCGGGGTATGGCCGCGATTGGCGCACGGGAATTTATCGGTACATGGGCGGCAAAGATCTAAGTGATCAGGTGGATGGTGCAAATTATTTGATCAAAGAACAGGGCGTCGATCCCCAGCGGATCGGTATTTATGGCGGATCATACGGCGGTTTTATTACTTTAATGGCCTTGTTCAACGCACCGAGTACCTTTAAAAGTGGAGCCGCGCTGCGTCCGGTGACCGATTGGGCGCACTACAATCATGGTTATACGTCGAATATCCTCAATTCCCCAGTAGAAGACAGCATCGCTTACCGTCGGAGTTCGCCGATTTTTTTTGCTGAAGGTTTGAAGGGCAATTTGTTGATGTTGCATGGTATGGTGGACGTCAACGTTCATTTTCAGGACGTAGTGCGTTTGTCGCAGCGGCTGATCGAGCTGAAAAAAGAGAATTGGGAACTGGCGGTTTTTCCTTTAGAGGACCACGGTTTTGTTGAAGCCAGCAGCTGGGCTGACGAGTACAAACGGATTTTTAAGTTGTTTGAATCGACATTAAAAAAATAGCAGTGTAACGGAGCGGCGAAGTTGACGTTCTGACTGTAGGGTTAAAAAGAAAAAAATGGTTGGATTATTGCAAGTAGTCATCGGCATCGTTTTCATGCTGCTCTTGTTGAGTTTGTTGGCGACCACGATCATGGAATTGATCAGTTCGATATTTGCGTTGCGGGGCAAAAACCTGGAAACGGCCTTGTGTCATATGTTGTCCAGTGCGGATAAAGATGGCGGCATCTACCAAGAATTTAAAAACAACCCCTTGTACAAGCAGTTGTGCCAGCGGTATGGAGCACCAAAAGACGCCAAACTGCGTCCGCCTTCTTACCTCAATCCCGATACCTTTCACTCGATCGTAATGGCGGTGGTGTTGAATGGCGAGGATAAAGAAAAGCTACAGGAAAAAATCAACCAGCTACCCGATGAAGACCTCAAAAAGGTGCTTCAGCAATTGCTCAACGACGCAGACTACGAGCTGGATCATTTCAAAGAAAAAGTTAACCAGTGGTTCAATGATGTGATGGATCGCGCTTCGGGCTGGTTCAAACGGCATACCCAGCAGCTTGTGGTGGGAATTGGTATGGTGATTGCCGTTGGCCTCAATGCCGATACTTTGGCCATTTACCAACGGCTAGAAGCTGATCCGGTAGCAACCCAGCAATTGGTCACTATGGCCGAGCAATACGTGAGCACCAATGACAGCCTAAACATTCAAAGCAATGCGGAAACCAGGGAGCAAGTGGCGCAAGTCAATACCTTAGTGACTGATCAACTGGCCCATGCTCGATCGCCCTTGGGTCTGGGTTGGTATCCTGACGAACTCAAAAAACTAAAACCGGTAGATTGGGGGCTTAAGATCCTAGGGTGGTTGATCACCGCTTTGGCCATTTCATTGGGCGCTCCATTTTGGTTTGATGTATTGAAAAGGTTGGTCAACATTCGGTCATCAGGAAATGCACCATCGAAATGATGAATAGGCTCGGTTGTAGTCCATTTTTTACCAGGGCTCAGCGCGCACCTATTTTTTAAAGTATCCTTAATGTTGCATCTTTTCCAGTGAGAAGCACGTTATAAAGCTTTTGAAAAAAGGCTTTGAAAAGTAAATAGCCCAGCAAAAAAAATACCGAGGATGAAGATTGTCCAAATCACCGATTTACACGTTGGCAAAGAAGGCGAAGACACTTTTGGGATTGACGTACGCGCCAATTGCATCAATATCCTACAGGCCGTAGCAGAACGGAAACCGGATTACCTCGTTATTTCCGGCGATTTGTGTTACAACCAAGCGGATCCCGAGATCTACGCCTGGATCAAAACCCGCGTGGACCAGTTGGGTATTCCCTACGAGGTTATTCCTGGCAATCACGATGATTCCACCTTGTTGGCTCAGGCTTACGGATACAGCGATCTATTGGTAGACGGACAAATGTACTTTACCCGCAACTGGGGAGGACAAACGGTTATTTTCCTCGATTCTTGTCCCAATGAATTAGGAAAGATCCAATTGCTTTGGTTGGAAAAAAAATTACAGGAATTGTCGGGTTCTTTGATCGTTTTTATCCACCACCCGCCTGTTTTAGCGGATGTACTCTTTATGGATCGCCACCATCCCTTGGAAAACCCTGCTGAATTGCAACGGATTTTGGCGGCTTATCCCGATCCTATTGATGTTTTTTGTGGCCATTACCATGTGGATAAATTTGTGCATTGGGGCAAACACATGATTTATCTTACGCCATCCGGTTATTTTCAAATCAACCAAACCTTGGAAACCTTTCACGTTGATCATGAACGGGTGGGTTACCGAGAAATCCATGTGGAAGCCGATCGACTCATTACCGCGGTCTCTTATCTGGAGGGTACTAAAATGCCTTCTGAAAATAGGGGTTGATTTTTTTGCCTTGCTTCCTCCGTTGATTTGGTCTTCACGGGAAGGCGCATCATCCCGTGCCTTAAAATTCAAAAAAAAACTAATTTTGCTGAGAAGCTAGAAGAATTAGGAATGAATATCTAGCTGCTGGGGTCATTTGACCTTTTAACGCGAAAAACAACTTACCGCAATGACGCTCAAACAAGAATTCAATACTTGGAAAAACGGCTATACGGAAAAAATGATCCGTTGGGTTCCCTATTATCAAGAACTCATCGAAGCCCTGTACAGGACCCTCCCTGCGGGTTTTCAGCCCTCTAGCATCTTAGATTTTGGTTGCGGTAACGGCAACGGAACCGCTTTTTTGATGCCCCATTTCCCCAATGCCCAATATACCTTACTGGATGCCTCCAATGAGATGTTGCAAGCTTGTGGTGAGCGTTTTGCCGAAAAAAAAGATACCCAGTACGTAGAATCCTATTTTCAGGAGGCTGATTTTCCAGCCAATAGTTTTGATTTGGTCATCGCCGCTTTTTCCCTACACCACCTGAAGAGTGAGGAAAAAGCCGAAGTATTTAAAAAGATCTACTCCTGGCTTCGCCCTGGAGGCGTATTGACCAGTTCGGATTTGCATGCGACCAAACGCGATCCCGCTTACCCGCAGCTGATCATCGAAGAATGGAAAACGTTTGCGACCAATCAAGGGACGCCCGTCGAAGAATGGGACAACCTCATGGATCACCACGCCAAATACGATACGCCTGATGCCTACCCCGACCAATTGGAATGGCTCCAAGCGGTAGGTTTTAAAACCGCCAAAGTAGCCTGGAATGTACGCCAATGGGGCAATGTACTCGCCGTAAAATAATCGATAACCTACATCAACTGTCCATAATCAACATGTCCATCGAAACGATTGTAGCCATTAAAAACCAAATTGCCGGAGGACAACTCGAATCTCCCATCCGCGATTTGAATGACTTTTTACGAGAAAAAAATCACCCTTTACTCGATGAGGCGCTGGCGCTGGGCGCACAATGGACACAGGTAGAAAAAGAACATGCCCTCAATACCATTGCCTACGAAGCCTACGCCCGCATCATCAACAACATCACTTATGGGCTGTTGCGTTTGTGTACGCAAGTGATTCAAGGGGCTAAAAAACAAGATTCCATTTTACCTGACCCGCAAACCTTATCGATTTCACCGCAGTTGACGGGGCAGGAAAGCGATTGGGTGCTGAAAGGTAAAAATGCCTACGCCGCTGATGATTATGCTGGAGCAATCGCTGCTTTTGCCGCGGCAGTTGCTGAAAATCCCGGAGGCGCTGAGGCCTTGTTTTACCAAGGCGTTATCCAGGAAGAACTGGGCGATACCGATACCGCGATTAGCAGTTATCAAAAATCCATAGCGGCTAATCCCGCTTACGCGCAGCCTTACAACAACCTCGGCGTTATTTTTGTACAAGAG
>JBBRGN010000192.1:0-9330 GCA_038240665.1 Chitinophagales bacterium | reverse complement strand
GTAGCGATCTGATCCAGCTCAACCGGCTTGGGTTCGGTAATGTCCATCCATTGGAAGGGTCCTTCAATGTCTTTAGCGATGATGCAGTCGATCATGTTGGTATGGTGATTTTAGCTTGAAGCAGAAGTGGAAAGCAAGCGATCAAAAAACAAGTCTATAAAATTTTGCTCAGAACTAAAAATCAAAGGGCTTCTCTTTTGCAAGAGAAGCCCTTTTTCTTATTGATAAATCCTTGTTTTTTTAAAAAAGAACCCTTCTCTCGAGATCAAGAGAGAGCCCATTCATCATAAATTCATTCCCTTATTCCGCCTTCACGATCCGCAAGGTCTGTACACTTCCTCCCGCTTGAATGCGACAGAAATAATAACCAGCTGGTAAATCCGTTCCGTCTACCTGGAATTGGTGATCGCCTGCTGGCATTTCTTGGCTGGTAATGACCCGCAACTCGCTACCGAGGGTATCAAAAAGACTCACGCGCACATACGCAGTCTCGGCAGTGCTAAACTGTAAGTTGGCCATATCTTTAAATGGATTGGGATAGATTTTCAATCCAGTAGCCTCTACAATAGCATCCTCCACACCAGTGGCAACAGCGCAGTTTTTGAGGATCGGTAGTTTGGTGAAGTTGCTGTAAAGAAGGGTTTTGACTTTTTCAACGGTTACTCCAAACCAATCTACCAAAATAGATCCGTAGATATCGCGGAAGTCAGTTTGCATGGCCACCCCTTCTTGAGATTGCACATTGTCGGAGATGGTAGGGTTTTTACCCACAATCTGCTGATTGACGCAGGAACCAAATAAGAACAGCGGCGCAGCGGTACCGTGGTCGGTACCTCTACTGTTGTTCGAACGGATTTGGCGACCAAACTCAGAGAAAGTCATACCGACAACCCGTTCTTCTAACTTCAACAAGCGCAAATCCTCTTGGAAAGCCGCCACTGCATCAGATATTTGCTTTAAAATGGTGGCCTGTTGTCCGTTAGTAAAATCGGTGGTATCTACTTGGTTGGCGTGGGTATCAAAACCACCGATCCGAACCACGTATACGTTGGTTTTTAGCCCCCCTGCGATCAATAACGCTACGTTTTTAAGTTGTCCTGCAAGCGTAGTTTGCGGATAAGTCGCCAGGTTTTTGGCTTTATTGGCAGCCGCAGTAATGACCTTTGAATAAGAATTGGTTTGTGAGATAGAAGTCCTTAAAAAATCCAATTCTTTACCGTAAGGAGTGTTCATATCGGCTGTGCTGCCCCCCTGATTGAGTAAGCTAAGGGAAAAAGGGTCAGCTAAAGTAAGACTAAAGTTGACAATGGTTCCCTGACAAGTTTCCGATTCGGAGTTGCCGATAGAAATGGCAAAAGGATCGGGGTAATCTTTATTGGGATAAGTATCGGGATACTCCGGATAATTAGTTTGAAAATAGCGCCCCATCCACCCTGTATTCATGTACACATCGGCTGGCGACCCCGTACTCCAAATATCGGTGGAGCGGAAGTGTGAGCGGTTTTGGTTGGGGTAGCCCGCACTATGGACTACTGTCATTTTGCCATCATTGAACATTTTTTGCATGCCCGTCATAGCAGGATGGATGCCCAAGTTGTCCTTGAGTTTTAGCACCTTGTTTTCGGGGATCAAAATATTGCTGCGAACTTTGGTCAAGTTGGCATATTGATCAATTGGAAAAACCATGCCTAAGCCATCGTTACCACCAGCCATTTGGATGAGTACGAGTACTTTGTCGTTTCCTGGCGCCATACCAGAAAAAAGGGATGATTTAGGATGAGCCCCTACCTTCATGCCATTGAGGAACACGGGTAAGGTTATGGTTGCGCCAGCGGCGAGGAAAGATCTTCTTTTCATTGGAAGACAGTTGTGCTTTTTTTGAAAAATAATTACATCAAAACGGGTACGATTTGAATCATTCCTTAGCTTAAGAAATACTCCGGCATGTTGAGCATGGCCTTAACCAGCGTCCGCAATTTGGTTTCCACTCCTGAACGGGCAGTTTTGTCATCTGGTTTGGCTTGATAAGTCAAATAAGCATTGGTCCATTCATAATCGGGTACGCCGTGTAGCAAAACATCTTTCAAATAGGCATATTGACCAACCGCTAGAGGCTGGGGCATCAAGGCTTTAACCAAGTCTTTGATCATGGTATTGGGGTCGGCGGGGTCATCCAGAGTAGCGACAACTGCCAGCACATCCAGGTAAAGTTTTACACCATTCAGGTTTAGACTGGCGTAAGACAACGCATCGGTATATTTCATCCGCGCAATGAGGGTGGTTACGTTGATCCAAATTCGGTTGAAAACCGGTGCCTGATAATAAGCTTTCCAACCCGCTACATCCGGCGGACTAAAATAAACCATCTGTTGGGGAGCAATGGTAAGAAACAAGCTGTATAAAGTACGGTTTTTCCCTAAGGTATCTTTGGGTATGTTCCAACCAAATTGACGAATCGCTCCAAAACTGAACTCAATTGGATTTTTGATGATCAAACCTGAATTCTGAGTTTCGAAAAAATGGGCGCTGCTCAACAACGCTCTTAAAGCCAGAACAATATCATACTTGTTGTCTATCAACAGTTTAGCCATGGGTTGAATCACCTTAGTCTCCACTTCATCCGTGATAGTATAAAAAACAAAATAGCGGTAGAGTTTGCGCGAAATGAACCGAGCTACTTCGTCTTTGGTAAATATAATGTCAACTACATCCCCATATTCTTTCTCTAAATTGTTGTTGATTACTTTTTTGTCAAAACGAGCAGATAAGGTCTTGGTTTTGATATCGTGCGCAGTAGCTCTAAATGCATTGCCAATGCTTACAACTGGATCAGTAGAGCGATAGCCAATATCCCGCCAACCCGTCATGGCACGGGCAATTTCTTTTACGTCGGTTTCGGTGTAATTGGTGTAATCGCCAGGGCCAGCTAGCGGGCCTTTGCCAATGGTAAACAATTCCAGCAATTCGCGGGCAAAGTTTTCATTGGGGGCGGTATTGGTATTTTGATTGCCATTGAGGAAAATCAGCATCGTGGGGTCAACGGTAATCTTTTTTACAAGATCTTTAAAATTCCCTAGGGCATTTTTTCGCAGGGTATCAATATAGTTGTAGTAAAATTTGGGATCAGCAATACCATTGATGGAGAAGTGATTGTGCCAAAACAAAGTCATCTTTTCGCGAATGGAGACGGTAGTTGTATCCAGCAACAATTCAGTAGTCCAGGCGCGCAAACTACGGTCGCGATAACCCATATTGGTGATTTGCTTATTGGCATCCAAAATATAAACGGCGTTGATCCAAGTTGAACCTACCGGAACCACCTCATCCGTAGCATCGTAGTTGATGGGCGGGGCTGGCAGCGTTTGTGCCTTGAACAAATCATCCAACAAAATCTTGAGGGATTTGCCAGCATAGGCATTGATTTGGGAATGAGGAACACCAAAAGTAGCTCTGCGCAACAAATGTGCTGCTTGCTCATAACCCCAAGCGCCAGCATAAGGCTCAAGACCGGCAACCGGAGGTAGTGGCGCTGAAAAGGCTGTCTTTTCGGCTGTTTTTTCAGTAGATTGTCCCATGAGCATGGCAATAGTTGCTCTTCTGTCCATAAATATTTGGTTTGATTAGATGAATACCCCAAAAATATCGATATCGTTTTCTCAACAGCTTAAGCGGAATCCATTGCCTGAAAAGTGCGGCGAATCGACTCAGTCCTTAACTATTGTTTTTGAAATTGCGAATAAAAAAGGTTTGGCGGAGTTTGATTATCGTGGGGTTTATCTCAGAATCAAATACCGGCTATCCAAACAAATCATTTGTCTTAGGTATAAAAGTTGCAAATACTGATGGAAAGGCTAAAAAGAACATCCTTAAAAAAAAGCGTTTTTAAGTTTATATAAACTGAACGCTAAAATAATTTTTTATTATTTGTTCCCTTAGACTTTTTTTACGCGGTATGGTTTAAAGTGCAAAAATAGAATTGCTAAATTTGATTGAATTTATACCTTAGCTTGTAGGTGAATTTTTCTAAAACAACCCCTATTTTCAAGAAAATCAATATTTTATGATTAAGGCTTGCATTTTTAACCTCGAAGGAGTGATTCTCGATACTCAATCTTTTTTTATTTCTGCTTTGCAGCAATTTGCTCCCCGCTATGGTTGGAAGCTGGACGATGACCTAGAAAAGGAGGATCATCTATATGGTGATTTTCGGCTTCAACTGGTGCGGCAACTTTTTAATGAATCAAACAAATCTTTGGATGCCAATCAGTTGAATATAGTTTTGGAGGAGATTGATCACTATATGGCAAGGGAAATGGCTGAGGTTACACCGGATCATGTGCTGGACGGAGTGGTGAATTTCATCAAAGAATTAAAAAACAAGGGTTTGACTCTTGGGGTTGTTTCTCCTTACCCTAATGCTCGGAAATTGTTGAATCGACTGCAACTCACCCACCTCTTTTATACCGTTACTGAATCTTCTATGCCTTCTTGGATGCCGATTCCCGTAACGGTTTATACGCAAGCAGCAAAAGAGATGAACATGACTCCTGATCGCACGATTGTATTTGATCATTCTAAAGAAAATGCAGCGGGACTGGACGATTTTTTTGTGGTTGGCGTTGGTAAAGCCGATGACCTCCAAGATGAATCAGACTTGGTCATTCCTGACTTTGAAAGCCAGCGGTTTTTGAAAATATTGTCGGTACTAGGGGATAACTGATTCTAGGCAAACCTCAACAAAACTGCCGAAAAACGACATTGTCAGAGCAATTCAACAGGTCTAAACAAAAAAAAAATTACCTTAGGCGTGAATAACAAAAAAATAATCCCGTCATGAAAAAAAATAGAGTAATCTGGATCGGCGCAGTTGTGGTCGTCTTACTTTTAGCAGCGATGTTCTCACTTGCACAGTGCAACCGCGTAAAAGGTCATCGAGACAGCATCAAATCTACTACGGGCATTGAGCAAAAAGGCTCGGCTGCTTCGGCGATTACGCCTGGAGATAACGAGGCTGTACGTTTTTTGACCAACAACTATTGGGTTTTTGAGTTTTATGTCATTCCCATGAGTCAAGAGAAATTGATCCCAGCGCGTCAAAATAAGGGGATGTGGTATCAGTTTAGCCCCAATGGAACTTATATTGGTGGCCAATGGGGGGAAACCAAGGACGAAGGCACTTGGTTTATTCGGGATGCCAAGATCGAGGCACTTAATAAAATGGGGTATACCTTGTTTATTGATTCGGCCATTGACGACAATCGCGATATTGAGTGGATCATCCAGGGTATTTCTAAACCAGGAGACATGATGTCGTGGGTAAAAAATGTAGACGCTTCTCATGATCCAACTCCAGGAGCTGCTAAGGTGATCAGCATGTTGTCTATGCCATCAAAAGACCAGTTTGGGATTACCCAATAAATCAGCTGAAGGAAAAAGAGGTCAAAGTTAACAAATCGCAATTTTGACCTCTTTTTTTTGAAAAAAATAACTCCATTTACATCCCTGTATTGCTGACAAAAGCTACTTTTTTTCCATCGGGCGACCAAGATGGGGTATTGATTGTTCCTTGTCCGCCAAACAGATAGGCAATCACTTTAGGGGGTTGACTCCCATCCACCGGCATTGCACGCAAGTAAACCTGCCGATAAAACGGATGATCAATCGGCTTTACATCCGGTAGGTAAGAAAGAAACACGATCCATTTCCCATCTGGCGATAGGTGCGGAAACCAATCGTTTAATTGATCATTGGTGAGCCGTGTTTGATCTTTTCCTTTGGCCGTCATGCGCCACAATTGCATGAATCCGCTGCGGGTGGAATTGAAATAAATGTACTTTCCATCTGGACTGTACTCAGATCCGTCATCGTTGCCAGCGGTAGTAGTAAGCTGAATTTCTTTGCCTCCTTTGGATGGGACTATGTAAATGTCAGATTCTCCATTGCGTTGTCCGGTAAACGTAAGCCATTTGCCATCGGGAGACCAGCCATGTAAATAAGACGGGCCGGTTGGGGTGATGTTTTGAGGTTTGCCGCCGCTGAGAGGAACGGTATATATCATGGATTCCAATTTAGGATCGCCGCTAGAACTACTCAATCCCAACATTTTTCCATCAAAAGAGATGACATGATCATTGTTGTTTTTTTGGACAAAATCGGTGTTAAGTACCTCTGGTTTAAGCGTAGCAAAATCAATTTTATAAATCAAACCGCTTTTATTGTAGATCAAGCCATTGTTGTCGGGCAACCAATTGGGAGCTTGTAGGCTGGCGTTTTCGGAATACAATACCTGCCGATCGCCAGAGCCGACATCCAGAAGCTCGATGTGACTGCCCAAGTAATCTTTGTAAGGCACCCAATTGGGCTTCGGGGGCACTACGATGCGTACATTGCTCAATTTGACTTGTTCTACCACGTCCTTATTGTGGCTACAAATGAATAAACCCGCATACATTTCATCTGGCAGTTGAATATCGGGTACTTCTACCGTCCAAAATTCATCTCCAAAACGGGCAACGGATAAAAACCAACGCGCTCCTTTGCGTTCCAATTGAATCACGTCGGGCATGATCACCGGGGAGCGTACTTCTTCAACGTTCCCGCCAGCTATTTTGCGGTATTGGATGGCAGTAAGGCCATCTCCATGAATCGATGCGGAGACCATCGCCGCGTTGGTGTCCAAGCTCGTGCGTACCATCCAGCCAAACTTGCGGTGCGGATCAACACTTTTTCCCTGCAAAACCCCGCGGGCTTGAAGGATAAAATCGCCAGTCATTTTTTTCCAAGCATAGTGAAATTCATCTTTTTTAAACCAAATATTGGTACCTGATCCTTCGAGGGTATAGGATTGAGTGCTGGCATCGTAGGTGGTATTGCCTGGGTGAAGTACGGCTCCTACATCCGAATGTCCTTCAAAAATGCCTTGAGCTAAAGCAGCCGGTGCAAAGGACAGCAACATAAAAAGCAAAAAGATAAGATTTTTCATTGGTTGGCGATTTTGATGTACGGTATGGATAGACGCCTACTTATAAAAGAAGCGTTAAAAAAAAATCAAACAGAAACCTTGCAGTAATTGAGTCGGTTTTTGACAACTGATTCGTACCTTTAGATATTCTTGTTATCAAGATGACGTTTGAACCGAAATTACCCCTTAGGCTTGAGCTTAATTATATTTGGAATAACTCATAGAAATCTCCTATCCCTTAAAAAGATCTTAGTGCTTTTGTGAGTCGGTAGGATCTTTGCATTACAAAATCGCATACCCGATATTCCCAAACATGAATTACCACCCTTTTTTTTGTGAAGAAAACATTTGGCATTTGGCACAAAAACTCAACCGCAAAGATGCCTACGTGTATTTCATTTTTCACCCCCAAATGTTGGTAGAATATCATTTTCAAAAAACGAATTTTGATCCAAAACTTCCCGTGTATTGGGATTATCATGTGTTGTATGGCGCAAGATTGAAAAGTGGTTTGCAGATTTGGGATTTCGATACCCGCCTGCCTTGTCCCTGCTCCGCAAAATTGTATTTCAATCTGTCGTTTAATTTGGAAAAAGAATCGGTGGATCCTGATCTTCTTATTCGCGTTATTCCAGCCGATTGGTACGTTGAGCATTTTTTTTCTGATCGCAAGCACATGCAACAGCAGGGGGTGGAATCAAGCAACTCGCCCCCGCCTTGGCCGCCTATTTTAAAGGGCCAAATTAAACTGAGTGATATTTTGGATTCCCGTAATCTCTCGATTGGAGAATTATTGGAGCTTAAGCAGTTTTTGAAACAGCGGTAAATTTAGGAAAGGGAACAGGAATAGAGCAAGGGTAGACGGATGGGCTCAAAAACAATCTTCTGCTATTTGTATGAAAAATAGAGCGGTAGTTAATAGTTTGCAGAGGGCTCCTTTTTTGGCGGGAAGCGTTGTTTTTAACCGATTATGGAGGTCTGTTATGGCTACTGATCCGAACAATAGAAGTTCTATCAGGTGTCCGGATCAGTAGCTACACAAAACTATTTAGAACCGGTGATAACCTCCCCGGCCTCTGTATCCACCGCCGCCATAGCGAGGCGTCACATAAACGCGAGGATAAACATAAGTTCTGGGAGCATAGTAAGGCCGCGAATAGTAAGGTCGAGGACCATAATTGTAGGGTCTAGCATTGTAATACGGCCGAACGCCCAGGTTAGCGCCCACCCCCGTAGGTATGCATGAACTTAAAGAAAAAAGAACAAAGACCGCAGCAACAAAAAATAATCGTTTCATAACGTTTAATTTATTCGTGTTAAGCAATCGTTTAGACCACAATATCGGTCAAAAGATTAAAGGAAGTTTCGATTATTTTAAACCGTCCCAAAATCTATTTATACCTTTCAGAGCTGTTTTTTTTTGACTAATACCCAAATGATTTGTGCTGTTTTTTGAAAGGTTTTTTAAATAACCATCTTCGCTAAGCAGACCATAAATAAAATTCCGTCACTTTTGCTCAACCTTGCTCAAGATGATACCAGCTTCGATTTTCAGAATCCTGCTTTTTTTGGCGGGTTTCACGCATCAATTTCCTGAACTACCTGCTCACGATCCCAATAAAATAACCATTCCCGTAGGCGGCAATGCTTGGGTGCAAAATGGGGGCGAAATTACCGATCAAGGCTTAAGTAATTGGTCGGATCCGCAAACGGTATGTACGGTGTACTTGCGCGTGGCGCAGGCTGGGAAACTGAAATTATCGCTATTGCTCAATACCCAAAATGGAAAAAGTAGCTTCAAAGTCACCATACGGAATAGACCAATCACCCTGAACGTCAGCAGCAATAGCGAAAAAGAGTTTTTTGTAGGCGAATGGTTGTTGGATAAACCAGGGTATGTTCCCATCCAAATCCAAGGACTGACCAAAACCGGAGCGAGTTTCGGCAAACTCGCTAGCATTGCGGTCAGTGGATCGGCGATCAATACAGAGGTAACTTTCGTAAAAGACAACAAAGAGGGCTATTTCTACTGGGGTAGGAGAGGCCCATCGGTGCATTTGCGCTACCATTCCGAAGGCTTAAATGATGTCCAATGGTTTTACAGTGAAATAACAGTTCCCAAAAGAAATGACGTGATCGGTTCGTATTTTATGGCCAATGGATTTGGAGAAGGTTACTTTGGAATACAAGTCAATAGCGAAACAGAACGGCGGGTCTTATTTTCGGTTTGGAGCCCCTACGAAACCGATAATCCCAACGCCATTCCTGAAGACTATAAAATCACGCTGCAAAAAAAAGGCGACCAGGTTAAAACCGGAGAGTTTGGGAATGAAGGTTCAGGTGGTCAGAGCTTTTTGGTGTTTCCTTGG
>JBBRGN010000191.1:0-9385 GCA_038240665.1 Chitinophagales bacterium | reverse complement strand
GCTATCCGCTTGGTACTTATCGCGCCAGGAAAGCTTGTTGATATCAGAATTGATAAAAACGGCCAGTTCCTTTTCAAAATCCAATTTTGCATTGGGAAGCTGATCTTTTTTATCGTTAAAAGTCAGGCGTTTCTCGGTCTTGATTTTTGACTTCGTCAGTCGAGCCGCTTCTTTATTGAAAAAACCGGCCAAGTCAAAGAAATAAATTTGTTTGGCCGTCTTCTTTGGAGAGTTGCCAATCAGTTGACAAGATTGCATCAACAAAAGGGAAAGCAGTGCCACTAAAGTGAATCTAGCTGCTGATAAAATTTTCATTCCGCATCATTAATTCGGTAAAAAGCGCTTCCTGGGAAGTATTTACCGGGTGATCAAAACCGTTCCTGTCATCTCTTTTGGCGCCGGCACATCCAGCAGCGATAAAATGGTTGGAGCAATATCCCCTAATTTACCATTGTGAACCGTAGCGCCAGATGACCTTGCACTAACATAAATACAGGGCACAGGGTTTTTGGTGTGCGCGGTATTCGGCGTACCATCTTCGTTGATCATGTAATCGGAGTTGCCATGATCGGCAAGTAAAATGGCATCGTAATCATATTCCAATGCCAGTGTAATGATCTGTTTGACGCAGCCATCTACGGTTTCAGCGGCTTTAATGGCCGCCGAAAAAACACCGGTATGCCCCACCATATCGGTGTTGGCAAAGTTGATACAAATGAAATTTGGTTGCTTGTCTTTGATGTCTTGCAGCAAAGCATCCGTCAGTCCTTGAGCACTCATTTCGGGCTGAAGATCGTAAGTAGCAACCTTGGGCGAAGGCACCATGATGCGGCGCTCGCCAGGGTAAGGTTGTTCCCGTCCGCCATTGAAGAAAAAGGTTACGTGGGGATATTTTTCCGTTTCCGCCAACCGTACTTGGGTCAATCCGGCATTAGAAATGACTTCTCCCAAAGTATTGATCAAGTTATCGGTTTCAAAAACGACGTGTACCTTTTTATAGGTATCATCGTAGTTGGTCATCGTCACGTAGTACAAAGACAACTTGTGCATGCCAAAGTCTGGAAAATCTTGCTGGGTGAGCACTATGGATATTTCCCGTGGACGATCGGTACGAAAGTTGAAACAGATCAGCGCATCACCGTCTTTGATGGAGGGATAAGGCTGTCCTTTTTCATCCAAACAAATGGTGGGGTGCAAAAACTCATCGGTTTCATTAGCGGCATAACGATTGGCGATGGTCGCTACGATGTCTGATGTGCGTTCGCCGATGCCGTTGACGATGGCGTCGTAAGCCAATTTCACCCGCTCCCAACGTTTATCGCGATCCATCGCGTAATAACGGCCGACTACCGTTGACAACTTAGCCGGAGTTCCCTCGGTATATTGTACTAAATCGGTAACAAAACCCAATCCGCTTTTAGGATCGCAGTCCCTGCCATCCGTAAAGGCATGGATGTAGACCTCCGTCAGTCCTTGTTCGGCAGCCATATCAATCAGCGATTTCAAATGATTGAGGTGCGAGTGTACGCCGCCATCCGAAACCAAGCCCATGATGTGCAAAGGTTTATGATTGGTTTTGGCATAAGTCATGGCTTCAACCAGCGTAGGATTGGTATGCAATTCCCGCTCACGGACGGCTTTATTAATGCGCGCCAATTCTTGGTAGACTACTCGGCCAGCACCTAGGTTGAGGTGCCCTACTTCCGAGTTGCCCATTTGTCCATCTGGCAAACCTACTTCTTCGCCAAAAGTTATCAAGGTAGAATGGGGGTAGTTGGCCATTAAGCCATCTACAAAGGGGGTGTCCGCTTGAGCGATGGCATCTGCGGAGGGAACTTGTCCCAATCCCCAACCATCCATAATGACGAGTAATACGCGACGTTGCGCCATGATAGGTTAGTGTTTTTGTGTTTTTTTAGTAGCGGTTGGAACGCCAATTGCGCCAGCGACACTACATCTGAGTTGACAAGGGCAATTTACTACTTGCTGGCAATACTTTAACTTTCTCTTGGGAACTTTATTTGCCACTAAGCAATTATAATTGGTTGTAAATCGTTTGAAAAAGGCAGTTTTAGGCTTAGTTAATCCTTTGATAGCGCTTTGGAGAAAAGCGAAGAAACCTTAAAAAGGGTTATTTGCAGCAAATGTGTTACTCTTTTGAAGTTTTACGTCACAATTGCGAACTAAAAATAGTCGATATTGAATGTTTTATACTTTAACACGCCGGATGATTCCGGTTTTTTTCAATAATTAAATCGACAACCATGAAAAGCCTGTTGTTATTGCTGGTATCTTTTTCACTTTGGAATGACCAGCCTACGATGGAAGGGATCACCAAAGCGATCAGCACGGGTAATGCGACCGCTCTGGAACCCTATTTGGACAACTCGGTGGAGATCGCGATCTTGGATCAAGAAGAGGTCTACGCTAAGACCCAAGCGGTGCAGATTTTGAAAACATTCTTCGTCAAAAACAAACCGACGACTTTCAATCAAATGCACCAAGGCCAGTCACGGGGCAAAGAATCCGTGTATTGTATTGGAAATCTAACCACAGCATCCGGCAACTTCCGCGTCTATCTGTACATGCGTATCGAGGACGAAAAGTACTTTTTGCAGGAAATGCGATTTGATAAGGAATAGGATTCCCTAAGTAAAGCTTTATACAATTGCGCTCCATGACTTCCGGGTCTTGGGCGCAATTTTTTTTTGGTTTAGCTGCAAGGGTAGCGCTATGTCGTGGAAAAAAAGTCGACTACATCCCAGGTAAAAGCCAATCTCCGGTACTTCCCATCCCAAAGAGCGCAAAATCATACTTAACAGGATCCATTGGATCAAATGTTTTTAACGTTTCAGTGAGTTCCAAAACCGCCAACCAGTCGGTTTGTTTGCGTTTTAACAAACCATATTTTCGAGCTATGCGATCCACATGTACATCCAAAGGCATCAACAACTGATCGGCGCGGATGCTTTGCCACAATCCAAAATCTACGCCCTGATCATCTCGGCGTACCATCCAGCGCAAAAACATGTTGAGGCGTTTGCAAGTGGAGCCACGTTTTGGGGTGGCTACATGTTTGCGGGTGCGCTGGGGCGAGTCGGATAAGTCAAAAAACAGCTCATGAAAACCGATCAAGGCTGCTTCCACATGCGGTGAATCTGGCTGGATAAATTGCGAAAAAGCAGTTTCCAAAGAAGCATGATGCCGGTAATAGTGTTGAAAAAACTCCAAAAAGTACAACGTATCAGTTGGTTGAAAGGTACGATGCTTGAAATTTAAAAAACGGATTCGATCTTCCTCCTGGTGATTGAGGATAAAATCATAAGGCGCTCCATCCATTAAGCGGATCAGTTCCTGAGCGTTGGCAATCATGGTTTTGCGTTGTCCCCAGGCCAACATGGACACCCAAAAACCCATAATTTCTCGATCTTGCAACCGCCTAAACTGATGTGGAATGCTGATGGGATCGGCTTCTATAAATCCTGGCTGATTGTATTTGGCTACTTGTTCATCAAGAAAAGCTTGCAGGTCGTTTTGCCTCTTGTCCATAAGTCAGTTACGCATTTTTCCAAACATTGATGGCATCCCAAACCAAATCTGATTCAAATCCTCTACCAATAGCATACTGAGCCGTTTTGGATTTCCGGGCGTAAGGTTCATCATTTTCCAAGGCTGCCCATTTTTTTTCCAATACCATTTGTAAGGTTTCGCGGTAGCTTGCTTCCTCTATTTCCGATAAGCCTTGACGGATGCAATAAGCGGAAATCTGGCGGGCTTTAAGTTCCTGCACAATGCGGTTTCGACCCCAGTTTTTAAACCTAAATTTCCCACGAGCATAGGAACGGGCAAAGCGTTCTTCATTTAAAAAACCTTCTTCGATGAGCTCCGCCATAATTGTTTCTAAGGTATCGCCATAGACCCCCAGATCCAACAATTTACTGCGCACCTCCTGATGACAACGGTCTTGATACACGCAATAGCGCTGTAAACGCTGTAAAGCTTGTTCGGGACTCAACCTCATTTTTGCCAAAATTCATTAATTTTTAATATGCAAAATTTGGTAATTAAAATGAGAATGCGGTACTTCAACCAGCAATTTATGTCTTAGAAATGGTGCAACGGTACACCATTCGGCATTTTAACCCTTTAACTCCAAATAAAATGGAACAAACAGAACAAAAAGTAGGCGCCTTCGTTGGCTTTTTTCAAGAATTTGCGCCCAAATTAGTAGGCGCTCTGATCGTACTATTTATCGGTCTTTGGATTGCTAACATCATTGTAAGAATGATGCAGCGTCGTATGGAAAAAACCAAAGTCGATGAAAGCTTGCAGCCCTTCCTCTTGAGTTTGGTCAACGTATTGCTTAAAATCATGATTGTGTTCAGTGCCGCCGGCATCGTGGGCATCCAAACCACCTCTTTTGTCGCCATGCTGGGCGCAGCTGGTTTGGCCGTGGGTTTGGCCTTACAAGGCAGTTTGAGCAATTTTGCTTCGGGCGTTCTCATTTTGTTGTTTCGTCCTTATAAAGTAGGCGATATCATCACCGTAGGCGGATTTTCCGGTACGGTAAAAGAGATCCAAATTTTCACGACCATTTTGGCTACGGTCGACAACCGCATGATCATCATCCCCAACTCGGCGATCACCAGCGGCCCGATTGAAAACACCACAGCCTATACCGAACGTGTGGTGGAAGTTTTGGTACCCATCGATCCTACCCAAGACATGAGCAAGGCACGTACCATCATCGAAACAGTAGGTAAAACCGTACCTGGAGCGATAGGAGGCATGCCCGTCAGTTCCCCAGTAGTAGATGTAAAACCAACGGCGGTTACCTTGGCGGCGCGGGTTTGGGTGCAACCCTTGCTGTACCTCGACGCCCAAGCTTATTTCCGCGAAGCATTAAAAAACGCGCTTCAGGAAGCAGGCATCGCTGGCGAACACGAACCAGTAATGGAGGTGAAATTGGTGCAGCAATAGCTTTTGCTGTAATTGAATCTTTTTTTGAAAAAAATATAAACCAGCGCTGGGGATTGAGTTGCCCTAGCGCTGGTTTTTTTTACAAAAAAATCCTTTTCGCGAAACTTATCTTCCTGTAGAATGGTTCAGGGCAAAAATTGAAGGACTCATGTGGAAAGCGATCGCCCGAAACCCCTACATTGCGATGTTGTTGACATCGTGGAAATATGCTGACCAAGAGCGTCCCCGTTATGTACTGATTTATACGATGTTTGGTGCCAGTAACATCATCGAGGCTTGTCAGCCGCTCATCTGGGGGTGGCTGATCAATGAGTTGCAGCAAAAAGGATCCCAAGTGATCCCTTCGATGATGGTATACATTGGCCTGTACCTAGCAATACATGTGGGATTTTGGTTTTTTCACGGCATTGCCCGCGTGATGGAGCGAAAATTAGCCTTCAACATCAGCCGAAATTATCTCCAGGAGCTCTACCACAAAACCCTCCACTTGCCCGTCAAATGGCATCAAGACAACCACAGCGGCGCCACCATTAACCGGGTACGTAAAGCTTACGATTCCATCAAGGAGTTTTTTGAGAATGGCTTTATGTACATCAATGCGCTGGCCAAATTTGGTTTTTCCTTTATCGCCATGTTGTATTTTTCCCCGCTTTTTGGCAGCATCGCTATATTGTTGGGCTTTTTTGCCATTTTTTTAATCATCCAATTCGACAAACCTTTTATCAAAGCTTTGGAAGAAACCAACGAAAAGGAACACCTGGTATCCTCCACCTTATTTGATAGCCTCTCCAACATCATTACCGTGATCACCCTGCGGCTCGAAAAACGCATGGAGTCTGGTTTATTACAAAAAATCCAGGACGTATTCCCACCCTTCCGTCGCAAAATAGTGGTCAATGAATGGAAATGGTTTTATGTAGATTCGGTGGTAGCCTTGATTTATTGCACCATTGCGGGCGGATATGTGTACCAGACTTATGTTCCCGGGCAAGTGTTTTTGGTGGGAGGCTTGGTGACCTTGATTGGATTTGTAGAGCGCTTTACCAGCGTTTTTCACGACATTGCTTGGCAATATACCGAGATCGTGGGCTTCCGCACCAATGTACAAACCACCACCAATATTTTGGATGCTTACGAGCGCTGGCATCTGCCTGAAGCTCCTGAAAAGTTGCCCAAAAACTGGCGCAGCATCCACATCAAAAACCTTAATTTCCAACACGAACTGGATGAAACGCCGACCGAAAATGCCTATCGCCCAGGTTTGAATCATTTGGAGATAACGTTTACTCGCGGACTAAAAATAGCCCTAATCGGGGAAAGTGGTAGCGGAAAAAGCACCTTATTGGCCTTGCTGCGCGGACTTTACCCACCTCAAGACGGCATTGAAATTCATGTAGATGGCCAGCAGCGACCCCATTTGGATTTAATTTCTAGCCATGTTACCTTATTCCCGCAAGAGCCCGAAATTTTCGAAAACACCCTAGCCTACAACATCACCCTGGGTTTGCCTTTTTCTGCTGCCGAGATCGAACACGTTTGCGATACCGCCCATTTCAGTGAAGTGGTGCAACAATTGCCTTCGGGGCTGGAGTCCAATATCCGCGAAAAAGGCGTGAATTTATCCGGCGGACAAAAACAGCGTTTGGCGTTGGCACGCGGCGTATTGGCGGCCCGCGACAGCGATATTGTATTACTGGATGAACCCACCAGCAGCGTTGATCCCAAAACGGAGGTGCTGATCTACGAAAAAATGTTTGCCGAGTTTGTCGACAAGGCAGTGATTTCTTCGCTACACCGTTTGCACCTGCTTACCTTTTTTGATTACGTTTATGTGATGAAAGACGGCAGCGTGGTCGATCAAGGTACTTTTGAATACCTTCGCCACAACAGCCCTATTTTCCAGGAAATGTGGAAACATCAGGAAGAGGCAGTGGCATCTTGATAGCCAATCACATTGATCAATCGACCAGTAAGTCCTTTTTCTTTGCGGTAGGAAAAATAGACATCGTTGTGTAAAACTGTTGAAAAAGGCGATACTTCAATCTGCGCGGCGGGGATACCGCATTCCAATAAGTAATCGTGATTGGCAGCTTTGAGATCGATGAAAAATTTGTGACGCGCTGCATCCCACCGTTTGTAAGGCGACGCAAAGTGATCAGCCACATCGGCGTCCACTTCAAAGGAGCATTCATCGATGCAGGTTCCTACATAAGCCAGACAATCTTGGGGGCGGGTTCCAAAATGGCTTTGCATGGCTTGCACCGTTTTTCGTACCAGTGCCGCGATCGTGCCTTTCCATCCCGCATGGATGCCAGCAACAACCTGATTTACCGGATCGGCAACCAAGATTGGTGTACAATCCGCTACGGTAACGGCTAAAAAAACGCCTTTTTGGGCCGTCATCAAGGCATCAAACCCGGAATACCGCCCAGGTTTTTCAACGATCAAAAGTTCATCGCCATGCACCTGGTGCGCGCTGGCGGATTGATCGGGAGTAATGCCAAGGCTTTGAAAAAAAAATTGCCGGTTTTCTTCAATCCTCTGCGGATCGTCTTCCGTAGAAAGTCCGAGATTTAAACTCTCATAAGGAGAGGTACTCACCCCGCCATGACGGGTGCTTTCCGCGGCAATCAAGCCGGGGATATGGCTAAAAATCGGGATCATTCGATGGCAAGCTTGGGTAGCAATCATGAAATGGGAATTGATTTTTGCGAAAAATATCAATTTTCATTTGACAAGCAAATGGGTATTCTCCGTAAATTTGAAAAACAATAGCCACAACACCCAAAAGCGCTCAACATGCACGACTTAACCACCGCTCTTTTTGATCTACGGCACAGCGTGGCCGCGGCCTTGTTTCAGCGGGTACATTACCCTTGGGAAGTACTGCCGCTGATTCAAGCTTTTATTCCGGAGTTGGCGCAGCGTTTGGACGAAGATTACCAAGAAATTGCTCCGGGGATATGGGTCGGCAAGGATACTTTTATTGAAAAAACCGCGCTGATTTATGGTCCGGCCATCATTGGTAGGCGGTGTCAAATTCGGCATGCGGCCTTTATACGTGACCACGTGATCATCGGCGATGATGTGGTGGTGGGCAATTCAACAGAAATAAAAAACGCGATTTTATTTGACCATGCCCAAGTGCCGCATTTCAATTACGTGGGTGATTCGGTGTTGGGCGTAGGTGCGCACTTGGGCGCGGGCGCCGTCCTTTCCAACTTCAAATCGACCGGCGATGAAGTACATGTGGAATGGGAAGGAAGAAAAATGGGCAGCGGTCTAAAAAAATTTGGGGCTTTATTGGGCGATCGAGTAGAAATTGGCAGCAACGCGGTGGTTTATCCCGGTACAATTATTGGTGCGCACAGCATCATTTATCCTTTGAGTAAGGTACGGGGGTATATCGGTGCCAAACAAATTTTGAAAGATGATGGAAATTTATACCCGCTGATTGACACTCCAAAGTAGATCAGACTCTACAGAGACCCCTTGTTTATTAACGACTTACAAAGCTGGTCAAAATTTACCTTGTTTTTCAAGCTATTACGTGTTCTTTTCTTCAATTTTTTTTCAAGAAAGCTTGTTTATTCCCAAAATGTAATCTACTTTTGCCCCGCTTTGATGGGGAGCATGGTTTAAGGCCGTGTGGATCAATGAAGCTGAAATACTTTTATTTTTTTACAACAAAAACAACATCAAGTGGATACGTTGAGCTATAGAACGGTTCATGCGAACAAGGCTACGGTGGAGCGCAAATGGTATATCATTGATGCCGATGGGGAAATCGTTGGTCGACTATGTACACGCATTGCATCCGTATTGCGTGGAAAGCATAAACCATCTTACACTACTCACTTCGACGCAGGTGATTTCATTATTGTAATCAATGCCGACAAGGTTCGTTTTACCGGAAATAAGTGGTCGAACAAAGAATACCAGACTTACTCAGGTTACCCTGGTGGTCAGAAGTCAGCAATGGCAAAAGAGCTTTTGGTGAAAAAGCCAAAAGACATTTTAGAGAAAGCAGTTCGCGGCATGTTGCCTAAGAACCGTTTGGGTCGGGCAATGATCAAGAAATTGCACATTTACACCGGCGCTGAGCACCCACACGCTGCCCAGCAACCTGAACCATTCAACTTTTAATTCATTGATTAAACTGTTCGTCTGGGACGAACGCAAAATATCTTTGGGATGAGTACTACGGAACAAATTAATGCAACCGGTAGAAGAAAATCGTCCGTAGCCCGGGTTTACCTCAAGAAAGGCGAAGGCAAGATTGTGGTAAATGGCAAGGATTACAAAGAATACTTCCCGCAGAACCACGTACAAATTTCAGTGATCGCTCCTTTGGAAATCATCGAAGCGATGAACATTTACGACATCAAGGTCAATGTGGCTGGCG
>JBBRGN010000190.1:0-9406 GCA_038240665.1 Chitinophagales bacterium | reverse complement strand
TTTGAACAGATTGGGCATCTGCGTTTTGATGACCTCAACGAAAATCCTTCGGTCATTATGGAATGCTGGCGCATCACAACTGAAGGCGAAGGTACCCGTTTTCACAAAGAACTTAAGTTAAAAGCCAAGACTTTTTTCAGTAAAGTGCTGACCGCTCCCCTACTCGACCGCCCGGTGCATCTTTTTCGGATGTTTGAACAAATGCAGGATAAAGAAGAATCTTTTGATGCTCCGAAGGAACAAGAGGATCTTAAGTCTTATACGCAGCGCAATGCCCGTCCAAAACCCAATGTTCACCCGAACAGCGTACATGGCAAAAATGAAGTCAAAGACCTCGCTGAATTCCAAACCGAGCTCGATCTCCACATCGAAAATCTGGTGGAAGATTTTAAAAAATTGAACAAGGCTGAAATTTTACACCTACAAATTCGTCATTTTGAAACGTACTTGGACAAAGCCGTGCGCATGGGTGTAGAACGCGTCTTTATCATCCATGGATTGGGTACGGGAAAATTAAAAGACACGATTGCTACGCGACTGTTCCAACATCCGTATGTCAAAACTTTTAAAAATGAGTTTCATCCGCGCTATGGGTATGGCGCTACCGAAGTGGAATTTTTATAAGGAATTACTGGTCAAAAAATCTGCCAACTCATTTAATCCGGAGAAACGGTAATCAGGTTGCATAGCTGTATCTATCCAAATGGCTTCCTCATCGGCTTTGCCAAGGATCAATGCGGTTTTCATACCTAAATTTTTGCCAAATGCAATATCGGATTGGGAGTCGCCTACCATTAAGGATTGTTCAAAAATTATTTCCGGAAAATCTTCGCGAGCTTTAAACCCCATTGCTGGTCTAGGCTTCCGGGTATGATCAGGAGTAGAAGATAAATCGGGGCTATAGTAGATGTGATCAATCCGCCCGCCTGCTTCGTGTACTGCAGAAAGCAAATGGTGGTGGATATTTTCCAAGGTTTCTATACTCATCAGGCCTTTCCCAATACCTTGCTGGTTGGTAATCACGATGATTCGACCAAAATACGCCTTAAAAAAAGCCATTGCGGGCAATAAGCCCTCGCAAAAATGAAAGTCGTCCCAGCTAGACACATAATCGCCGGGCAAGCGCTCGTTGATCACCCCATCACGGTCAAGGAAGAGTGTCCAGTTTTTCATACAGTCAGGATTTGATTTTAAGGAATAACCTAGTCTGATTTGACACCTTATTATCGACTCATTCCTAAGACATCAGTATCTTTCGCGCATAATTATCCCAGCTCAATTCCTTGGATTTCTCGCGGATGTGCTCGCGCGGGATGGGCTGATCGAGAAAACGCAACATTTGCTCGGCCATGGAATCTACATCGCCCGCCTCCGCTAAGTAGCCGCTGTAACCATCGGTGATGGTTTCTGGAAAATGACCGACTTTAGTGGCCAAAATAGGCAAAGCAAAATTATAACTCAAAGATTCGATGCCCGAAGGGGTAGCTGTCTCATAATACAGCACTACGCAATCGCTTACTTGAAAATACTGCGGAACATCCTCATTGGGAATAAAAGTATTGAAAACCACCACCCGGTCTTGCAATCCCAGTTGTTCAACCAAGGCCAGGGGTTGATAATTTCGCTCATCGTCTTGCTGCTGCAAGAACACTTTTTTGGCCAGTCCAAACAAGGTATTCTTGATGCGAGTCGATAGTTTTTTATTGTCGAGGGTTTGCCAAAAAGATTCCCCACAGATCAAAAGCGACACATCATCGCGCTGCTCGGCAACTTTTTTGAAAGCAGGAATCACATCGTGCAAACCTTTATACTTGCGGATAAATCCAAAGAATAAAAAGACGTGTTCGCGTAACCCTTGCGCTTTTTTGAAAGCTTGTACATCAAAATCAGGCTTGGGTTGGAAGAGGTCATAAATCGGGTGGTACAACTGGATGACGGTTTGCTCGCGGTTGCCCTTTGATCGTTGACCATCAGTACTGAGTACCAGTTTTTTATTGGGATACAGTGTTTTGAGTTCGCGGTAAGTTTTGAGTGCATGGACCAGATAAGTATGGGCTTTCCCAATGCCCAATTGGGTAAAAAAACGGTCTATCTTGCTGTTTTCTTTCTGGATCACGAAGTGCAGATCAACGATCACTTCGATGTTTTTGTGGCGCCGCAACCAGTTGATGATGCGCCCCATAGGCAAACCTTGTATGGCAATAGCCCATTGAAAAACCACTTTATCCGGTTTCAAATGTGCTATCAGCCGATAGGTTTGATACCAAGTCAGGGGATTGTTGTAATTGGTAATGTAGTGGGTTTTGATGTCTGTACCTTCCAAAAAATCTTGTCGACTCGATTTGTCAATAAACTCCCGAGGGATAATGGCAGGGTACTGCTGCGTCCAAGACACGATGTGGACTTCCGTTCCTGAGATGGCATCCAGCGCTTTGGCCAGCGAAGTGTTGTAATTAGAAATTCCGCCTTTAAATTTAGGTCCCGGACCAAAACACACTACTCTCATTGGTTGGTCAGCATTTTATCGTATACGCGTCGAAGTCCTTCTTCCAGGCTAATCTTGGCTTCCCAACCCAATTTTTCTTTTACAAAATCCATGTTGCAGTACCGAGAATATACGCCAACGGGTTTGTCCAACAAGGTTTTGATTTCGGGTTCATAACCGGCAAAACGGGTAAAAATTTCAATGATCTCTCGGAAAGTCGACAAGCGCCCCATACCGATGTTGATGGCCGTTCCATCGTGAATTTTTTCCATCGCCAATTCTACACAGTCCAAAACATCATCGATGTGAACAAAATCGCGGCCTTGGTAGCCCGTACCCCACACTTCAAAAGGATCTTCCTTTTTTGCCGCACGGGCAGCAATGGCAGGAATCGGATAAGTCAGGTCTTGATCTTCCCCGTAACCAGAGAAAGGTCGGATACAAGTAACCGATACATCGTAGTATTTGGCAGCAATATGCGCCAAGTACTCGCCCGTCAATTTGCTCCATCCATAAGTCATATCTGGTTGACCCATGCGCTGAAAATCGATGTCCGATTCCTTGAGCGCAATGGCGTCGCTTTCCGTTTGCAGGTCGACAGGGTAAGCAGCGCTGGAACTTGGGTACAACACGCGCTGTGGTTTGCTGCGACAAATCCAGTAAAAAAATTCCGCATCAATCGCCAAGTCGAGTGCAACCATCATGGGGTCGCCATCAATTTTTGCCCGTCCGCCTACAATCGCAGCAAAATGGTAGACATCCGCAAAACCAAGTACTTCAATGCCAAATTGCTGGAAATAGCCTGGCGTATCATGAAGGTAGCGCAGCGTATTGCGAAAATCATCTTGAATGAACAGTAGACGGTTGTCTTCACCAAAAAAAGTGCCCTGCCCAATGGTATGTTGCTGTGGTGCATCCAACCAAGTAGCAGGGTGAGTACCAACGGATAGGTCGTCCACAAAAACGATGCGATCATTGGTTTTGGTCATTAAACGTTTGACCATATTGCGGCCAACAAACCCACAACCCCCGGAAACTAGGTGCGTTTTTTGCATGAAATAAGATTAATCGAACAAAAAATTTAAGACTTTTATACTACTTCGATTTCGCCCAGGGTTTTTTCAATGGCGTACACATTGCGATTGGGCGCGCTTAATTGCACCAATTCAGCGATGTAACCAGCCAAAAACAACTGCGACCCCATAATGATACAGGTCAGGGCGATAAAGAAGAATGGATTTTCTACGATCAAAGGAGCTTTAACGTTACGACTGATGTAATACCATTTATTGATGCCCAAATAGGCAGTGGACAACAAGCCGATCAAAAAGATAAACAAGCCAAAGGTTCCAAAAAAATGCATGGGACGTTTGCGAAAACGACCGATAAAAGTGATCGACAAGAGATCCAAGAAACCAGTGATCAAGCGCTCGATGCCAAACTTAGAGTAGCCGTATTTCCGCGCTCGGTGTTGTACCACCTTCTCGCCAATTTTTTTGAAACCCACCCATTTGGCCAGCAAGGGAATATAACGGTGCATTTCTCCGTACAACTCGATGTTTTTGACCACCTCGTTGCTGTAAGATTTCAGTCCGCAATTAAAGTCATGAAGCGGAATACCACTCATCCAACTGGTAACCCGATTGAAAAATTTAGAAGGGAGGGTTTTTCCCAGCGGATCGTGGCGCTCTTTTTTCCAACCTGAAACCAAGTGGTATTGGTCTTCAACGATCATGCGGTACAACTCGGGAATTTCGTCGGGACTGTCTTGTAGATCGGCATCCATGGTGATGACGACATTCCCTGCGGCGGCCTGAAAAGCTACTTGTAATGCCGCTGATTTGCCATAATTGCGGCGAAATTTGATGCCCTTTACGCTGGGATTAGACTGCTGAAGAGTCTCGATCACCGACCAAGAGCGATCGGTACTGCCATCGTCCACTAAGATAATTTCATAGGAAAAACGGTGAGTTTCCATCACCTGACGAATCCAGGCCTCTAGTTCCGGCAATGATTCCTCCTCGTTTAACAAGGGGACAACAACACTGATATCCATTTCTATGATTATAATTTGAGTACAAAGTCTTTTTAACGCAAAAAACGCGCAATCCTATGCCAATAAACAAGGAAAATTCCATTGGCCCTAGGACTTACCCGAGCCGATGATATATTTTTCCCGTCGACAAACGAAGGCCACCAGCAAAGACAATAAGAAACCACCCATCAAACTTTGAGCAAAAGCCAGGCTCATTTTCCCCAAACTTGGTTTAAAATCTTCGGCTCTCAGCTCGTTTTGCAATTGAAAAGGCGTTTTATTGCCAAAGTATTCCGGATGTTCTTTGATGGCATCCAACATCAATTGGCGCTGCAAATCTATCAATCCGGGATCAATAAACTGGAAAAGCAGGTAGTAAAAAATGTAATACCCTACAGAAATGAATACAAAAACAAAAAAAGAGGTACGCAAGCCCTTTTGCCAGCCGTAATCATCGGTGCTGGATGTTCGTTCGATCCAGGTAGCCAAAAACATCCCTCCTAAGTAAAGCGTCAAACTGCTCCATTGTACCCAAGGATTGAGTAAAGCGCCTCGATCCATGTAGTAGGCGGTAAGGAAAAAAGCGATGACCACGCTGACCGTGGCAAAGGCGATGGCCAGAATTTTATTCATTGGCAGATTGATACGTTTGAATTGGGGCAAAGATAAACGAAAGTTGATAAGGAATGAATCGATAATAAGGCATCAAATTTGACTAGATTATTGTTGGATCATTCCTGAGACTAGAGGATAACTAAAATTTTGTTTGGAGCTTGAAAAAAGCCAGTTCTGTCCGTACCCAAAACAGCCGAATTAGGTATTTACAGCAAGGCCTGATTTAACTTAAGAATGATTTAACATTAAAAAGTCTATGAATTAAGTTTTCCGTTGTATATTTATTTTTTAAAATATGATATTGGTTAATTTAACAACTTTAACGCCGTTTTATTGGTTTCAATGTACCTGGTCGGAAATGGAAAATTTTATATTTTTCAATCTTTTCGAACAGAAATCATGAAATTTATGACTTCTAGGCATGTTTAAAATCTGTAGAAACCAATTAAACAATGTACTAGGCTCTAAAAAAAATAGTTTTATACTCCCAGTTAAATTCAATTCAATCAACAATTTCCCACTGCATCTCCTTTTCTCATTGTTCTTAGCAATTCCATTTCCCACACAACCCTTTCCTACAATTTACTGCTAGTCCAGTTTTAGTTGGCTTAACCTCGATTTACTCCCTCACTAAATCCAATACTGATAAATCCATCAAAACTCATTTATCGATCCTTTGGCCTTTTACTTTTATTGGGGCTTTTGGCCTGTAGAAAAGAAGACTATGACTTTGAAATCGGCCGTTAGGAATATGCGGGAATCGACAACAAAAATGTGCGCTTTTTTAGGGTTGAAAATAATGGAAGTTTCAAAGAGGTCTTGCCAGCTAAACAAACTGGGTTTGGAGAAATTTTGAACACCCCATTTTGTAGCGATGATCTATTTGGTGATCTATTCTATGACTGTGGAAAATACAACTAATTGGAAAAGCCCTACTTTGAATTCACTTCAAGCCAGGTTTCTATCGCAGTTTTTTATGCAGATGCAAATGCCGAAATCCTAAAAGACACGACCAATTATAAGATTGTTAGGGATTCTATTTACATCGGTACGGGTCCGGATTATGCAAAATTTTTAAAGCCATCTAAAAGTAAGACACGTGATCTAGCATTTAGCTGGAGGTCTCAAATCGATTATAAATCATTTGGTGTTGAAAATGAACTAATTACTAACTATTATACAGAAACCGAACCTCTTAACATAATCAAAAAACAGGACAAGCTAATAACTGGTGATACTGTTGCCTTGTGGTTGTATAAAGAGCGGTTTGTAAAGAAATAAAATACCGGTAAGTGTATTCAATGGCTCCTTAAGGAGTGTGTTCACTACTATTGACACCTTCCTTAAGGTTAAGCTCCAAACACAACATCCAAGTAATTCTCTTGGTTAATCACTTTAAAATCCACATTTGGATAAGCTTTGCCAAACGCTGCGGGTAAAGCAGCCTTTTTCTTGGCATTCCATTTAAATTCATAAGCATGCAGCGCGCCATCGTATTCTTCCAGGTAGTCAATTTCTTGCTGTTGGGTTGTTCGCCAAAAGTAGGTTCGCCCATAAAACTCCTTATACAGGTTGTGTTTTCGTCTTTCTGAGATTAAAAAATTCTCCCATAAGCCCCCAATGTCATTGCGCAGGTCAATTGGACGAAAATCACCGATTAAGGCATTTCGAATGCCGCAATCCCAAAAATAAATTTTCCGCGACTTTTTTAGTTCGTTCCTCAAATTACGGCTGAATGCCGGCAATCGAAAAAGAATAAAGGACTTCTCCAATAGCTCTATGTAGCGTTGCACAGTAACCGAATCTATCGACAACAAATTAGCCAACTGGTTGTACGAAACTTCATGGCCAATTTGTAAGGCCAATGCTTGGACTATTTTTTCTAATAGTTCGGGTTTACGAAGTTCTTGAAAACTAAAAATATCTTTATACAAGTAACTGCTAGACAATTGACTAAGTGTTTGGCGCTCTACTTCGGGATGGGTTACCACATCGGGATACATTCCATAAATCAACCTTTGCTCAAGTCGACGATTTTCCTCAAATTTCCCATGGTAATCAACCATTTCTTCAGTAGATAAAGGCAACAACATAAATTCCCATTTCCTGCCCGTCAGCGGTTCGTTTATTTGATTCGCCAAATCAAAAGTTGATGATCCGGACACCAACAAACGCGGCTTTTTGACTTGATCAATGATGATTTTCAGGGTTAAACCTATATTTTTTACCCGCTGTGCCTCGTCGATCAGCAACAAGTCAGCATCACCAACTAGGCTCTGCAAATTGGGAAGGCTTTGGTCTTCCAGTCGATTCCTCACTATAGCGTCGTCACAATCGAGCCGCATAACTTTTAAATTACTCTCCCGACCTATCTCTTCCAAGATGGTACTCTTTCCAGCTTGTCGAGGCCCTAATAAAATTATCGCCTTACCTGGTTGAAGCCTAGCTAAAATGGTATTGTACAAAGTTCTTGAAATCAGCATAAACAAAAATTATGCGGTAATTTCTGCATAATTTTCGATTGTAATCGAAAAAAATCATAATAATTTCTGATTACAATCGGAAATTGTACAATTTATGTCTCCGCCACGGTTTCAATTTTTTTCAAAAAAAAGCGCAAATCGTAAATAAAGTCTATTTTGGGTGCTACAAATACGTACCTATCGACCATGTCACTCAAAGAAAAATATGGCTCCTTGGCCTTGGTAGCCGGCGCATCCGAAGGGCTCGGCGCTGCTTTCGCACATTACCTGGCCGCTGCAGGAATGGACTTGATCTTGATTGCTCGGCGCAAAGAAATACTCGATCAATTTGCGACCAGTTTGTCCCAACAATACCCCGTGCAAATAGAATGTCTGTACATTGATCTAGCAGATCCTTTGGCGGCGCAACAGATCAAAGCACAATTACCTGAACGGGAGGTGAATCTTGTAGTTTACAACGCAGCCTTGTCCTACATCGGTCCTTTTGAAAAAAACAGCTTGGAACACCAGCAACAGCTTGCCCAGGCCAATATGGTTACCCCTATGAACTTGGCGCATATTTTTGGGGCTTCCATGCTAGAAAAAGGCAAAGGAGCGTTGATTTTGATGGCTTCCTTGGCTGGTTTTCAGGGCAGCGGGTTTCTAGCTGCCTATGCCGCTAGCAAAGCATTTAATCGGGTGCTGGCGGAAAGTCTTTGGTATGAATGGAAAAACCGCGGCGTAGACGTCATTGCTTGTTGTGCTGGCGCTACGGCTACCCCCAACTTTATCCAGACCAAACCGGAAAAGGCCAGTCTCTTCGCGCCGCGGGTACAAAGTCCGGAAGTAGTAGTCGAAGAATGTTTTCTGCAATTGGGTAAAAGCCCCTCGTTTGTAACAGGAAGGGGCAATAAATTCGCCAGCTTCATCATGCAACGTTTGATGCCGCGCAAAGTAGCCATCAACATCATGGGTGATACTACCCGCAAGATGTACCGGCTTTGATCTGGGTTTAATAAATATACGGGATGATTTTGTATGGTACTTTTTTCACGTATTCGTCCCAAAGTGGTCCGTATTTTAAGGCGCAACGCTGGTTATCGTCCGCTTGGCGCGGGAACAAGAGCACTACATAATACAAGGGATACAACCAAGGCCAAGGCAACAGTGGATAACCAAGTGCTAGCACAATACCCGTAGCCATTAGAATTTCGCCGAGGTAATTGATGTGGCGACTCAGCCCCCAGAATCCACTGATCAACAAGGTCTTTTCTCCATCGGTAATGGTTTTGGGTTGGATGCCCAAAAAAGACTGTTGGGGATTTTTTTTGAAAAAATACTTCTGCATATTCGCACCGCGTGAAGTACACCAACCGGTAAAAAACACCAAGGCATATACCATCAAAAGCGGTAAGGAAGTATGCGGATTAGGCAAATGAACGCTCGACCATAAGGGAACCGAATAGAAAAATGGGTAAAAAGCAATACAACCCCAGCCCAATTTAAAGCCGACTCTTTCAGCAAAAAAGTCATAAGTATAAAGATGTACTTCTTCAAAGGTGAGGTAGTCGACTATAAAGTAAGTCAATAACGCAGCGGAGAGAAAAATACCCATGGATGCATCTGCGCCATGTAGTAAGTGATGATGCGCCGTAAAACTCAAAATATTGAGCTCCAACAAAATTGCGCCCACCAAATACAACCACATTTTAGCGTCAATTCTTCCTTCCCATAATTGGGGATTTTCGGCGCGACCTAAAAAGAAATCGGCCAAAAAAGAAGGTTTCACTGCGGGATAAGGTAAAACCA
>JBBRGN010000189.1:0-9456 GCA_038240665.1 Chitinophagales bacterium | reverse complement strand
TGATCAAAGAATTGATTAGAGTTCTGGATGAAAAATAGGGTTTGATTTGGTTTATACTCCTATTTCCCTATCCCGCCATCAAAAGAAAATTTCCCTGGCCCGGTCAAAAACAGGGTCATGTAGGGAATCAAATACAATATACCGTGCTCCTTATCCGATATAGGGTCGCTGCCATGTACCCCAAAAATAATGACCAGCATTCCAATCAGCATTGGAAACAAAGCGATTCGGGTATACCAACCTAGGATCAATAATAGCGGTAGCATAAATTCTGTCAAAGCCGCCAGCATCAGGGATAGATGCGGGCCCAGGCCAACGGGATCTGGAAAACCTTCATAATGCCCCGCCATAGCGTCGACAAACTTGGGATAACCATGTTGCAGGATCAACAGTCCTACGCCTACGCGAAGAATCAATAAGGCAATATCAGTTTGCGGTTGGTGCAAAGCAGTATCGGTAATGCGTCGAAAAATGGACATCGAATTATCTTTAAGTGATTCCTAATCTCCTCAAGATCTATTTTTTTGAATAATTTTTAAAAAAAATACCCGCGCGCGGAACTAAACCCTTGCGCTTGTGTTGACAAATTGATAAATATTTGTAGTTTTGTCTACAAGTTATTGATTCTGATAAATACCACATGAAAAATTTTTCTCACCGTTTGCGGGCAGCAAGAACCATGCGCGGCTTTTCAATGCAAGAGCTGGTAAGCAGGCTAGAAGGCAATTTATCCAAACAAGCCATCAGCCGTTATGAAACCGGTGTTATGGCTCCCACGCGCGACAACCTTCGCCTGCTTTGTCAGGCATTGGATGTTCGTCCCGATTATTTTGACCGGGATATTCAGGTGAGTCTTGAACAGGTAGCTTTTCGGAAAATGGTCAAGCTCAGCAGTAAAAGCGAGCAAATGATCAAATTCCAAGCGGCGGATTACCTGGAACGCTATTTGGAATTGGAGGAAATTCTAGAACAGGCTACTACCTGGTCAAAATTGAGCTTCCCGGCTCATTCTTTTCATGATGTGGAAACGGCCGCCAATGCGTTACGCGATCTTTGGGATCTGGGCGAAGGCCCGCTATCCAATACCGTAGAATTGCTGGAAGACAACGGCATTAAGGTCTTGGAAATCGAGGCTGATCCGAGTTTTTCTGGACTTTCTGGCTGGTTAGGGGAACAGGGTACGCCTTTTATTGTGCTCAACCGACATGCCGATATCCCTGCTGATCGCAAAAGGTTTACCGCTTTACATGAATTGGGCCACTTACTACTGGATGTAGGCGAAGTACCGGAAAAAACGGTGGAAACCCGTTGCAATCAATTTGCTGGTGCTATGTTGATTCCACAAAAACAACTGGAACAGGAGTTGGGGCGTTTTCGGCATACCATACACCTCAAGGAACTGCAATTGCTGAAACTACAGTACGGCATGTCGATGCAGGGCATTTTGTTTCGTGCCAAAGATTTGGGCATCATCAGCGAATACCAATTCAAAACAGAAATGAAATCCTTTAACCGGCTGGGCATTCGCAAAGTAGAACCCGCCCAATACCACGGACTGGAAAAGCCTTATCGTTTTTTGCAATTGCTGTGTCGCGCTATCGCCGAGGAGTACATCACCACCTCCAAAGCTGCTACTTTGTACAACATGAAAGTCGCCGAATTCATGGACGAGATCAACAATTTATCCTGATGTCGAGCCTTGCCATCACCGACGCCAACATCTTCATCGATCTTTTTAGGATGGAGCTCCCCCACTTGTTATTCGAGGCAGGGCTAGAGATTCATACTACACGCGAAGTCGTGGATGAGCTCTACCCAGAGCAACAAGCTGTTTTGTTGCGTTTTAGCGGGCTACACATCCACGACATCAGCGATGAGCAATGGACAAAAATCCAGCAACTTAACCTTCCACGCAAATTTTCGCAGGCCGATTGTAGCGTGATGGGTTTGGCTTACCAACTCCAAGTAGCCGTATTGAGCAACGAAAAATTGATGCGCAAAAAAGCTGCGCATTGGGGATTGGAAGTACGCGGCACTTTGTGGTTGTTGGATCAATTTGTACAGTTGCAATGTTGTTCTCCTGTGCTGGCCGCTGAAAGACTGGAACGCCTGATGCGCCTCAATCCTTATCTCCCCAAAGCCGAAGGAATGGCCCGTTTGAACAAATGGGCTTCTTTTGCCGAATAGTCGCGCTATTTTACTGTATTTTAATTACTTATCTCATTTTTATTTCCTTTTGTGCTTTTTTTTACGATCCAAAACCCCTGTAATTGTACCTGGTTTTTAGTTTACAAGGGTTTAGTTTTGTATTAATGTTTAAGTAGTCACTAAACCCTAATTCTAAAACGATGTACAACAAACCCCAGACCCGCTGTGTGCGCATAGCCCATTTTTTTTGTAGAACCCGTTGGGTTCCCCCAATTACATTTTTCTCTTTGTTTTTCCTCAGTGCTTGTCAGTCGGATTTCAAGTTAATGGAATCCGACAGCAAGGAGGCTGAACCGATTTTTTTTCAACAGCATTTGGGTTTGCAAAAAATTGCGCCGCTCCAGACCGCAGCTTTCAGCTCCTTGGAAAGTTTTCAGCAAAAGGCCCATTCTGCAATGCCGGATTTAGCAATGGAAGCAGGTTGGCAGGTATTCCAGCGCATTGAATCGCGCGATTTTTGCCTTACCCTTACTCCCTTGAACGGCGAAAACAGCTACCTTGCTTGGCTTCAGGAAAATGCGGCTTCTGAAAATGGTAGATTACTTTACCTGGAATGGAATACCCTCGATCCGCCAGGAGCTTTTTTTCAATTGTACACGCCCAACGGTATGTTTTTACATTATTCTACGCTTTCTGGATTGGAAGGAAGCGGTTATGGCGAAAAAGGCAGCTCAGTTGTTTGCAGTTGCTGTAATACGCATGGAGGAAAACCTTCCATGCGGGCCATCTTTTTAGAAGATTGGTCGACGTTAGGAGCAGGTAATGTAGGCACATTGACGCGTTTGAAAAATGGGCTCCCGATTGTGATGTTTTTGGCAGTGCATGCTTATTGGTGTTCGATTTAGTGTTGGCAGGAGGACGAAAAGTATCCCTCATGCTGCAAATTGATTCAGCATTCGGGATACTTTTTTGCAATCTAAAATTCGATTTAGCGCGTATACCTCGTCAGGTTTTTCATTTGTTCCTCAATAGCGTCAAAAAATTCTTCTTTCATCCTTGCGTTCAATTCCGCCACGGGTAGCACATCCTGGATAGTACTCACGCCTTGACCCGCTGACCAGATGGTTTTCCAAGCTTTTGCTTCGGCCTTGGCGGCATCCAATTCTTCGCCAAAATTGATCTTTTTCTTTAAGCCCCACATCTCCTCAGTAATGCCCATGGCTTCCAAACTAGCGCCTAAAAAATTGGCTGGAACCCCCGAAACTGCCGCGGTATAAACAATATCCGTAGCGTTACTGTCGATGATCATTTGCCGGTATTCTTCAGACGCCAAGCTTTCCGTGGTGTTGATAAACCGCGTACCCATATAGGCTAGATCAGCCCCCATTTGTAACGCGGATGCCACATCCCTTCCATTGCTGATGCAACCGGAAAGCAAGATGGTTTTATCAAAAAAACTGCGCACTTCAGCAACCAAAGTCATGGGGTTAATGGTACCCGCATGACCACCAGCGCCAGCAGCAACCAAAATCAAACCATCCACTCCAGCTTGTGCCGCTTTTTGGGCATGTCGGTATTTGATCACATCGTGAAAAACGAGCCCGCCATAAGCATGCACGGTGTCCACTAATTCCGAAACCGCGCCAAGGGAAGTGATGATCAAAGGCACTTCATGTTTGACACACAAAGCCAGGTCAGCCTCCAACCGCGGATTGGAATGGTGTACAATCAAATTGACACCGTAGGGCGCTGTTTTATTTCCCGTACTTTGTTCAAAATGGTCGAGGTCATTTTTGATCGCTACCAGCCATTCTTCAAAACCTTCGCTGTTGCGTTGGTTCAAAGCTGGGAAAGTCCCAATGAGACCGTTTTTACAACAAGCTGTCACCAATTGCGGTCCGGAAATCAAAAACATCGGCGCAACAACGACTGGTAACGACAAATGTGCCGTCAGGGAAGATGTATTGTTCATAATGTTCTGTGGTTAAGCTTTCTCGATGATTTTGAGCACCAGTTTGCCCATTTTTTCGCCAGAAAAAAGACGCAGGAAGGTCTCGTAAAAGTTTTCGATGCCTTCGTACACATCTTCTTTACTCTTCAATTTTCCGGCCATCATCCATTCGGCCATTTGTCGTGCGGCAGAGCCATAATCTTTGGCATAATCAAACACGACCATACCCTGCATGGTAGCGCGGTTCACCAACAACGACAGGTAATTGCTAGGGCCTTTTACGGGTTCGGTGTTGTTGTATTGCGAGATAGCGCCACAAATGACGATACGGGCATGCATGCGCAGCCGCGACAGCGCAATGTCCAAAATTTCGCCACCGACATTATCAAAATAGACGTCGATCCCTTCCGGGCATTCGCGTTTAAGTCCCGCTCTTACGTCTTCGTTTTTATAGTCAATACAGGCATCAAAACCCAGTTCCTCTACTACGAATTTTACGTTTTGCGGTCCTCCAGCGATGCCAATTACCTTGCAACCTTTGATTTTCGCGATCTGCCCCACCACGCTGCCAACCGCGCCAGCTGCACCAGAAACCACCACGGTTTCGCCTTCTTTGATTTTTCCTACTTCCAAGATTCCGTGATAAGCGGTTTGACCAGGCATTCCCAAAGTCCCGATGTAAGTCGGTAAAGAAGCCAAATTCGGATCCACTTTGAACCAGCCTTTACCATTGGTGGCTACGTATTGCTGTACGCCGCCATTGCCCGATACAAAATCGCCTACGGCTAAAGTAGGATGCTGGTTGGCCTCAATCACTTGACCAATTGACCCCGCCCTCATCACGTCACCAATGACCACTGGCGGGATATAAGATTTAGCATCGTTCATCCAACCCCGCATGGCAGGATCCAAGGAAATATAGTGTTGCTGAATTAGCACTTCGCCTTCTCCGGGAGTAGGAATAGGATTGGCTTCCAGCGTCCAAGTAGAAGCATCAGGTAAGCCGACCGGTCTTTTGGCCAGTTTTAGTTGTTTGTTCATTGTCATTGAAAAAAAATCTGATTAGGTATTATTGAACTATTAATTATCTAGCCATCCGGCGCGCCATTAGATCGGCCAAGGCAGCACCACCGTGTTGAGCGATGGTATTTTTACCCAGTTGATTGAGGTGCACTTCATCGGGGCCGTCCGCTAAACGCAGGGTACGCGCCGCCGCATAATAATGGGCTAAAGGCGTATCGTTACTTACGCCCATTCCGCCGTGAATCTGGATCGCGCGATCGATCACTTTGAGCGCCATATTGGGTGCAACGATCTTGATCATCGCAATGAGATCCATCGCTTGTTTGTTGCCCATGCGATCCATTTTATCGGCTGCGGAAAGGGTCAGTAATCGAGCTTGGTCGATCTCGCAACGCGACAACGCAATGTCTTGGCGCACGCTATTGAATTCCGCCAGGGTTCGCCCAAATGCTACCCTTTGTACGGAGCGTTGCGCCATCAGTTCCATGGAGCGTTGCGCCATACCGATCAAACGCATGCAATGGTGAATGCGGCCAGGCCCCAATCGGCCCTGCGCGATTTCAAATCCCCTACCTTCACCCAGAAGGAGGTTTTCTTTTGGCACACGTACCTCGCTTAAAAGAATTTCTGCGTGTCCTTCGGGAGAATCAGTATAGCCAAAAACGGAGAGAGGGCGTTGAATTTCCACTCCGGGGGTATCCATCGGCACTAAAATCATGCTTTGCTGGCTATGTCGTGCGGCAGCGGAGTCGGTTTTACCCATCACAATGGCAATTTTGCAATGCGGATTCATAGCGCCCGACGACCACCATTTCCGGCCATTGATCACATAATCATCCCCATCCTTGCGAATCGAGGTCTCAATATTGGTCGCATCCGAAGAAGCCACATCTGGTTCCGTCATCAAAAAAGCCGAGCGAATTTTGCCAGCCATTAGGGGACTAAGCCATTCTTCTTGCTGCTCCGGCGTACCATAGCGCGCCAAAACCTCCATATTTCCGGTATCAGGCGCATTGCAATTGAACACCTCCGAAGCCCAAAGCAGGCGTCCCATCATTTCGGCAAGCGGCGCGTATTCTAAGTTGGTCAATCCCGGACTTAAATCACCATAGCTTTGGGGCAAAAACAAGTTCCACAACCCTTCTGCTCGGGCTTGAGCTTTGAGCGCTTCCAGTCCCGGCCAGTTTGTCCAGCGGTTGTCAGGATTTGAATGAAAAGCGGTTACCTCGGCCTCTACCGGATAAAGATGAGCATCCATAAATTGGCGCAACTTATCTTGTAACGCCTTCGAGCGATCGGTGTATTCAAAATTCATGTCTTCAATTTTTTTGACATTGGGTAGTAACAATTGAATTCAAAAATCGAGATTTTTTTCTTGATTCAACCCTATTTTTGAGATCGATGCTTACTCAATTGGAAAAAAACGTATTTTCTAATCCTTAGGAATAATCAAAGAAAAACAAATTCAAAATTCAGTCATTTGTATGACCGATTTTAAATCTGAAGAAAATGTTTAAATTTGTAAGGATTGAATTCCGCATTACCTCGAGTCATATAATACATACTCTGTTGTAGTGTTGTTCTATACATTTGACGCATAGCTAAAGTTAATAAAAATATATTTCGAATGAGTGCTATTTTCGAATCGCCTCTAAAAGTTCCAGCTGCTGTTAAGGCCTCCGAAAATAGCATTTCATGACTAGAATTTCAGCGAAAATACCTTCCATGTTAATGTACTTTTGAAAAAACCAGATTTACCAAAACTGTAGTACTTGTTTTGGAAGGTCGTTTTGCTGTTTTCATCACACAATCCTAAACATGGGCAAAACTACTTTCTTCCGCCATAAATTGAATACCTAACGATAACTTAGACTATTATGCGCCAATATGCTTTTTTTGCGGGTCTACTTATTTTGACTACAACTGCTTGCCAACAAGCCAAGAAAAATACTCCGGTCAAAATCGACACTGCTGTATACAATACCATTCAAACGCAATTGATCGATGCCCAACCGGGTTCCATCATCAAACTTCCTGCGGGTACCTTTCAATTTGACCGCCCCTTATCACTTGACGACATCAAAAATGTGACGATAAAAGGAGCTGGGATGAACACAACCATCCTGTCGTTCAAAGGTCAAAAAGCGGGTGCTGAAGGTTTAAAAATAACTGCTGATTCGGTTACACTCGAAGATTTTACCATCGTAGATACCAAAGGCGACGCCATCAAAGTCCAAGATTCCAAAGCAGTGACTTTCCGCAGGATAAAAGCGACTTGGTCAGAAGGGCCCAAAACCGAAAATGGCGGATATGGGCTGTATCCGGTGGCTTGCGATGGGGTGTTGATTGAAAATTGTGAGGTATCCGGCGCTTCTGATGCTGGTATTTATGTGGGACAATCACGCTCCGTCATCGTTCGTAACTCTTATGCGCACGAAAATGTGGCCGGAATTGAGATCGAAAACTGTACCCTTGCCGAGGTTTACAACTGTAAATCTGAAAACAATGCCGGCGGAATCCTGGTCTTCGACCTTCCCGGACTTCCGGCGGGCAACGGCAAATCTTGCAAAGTGCACCACAACAAGATCATCAACAACAACCACAAAAACTTTGCTGCGGAAGGCAATATTGTCGGTACGGTAGCACCCGGAACCGGAATGATTTTATTGGCCGCCAAAGATGTTGAAGTCTATGATAATCAAATTATTGGCCACAAAACGATGGGTTGTGCCATTGCCAGTTATCAAATCACTGAACTGAAATGGGAAGACGCCAAATACGACCCTTTTTCTTACGACATCTACTTGCACAACAATCATTTTGAACGCAAAAAAGCCCTCCCCGACCTAACCAAAGATTTTGGAAAATTGATCAACCTGGTCTTTTATGGCAAACCTCAAGACATCATCTACGACGGCATTACGGATGACAAACGCCCGAATGGCAGCAATCCAATGAACCTTTGCATCGACCAATCCCAAGAAGGCTTGCGTTTTGGTAACATTGATGCCGCGCATGAATTTAAAAATGTCGTTACCGATCTTAAAGCGTATAAATGTCAGCGTGCCTTATGAAAAAAAGATGGATAAATCAGGTGCTGGCAACTGGATTTTTAGCATTGCTAGTAGGCGTTTTGTTAGATTGTCAGCGGCCTTTAAACCAAAAAACGGAACCTGTACATTTTGTTCCGCAAGAAGTCCCCTACCCCAAGCTTTCGGATTACGCCTTTTTTCAAGGCGAGCTGGCAGCCATGCAACCCAACGATCAGGTACTGCCTTACAACCTCAATACGCCGCTGTTTTCGGATTACGCCCTTAAGGCTCGCTTCGTGTGGATGCCTCCGGGAGTACAGGCGACGGTAAACGCCGAGGGGAGTTTGGAGTTTCCCAACAATGCCGTTTTGATCAAAAACTTCTATTACCCGGCCGATTTTCGCAAACCTGAAGGCAAACGTGACCTGGTAGAAACCCGTTTGTTGTTTAAGACCCAAAATACCTGGAAAGCCTACACCTACATCTGGAACGATGAGGAAAACGATGCTGAACTCAACATTGTTGGAGACATCAAATCGGTGGCCTGGAAAGACCAACAAGGGAGTAAACAAAGCCTGCAATACGTAGTTCCTAACAAAAATCAGTGCAAAAGCTGTCACCACCAAGATCAAGCGCTCCTGCCAATCGGCCCTAAAGTCCGCAACCTCAACCGAACACTCCTTTATCCGGACGGATCTACGGAAAATCAACTCAGCAAATGGCAAAAAATGGGCTATTTGGCGGCTGGCGATTATGCTTCCCGTTTTGCAACCTTGGCCAACTGGGAAGATGAAAAAAGCCCTTTAGCGGAACGCGCTTTGGCCTATTTGGATGTCAATTGTGGTCATTGCCATAGCCTGCAAGGCGGAGCGCACATGAGCGGTTTGTATTTAAATTATGGTCAGTCCGACAAGATGCACCTGGGCCTCAACAAACCGCCGGTCGCTGCTGGTCGTGGTTCAGGTGATCGAAAATTTGACATAGTCGCGGGCCATCCCGAAGCTTCGATCTTGTTGTACCGCATGGAGGCCGATGATCCGGGGGTGATGATGCCAGAATTGGGGCGGGCAAAACTGCACAAAGAGGGAATCAAATTGATTGAGGCTTGGATTGAAAGTATGGGGAGGTAATAGTTGGAATAGATTTTTAAAGCTAAATCAATTGAGTGCATGACAAAATCGGGGCAGCTTTTGTCTTTGGGGTAGGTTTGGGTTCCAGTAGATGTATTTTAAGTCTGGTTCTACCCTCTTGAAACCCGCCGCTTTATCGGCGGGACTGGACAAGCCCCGGAGAATCACCTCT
>JBBRGN010000188.1:0-9534 GCA_038240665.1 Chitinophagales bacterium | reverse complement strand
AAAAAACGCAGAAAGCTGTCGGCGTGCGGGTGATTGATCAAAACACCAAGCAGACGGCGGAATATTTTTCAAAAATAATTTTCCTCAATGCGGGTGCGATGAACTCCGCTGCTTTGATGTTGCATTCCACTTCCAGCCGTTTTCCCAATGGTTTTGGCAATGATAGCGATCAAGTTGGCCGCAACATCATGGATCACCACTTGGGTGTAGGTGCCAGCGCCAGCGTCGACGGATTTTTGGATGATTATGTATTTGGATCGCGTCCAAATGCCTTGTACATCCCTCGTTTCCGCAACTGGGGTAGCGACAAACAATCCTTTCTTCGGGGTTATGGTTACCAAGGCGGCGCTAGTAGAGCAGGTTGGAATCGGGGCGTAAATGCCGATGGTTTTGGCGCGACTTTCAAAGAAGACCTTACTCAACCAGGGAACTGGAGCATTGGTTTTGGTGGTTTTGGCGAAGTATTGCCCAACCCAGCCAACCGTATGTTCTTGGATGCCAATAAAAAAGATCAGTGGGATATTCCTCAGATCGTTTTTGATGCCGCAATGGGCGATAACGAAATCGCCATGCGCAAAGACATGATGAATTCAGCTGTAGAAATGTTGGAAGCTGCGGGTTTCAAAAACGTGACGGGCTACAATCGTCCGGAGGTACACCTAGGTTTAGGTATTCACGAGATGGGAACTGCCCGCATGGGTCGCGATCCTAAAACCTCGGTGTTGAATGCCTTCAATCAGGTGCATGCTTGTACCAATGTTTTTGTTACCGATGGCGCGGCAATGGCTTCTTCATCCTGTGTCAATCCTTCGATTACCTACATGGCGCTGACGGCTAGAGCTGCGGATTATGCAGTGAAGGAATTGAAAAAGGGGAATATTTAGGGAATGATTAATGGGGGGAAGTCTCCTCTTTGAAGGAAATAGGCGTCTGATGCTGATGGGTGTTGGATGCCTATTTTTTATAGGGCTCATTTTTACCAGAAGTGCAAAATTTCCAAAAAAGCCTAACTTGCACCAAACCATACGACATGAAAAATATCCTCTTTTTGTTACTACTTCTCCATAGCGCATTCGCTGCATTCGCCCAATCTGATCATGCTCCTAAAGCCAAATTGTACAATCCTGCTGCGGATGCCAAAGCGGATATCAAAGCGGCGGTACAACAAGCAGCCAAGGAAGGTAAACACGTTTTGCTGCAAATTGGCGGCAACTGGTGTGGTTGGTGCATCCGGTTTCACGACAAAGTAAACAGCAACGATACCTTGAAAACGGCCTTAGACAAAAACTATGTTACTTATAACCTCAATTACAGCCCTGAAAACGAAAATACGGACGTGCTGGCCTCCCTAGGTTATCCAGAACGGTTTGGTTTTCCTGTGTTTGTTATCCTTGATGGCAAGGGCATTCGCTTACATACTCAAAACAGTGCTTACCTTGAAGAAGGCAAAGGCCACAACACCGAAAAAGTGTTGGAGTTTTTTAACCACTGGTCGCCAGCAGCGATTGATCCTAAGAAATATCAGAAAAAAGGAAAATAGAGTAGAGTCTCATCAACACTAGGGAAAACGCATGAAATTAGTACTGACCTCGGAGATGTCTAAGATTTGCGTGTTGGGGACATGTTACAAACGTTAGACCTCTCCGCGGTCAAAACACATACAAACGGGCCGATTTCTACAAACGTTAGACCTCTCCGAGGTCGCTTCTGGCATTCATGCGTTTGCCCAGCATCAACGCTAATAAAGAACCGGATTCAATGCTGTGTCAATCACTTTACCCACTTCAGCACCGGGGCACCAAGTTTCCCAGTCCGCTATTTGGTTTTTGTTTTCTGGTTGTTTCAGTAGCATGTTTTTGTCCATATAAATCACCGTCATCACTTTGCGCATTTGATCGGTTACGTTGGCACCCGCACGGTGGAATACCCAACCGGAGTGAAAGCTTACTTCACCGGCATCAAATGGTTCGATCACGTGTTTGAAATCGGTCACCCGCAGTTTTTCAGCGATGATTTTTTCGCTGTCGTCACCAATGGCCAATTCTCTTCCTTCTATGATTTGGTGACTACCAGCGCTAAATTCCAATGGCCCCAAAGGCAGGGGCGTTGCTTGTAGGGGAATCCAGGCGGTAACGGTATTGTCGGAGCTCAAAGGCCAGTAGAATTGATCGGCATGCCAAGGGGTGATGCCACCGCCGCCTTCTTTAAACAAGGCTTGATCATGGTACATTCTGACCCCTTCTACTTGCATCAAATCTGCTGCAATTTTGGCCAAACGCTTACTGAAGACGAATGCTTTGACTTCGGGGTTTTCTCGCCAGAGGTTGAACAGTTGCAAAAAGGCTTTACCGTATGTATCTCGTTCGTCTAGTTTGGTACTTGTTTGATTCATTTTTTCCACTTCCGCGCTGATGACGGCGTTGAAGTGCGCAAGGGTTTCAGCATCAAACACCTGCTTGAGTTTGATGAAGCGATTTTTTTGGTAAAAATCGATTTGTTCTTGACTGAGTTCGTAGGGTAGGTCTAAGGTTTTCATTGGTATATTTTTTTAGTAGGTTCTAGGATGAAATCAAATCCAGCCATACCAGCTTAAAGGTTAGATTTATTGGAAGATGAGCGACCCAAAATAATGAATTCATAGGAAGAATGTGGCCAAACGACTCCTGACTCATACCTAAATTATTCAATGATCATTCAAAAAAAGCCTTACTTATCTCTTTTCTTTGTGCAATTCCTTATTGGCTTTTTTGACTTGTTTGTGCCAGATGTCATAAGTAAAACAGGTCTCCCAGCCTTTAAAGTCATAGTGCCACCATTCCCAAGGATAAATGGCAAAACCGACTTCTTCCATAGCCGTGCGGAGTATTTGACGATTTTTCATGGCCAAGCTGTCAGTTTCCATGTAGCTGTGAAACGCGCGTGGCGTAGTTTCATCGTATTCGGAAGGCATGTGAACCAGACTGCCGGTTTTTAAGTCATACATCGACAAATCCATGGCCATGCCGCGGTTGTGTTTGGAGCCTTTGTGCGGGTCGGCTACAAAGGTGGTGTCTTTGATGGTTTCGTAAAAAATAACCGTCACCGCATAAGGGCGATAACCATCAAAAAACACTAGCCCAAGACCCAGCTTTTTAAGATTTTCGTGTGCTTTTTTGATGGCCAAGGCAGCTGGTTTGCGCATAAAAACATCGGCAGTAGGGTAGAGGGGGCGCTTGATCAGGTTATCAGCAGTGGCGTAACGCACATCAAATTTGGCGTCGGGAATCAATTTTCGCAAGTCGATCAGTTCATTGTCGGGATCAGCGCGAACTATTTTTTTATAAATTTCTACATCGCTCACCACCGGTAAGCCATACTTGCTCAGCGGCAGGTCAAATTGCAGCTGTTTTTGGGCAAAAACGGACAGCGGTAGGAGGAGAAAACAGATTAAAAAGCTCTTCATCATGGTCTTTTAGGTTTATTCCGTTAATTTATAAAATACCCTGCCAATTCCAGGTAGTTAAGGTTTAAAAAATTCTTATTTTGAGTCGGCGTGTCTTGTTTTTTGTTGACCAGCACACTAGAAGAAAATTGAAATTAGCTTAAACCAACACCCTAATATGCTTAAATTATCGCATTGTATGCTGTTGCTTGTCTTATTGTTGCTATTGGCTTGTGACAAAACTGATGCCAATGCCGACCAAATCATTGACAACTCCGTAGAGGAAATCATCAATGACATGGTGCTTCCCCATGAGGGCAGTCCCAGTGGCGTTCCAACCTATTATGATTGGGCCCTAAAACCTCGAACCGGTATGGGCAACAATCCGGGAAATTTCAAAGCTTTTGTTACTTGGGGGCAAGTATATGTTGCTGCTGGCGGTAATCCAGCTACCAACACCCGTGTACAAATCCGCTACCTCAAGGCTTATCTGTTGAGCAAAAAAACGGGGAAGTGGCAATTGCTACAGGCCAGCCCGAAAGCGGACGGTGCCGCTTTTGTTGAAGATTTTAGCAATAACACCAACAAACCCGCTGACGTCCGCAACGAACCTGATGGCGGCACGTCTATTCGAACCGGAGATGGGTACAATTACCATTTTTGGGCGCGTGAACGCGCGGAAATAGACCCCAGTGACATTGATGGCATTGTCACCACTGCTCAGGCTCGATTGATCTTACATGATCCCAATGGCCCGGATGATCGCAGCAAAGCTCGGTACTTATTGAGTATGGGCGCGGATTATTGGTCGAGTTTATCTGCAGGGTGGGATGCATTCAAGACCAATGGCGATGCCGGAATCGGGCGTTTCAAATATGTAAAACAAAATTGGAAATCTTTTAACATGACCACCGCTACGCCAGCGCAACTTCGGCAAAACCCGCCGCCGCTATAAACAGGTGTTCCTTGATTTTTTTGAATTGATCAGTTCCTTTTTTTATCAATATTGCCAGTATGAAAAAACAAATAATGATCGAACATGGACACATTGCACTGTCCGTTCTCCTTTTTTTGTCGGTAGCTACCAGTTGCGCCATTACCAAAATAAACCCCGATAAACCGGAATGGGTCTCGCTTTTTAATGGACGGGACATCAAGGATTGGACAGTCAAAATTTTCCACCACGAAGTAGGGGATAACTATGGCAATACCTTCCGAGTGGAGGACGGTATGGTCAAGGTGCGCTATGACCAATACGATGCATTCAACAACCGTTTTGGGCATTTGTACTACAAGCAACCCTATTCGTACTATCATTTGGTGGTGGAATATCGTTTCACTGGCGAGTGGCGCAAGGATGCGCCCAGTTACACCAACAGCAACAGTGGGGTGATGTTTCACTCCCAAGATCCCCGTACCATGCCCAAAGAGCAAGATTGGCCAATCTCGATAGAAATGCAGTTCCTGGGCGGATTAGGGGATGGCAAACCACGACCTACCGGCAACATGTGCTCTCCTGGAACAGATGTGGTGTACCAAGGTAAAATTGACCCTCGCCACTGCATCGAATCCACTTCCAAAACCTACGACGGGGATCAATGGGTACGCGCTGAGCTGATCGTATTGGGCGATTCCCTGATCACCCACATCATCAATGGCGATACGGTATTACAATATTCCAAACCGCAAATTGGCGGCGGGGTAGCCAATAATTACGACCCAGCAATCAAAAAAGATGGAAAATTACTCCAAACCGGCTACATCGCCCTGCAAAGTGAAGGCCAACCCATTGATTTTAGAAAAGTAGAGATCTTGAACTTGGAAGGTTGTACAGATCCTAAATCAAAATTATACAAACGCTATTTTGTAAAATCAAATCCTGCGTTGTGTAAGTAGGTCGTAAAATGGGTTAAAACAAGCAATCGTATGAAAAATAGTCTCCTCCTTTTTTTTCTATTTATACTGACTTCAAGTTCTGTTTTTGGTCAAAGCAAACCACTTTTTCAAGAAAAATGGCTCGATAATAAATTTTCCATGTTCATCCATTTTGGGATATACTCGCATTTGGGCGGGGTATGGGATGGCCAAAAAATAGCGCGGGGCTATAGCGAGCAAATCCAATCACATGCTGGTATTTACAACGACGTCTATGCCGATGTGGCGAATGAATTTATGCCCGATAAATGGAACGCCGACTCGGTGGTCGCTTTGGCCAAAAAAGCAGGGATGCGTTCGGTGGTGATTACTTCCAAACACCACGACGGTTTTTGTTTGTTCAAAACCAAAACCACTGATTACAACTTGGTTGATGCCACCCCTTTTAAGCGCGACGTGGTCAAGGAATTGTCGGATGCCTGCAAACAGGGAGGTTTAAATTTCGGCCTTTATTTTTCCCTAATCGACTGGCATTATCCGCAAGCAGCATCGCCTTCGAGTCACAATGCTGATTTTATAACGCCGGAGCACCACGAGTACAACAAAAAACAGTTACAAGAACTCCTGAGCAACTACGGCACCATATCCGAATTGTGGTTTGATATGGGCTCGCTGACCCGACAGCAAAGTACGGAGTTGCGCGCCCTAGTCAAAAAACTACAACCGGAGTGTATGGTCAGCGGGCGTTTGGGCAACGACCAAGGGGATTTTGGGGTCATGGGCGACAATCAATATCCTGATTTTTCCATCATTACCCCTTGGCAAACGCCGGCTTCAATGTACGATGAAACTTGGGGTTACCGCTCTTGGCAAAAAAACATCCCGCTGGAAGCAAAAGTGAATGAAAAACTGCAAAGCTTGGCGCGGACTGTTGGTCGGGGCGGAAATTTTATCCTCAACATCGGTCCTAAGGGTGATGGCAGTGTAGTAGAGTTTGAACAGAATGTTTTACTGGAAATGGGCAAATGGGTACAAACCAACAGCGACGCTATTTACCAAACGCGCCCCTTGTCCATACCCGATATGCCTGCTTACGGAACCATGACGACCCGCGGCAATAAAATGTACTTTTATTTGCTACAAACTCCTCCCAATAACAAGATTTTGCTCAAAGGCATCAGTTCTAAAATTGGCAAAATTTACCCACTGGATGCCTCCGATGAGCTGCTGGACTTTACCCAACGCGGGGATACGGTACAGATTTCTTTGCCCATTTTATTTGTCAAAAAAGGAAGTGTACGGGTCATCACCCTAGAAAATACGGGACGTATCACCGTAGAAACTCAAAATGTATTGCCTTTTGAATTGGGGTTGCGGCTGACCAGTGGCAACGCACAACGGCATTTTAGTTTTTCAGGCATTGATTATTATTCCTCCTACCGAAGTTTGGTGAAAGAGGCATGGAACATTCGAGCTGCCACCACCACCAATGTGCAACCCACGATTTATTACAGTGATGAAGAAAAGGGGCAAAAAATCATGTTGACCATGGATGGCAAAAAAACACCCATTGATTTTGCCACCGGGGTGGCGGTCAACCTGGAAAAAAGCGACCTAACCTGGGGGAAAGCAGCCATCATCGGCAGCTTTGCGGGCAGCATCCACGACCTCAATAGCCGCATCAATAAGCTCGACATCAAAGAAAAATGGGGCAGTAAAAACTGGGTCGTTCAAGAAGATTGGGCGCTCAACAAAACCTACCGCCAAGCTGCCAAGCTGAGCGAAGGCTGGTTTTGGTTACAGGACATTATGGCAACAGCACCTTCACAAATCCTCATTCGCGTACCCACCAACGATGGCTTGGCGGTTTTTTTAAATGGCCAAGAACTCTACATCATCAACAACCCCAACAAGGATTCTACCTTGCAAAGTACCGTGCTGCTGCCTTTGGTGAAAGGAACCAATAAACTGCTTTTGAAATATTACAACCGTTTTGGTAAGGCGGTAAAAATGGGCGTTTTTACCAATATCCCGCAGGTAATGTACAAAAAAGCATTGCCCGAAATGGCCCTTGCGCCTAAAAAAACCTACGCCATCGATTTGGAGCAGGCTACCCCAAATTTGATCCACCAAAACATCCATGTACCCAATTGTTACCTCGAGTTACTGAAGAAACAATAGTCAACGCTACACTCATGAAACACCTAAGCTTACTGCTGATTTTTTTTACTTTAGGTACATTGAAAGCGCAGCAAAAAACGCTTCCAATTGCCCGGCATGACCAATTAACGACGAAAGATTGGTTGGTAACCCCAATCGTTCAAAAAGCCGAGGTCATTGAAGAAGGGAAAAACATCATCCTCTACAATGGCTTGGTAAAAAGGGTTTTTCGAATTCAACCCAATGTGGCTTCTATCGATTACAAAAACCTTTCCAATGGCCAGCAATTGCTGCGCGCAGTAAAACCAGAAGCCAGCATTACCCTTAATGGCAAAAAATACCAAGTGGGTGGCCTCATCGGACAAAAAGAAAATGCCTATTTATTACCAGAATGGTTGGATCAATTGACTGTGGGAGCAAGTGATTTCATTTATTCAAGCCATTCTGTATCCGAAATTCAGCCTTTTATTCAGTGGAAATCCACAACCTGGACCCAAAATAAAAATCAGCCCAAAGGTAAAGCACTCACGTTCAAATACCAGGCGCAAGTAGCAGAACTCAAAGGCCTGGAAGTAAGCGTGCATTATGAATTGTACGACGGTTTACCCTTGATGGTGAAATGGGTCTCCATCAAAAATCAAGGAGCAAAAGGCATTAAAATCGACCGCGTAGTGAATGAAATACTGGCCTTGGTGGAAGAAGAAAGCGCCGTTGTTGGTCGACCCGAGGTCATGAAAAAACAGCATGGGATCTATGTAGAAACCAATTACGCCTTTAACAACGCCATGCGTTATGACATCAGTGACCAAACCACGCATTGGAAAACCGATTCCGTATACACCTCGCAGGTCAATTACGATTACCAGACGCCCTGTCTTTTAGAAGTTTATCCCGACAAAGCGCCCGGTATCGTCCTCCAGCCCGGAGAAACGTTTAAGTCGGTACGCACCCACGAACTCTTGATGGACAGTTACGATCGTCAACGACGCGGCTTGATATTGCGCAAAATGTACCGCACCGTTGCACCCTGGACGACCCAGAACCCGATTTTCATGCACCTGGTTAGCAAAAACGACCAAGAAGTGCGCAGTTGTATTGATCAATGTGTAGCTACCGGATACGAAGCGGTCATCATGAGTTTTGGCAGTCACTTGGAGATGGAAGACACCGCAGCTGCCAATATCCGGCGTTGGAAAGAATTGGCCGATTATGCCCATAGCAAGGGGGTTTTATTGGGGGGATATGCCTTGTTCAGCAGCCGCAGAATCAGCGACGAAGACGATGTAGTAGATGCCAAAACCGGAAAGCCTGGCGGCGCTTTTTTTGGCAACGCGCCTTGTTTTGGTAGCAAATGGGGACTGGCTTTTCGCGATAAGATCCAGCGTTTTTTTGCCCAAACTGGTTTTGATATTTGGGAAAACGATGGCCCTTACCCCGGCGATGTTTGTGCCTCGACTACGCACCCCGGGCATCTTGGACTCGATGATTCGCAATGGCAACAAATGGAAATCCAAAAAGGCCTTTACCACTGGCTCAACGAGCACGGCGTCTACATCAATGCGCCAGACTGGTATTTTTTGGATGGAACCCATAAAATCGCCATTGGCTACCGCGAGGTCAATTTCTCTTTGTCGCGCGCCCAGCAACGCATCCTCAATCGCCAAAACATCCATGATGGGACAGTAGAAAAAACGGGTTCCATGAGCTGGGGTTTTGTACCGCTTACCCGCTACCACGGCGGCGGTCCAGAATCGGTACTGGAACCGCTGAGCGAACATTTGAATGATTACGAGCAATTGATGGTGCAATATTACGGAGCGGGCGTACAGGCCTGTTACCGGGGCCCTAGGCTCTATGATACCGAAGCGACCCGCCAATTGGTGGCAAAAACGGTCAATTGGTACAAAAACTACCGCGATATCCTCAATGCCGATATGATACAACTTCGCCGAGCTGATGGCCGGGATTGGGATGGCTTCATCCACGTCGATCCCCGTTTGTCGCAGAAAGGTTTTTTGATGCTGTACAACCCAACCAAAGAAAAAATGACCCGTAGCATCAAAGTGCCCTTGTATTAT
>JBBRGN010000187.1:0-9554 GCA_038240665.1 Chitinophagales bacterium | reverse complement strand
TACCGTCCATCCCGATGACCCCATCGAACTGGTCGCCCAATTGATGGATTGGAAAAAAATCCGTTACACTCCAGTAGAAGATGTAAAAGGCCGTTTGTTGGGAATATTGACTTCACGCTTGTTACTGCGGCATTTTGCACGTCAAAGTCCCTTAAATGAACCCCAACAATTGCTGGTAAAAGACGTGATGATTGCCGATCCCATTACAATTTCTCCCACCGCTACCATCTTGGAAGCTGTACAAACCATGCGCGATCAACAGATTGGCTGTTTGCCCGTGGTACAAAATGATGAACTAGTAGGCATCATTACAGAGATGGATTTTTTGGGGATTACTGCACGCTTGATTGAGCGATTGGAGTCTTAGAAGTCATTCAACAATAGATTCTGGAACATGCGCTATACTATTTTTTCCCTCTTTCTATTCTTCTGGAGCTGCCAACCTGCTCCCAAAAAGATAACGCTCTCCGAAGCAACGGTTCAATGTTATACCGGCGAAACGCCTTATGGAGCGCAAACCGACTACCTCGCTAAGGAATACCTAGCCGCTATTGATCGCATACAACCAGGTCTAACTATGGCCAACAGCCATGAAGGAATGGTTTCCATCAAAGGCGGTGCCTTTAGTATGGGCGGCGATAACGACCAAGCCAGACCCGATGAATTTCCCAAACACGAGGTGAAAGTCAAAGATTTCTGGATGGATGCCACCGAAGTCACCAATGTACAATTCAAGCGTTTTGTATCCGCTACGGGTTATGTGACAGTAGCGGAAAGCATCATCGACTTGGAAGAACTTAAAAAACAAATTCCACCCGGAACACCCCTCCCATCAGCAGAGGAATTAGCGCCTTTTTCATTGGTATACCATGCCCCTACAAGCGGAGATCTCCATACACTTACGCCAGCAGACTGGTGGCAAGTGGTCAAAGGCGCGAATTGGCAGCATCCGCAAGGGCCGGCCAGTAATATTGACGGAAAAGAGGATGCTCCAGTGGTACATGTTTGTTGGTACGATGCCATCGCCTATTGTAAGTGGGCCGGGCGGCGATTGCCTTCCGAAGCCGAATGGGAATACGCTAGTCGAGGCGGGAAAAACACGGCCGTTTATCCCTGGGGGAACACGGCGATCACTACCAAAAATGCCAATTTTTTTCAAGGTAATTTCCCAGTACTGCAAGAAAACGAAGATGGTTTTCTGCGCCTAGCACCAGTAAAATCTTTTCCTCCCAATGCTTTTGGTCTTTACGATATGGCCGGAAATGTATGGGAATGGTGCGCTGATTGGTACCGCCCCGACTATTATGAGCAAGGCAAAAGCTTGGCTCAAAACCCCCAAGGCCCCAGTGATAGTTTTGACCCCGATGAAAGCAGTACACCCAAAAAGGTGGTGCGCGGCGGGTCTTTCCTCTGCAATGAAAGATATTGTTCAGGCTATCGGGTAGCAGCGCGAATGAAAACAAGTCCAGATACCGGATTGGAACATACAGGATTTCGCTGTGTAAAAGACAAATAAGGTGTTAAAATAAGAAGCATCCTTGAAAATTGCAACATACATGTTGCAATTTTCAAGGATGCTTCTTATTTTTGGGACATGATCAAGCGAAATTTAGAAATTGAGATCCTCAAAGATCTAAATTATTTTCCGGCCCTAGCCATCATTGGGCCGCGGCAGTCGGGTAAAACCACACTGGCGAAAATGCTCATGCATCAAACTGGAAAACCAGCCATTTATTTGGATCTAGAATCCGCAAGTGACTTATATAAGCTGCAAGATCCAGAGACATTTTTTAGAGCAAATGAAAACCATTGTATCGTCATCGATGAGATCCAGTTGATGTCTAATCTCTTTCCATTACTGCGCTCGGTAATTGATAAAAATCGCATTGCTGGCCGTTTTATCCTACTGGGTTCTTCTTCTCTTGACCTGATTCGTGGAGCATCCGAAAGTTTGTCAGGCCGCATTGCTTTCCATGAGTTATCACCGCTCAATCTAGCTGAAGTTGAGTCTGGGGGGATCGCTATGCGAGAACATTGGTTTAGAGGCGGTTTTCCATTGGCAACGCTGGCTCCGGATGTGGAAACCTCTAACCGCTGGCTGGATCAATATTTTCGGTCATTTGTAGAACGCGATTTACAGATTTTATTAAAACAAGACATTGCCTCAGAAAATATGCGCCGCTTTATGTTGATGGCTAGTCATTTTCACGGACAAATCCTGAATGTAAGTAGCCTGGCGAGGTCGCTGGGCATAGCCACTTTGACTGTAAACCGCTATTTTGATCTATTGCAAGGCTCCTTTTGGATTAACCGTTTGCAACCTTGGTTTGTCAACATTGGAAAACGTTTGGTTAAATCCCCAAAATTGTATTATCGAGATTCAGGTTTATTACACCGCTTACATGGCATTACAGAGCAAACTAAATTATTGGAAAATACGCTCTTGGGCGCTTCTTGGGAAGGATATGTAATCGAGCAAATCCGACTTGTAACGATGCTCCGTTGGCAATATTTCTACTATCGCACTCATACCGGAGCTGAATCTGATTTGTACCTCATCTCTCCACAAGGCAAAACTTGTTGTATTGAAATCAAGACAACCAATACTCCGGTGATTTCAAAAGGCTTTCATCAGTGTATTGAAGATTTGAAACCTGATTACAAATATGTCATCATACCTGGGGAAAATCAGGGTATTATTTCGAGAAGCGATGGGATACGGATTTGTCCGCTTCAAGTATTTTTAGAGCAGGAATTAAATGCCATTGAGAATGGATAGGAGCTTTGATTTCGAGGAATAAACCAAAGCTCCTACTAAAACGCTAGTAATCCAACCCACACCCAATTGGTGAACCATCGGGCAAAGCTGGCAATTCCGGTACTTTATAGCTAGCCGGCTGCGCCAAAAATTGCTCAATCTGCTGCAAACAATAACGAGAATGCGCTTTGAGATCCACGCTATTGATGAGGTTCCCTACACCTCCCCGCTGAGCGCTGTATTCGTTTTTCAATTGCACTACTTTTTGCAAGGCTGCTGCTGAAACCTGTTGCATGATGCGGCGATCACCTGCCAATTCCAACAGTTTTTGCAGTGCTACTTTTTCAACCATCCGACTCAACTCCCGATGAAATTCATTGGTTCCGGTTTTTTGATGAATACCCACAAAAATCCGATCCAATAATTGTCCAATGCTCAGGCGCTTGGGATCGCGGGCATGTTGCTCGATCACGCGCGCAAGCCGCTGAGGATTGAGCAAAAAACTCAGGGTATTATTCGTTACACTTTCCGCAGCGCCGATGGGATCAAAGGTTAATCCAGTATTGATCTTAAACATTTCCCGATCGCGAGAATAGCCTTCCGGCGGCGGTGGAATCAATTGGATGATTCGTTCTGGTATCGCCAGATAAGTAGGTTCTATCGTTTCCAGAAGTGCCGTTAACGCCTGACGTTGTAGGGTGTCAGACACCATTTCGTTGGTAGGTTGCCCATCGCCGCGAACTGCATAAGTGTAATTTACTCCGCCCACTATTTTGGAAACGGCTTCCACCTGATACCGTTGCATCAAGTATAATGGTACCAACACGCTCTCCAACATTCCCATTGGCGCACCTACTGGAATGTTTTTTTCGCTAAATTTTTGCATCGCCACTTCTCGTACCTTGTTCATCCGGCGCAGTTCATCAATAGAGGAGCTACCGCCATCCCATAAGTGGTTGTTGGGGTGTGCACTGTAAGCCGGACGGGCATCGCTATCCGAAAGGAACAATTGCCCCATTTTCAGGTTTTCGGCAATGATTTTGTTCAAACCCGTTTTTTCATCTACATCGGCAGGAAAATCTTGGTAACCATACATAATGGCGCGTTTGTCCCAAGTGCCAATGCCAACTTCATAAGCTTTCGAAAAATCCATTTCTCCCTTGGCGTCGAGTGTAATATTGGGGTGAGGATAATCCATCACCGAAGAACGGTTGATGGAACTTGCTACATAATTGTGCGCCAAACCAAGGGTATGACCGACCTCGTGCGCCGACAACTGCCGCAAACGCGCCAAGGCCATTTCCTTGAGTCGGGGGTCGGCAGTAGTACCATTCTCGTAAGCGGTTACCAAACCTTGGGCGATCAAAAAATCTTGCCGATCGCGCAATGAGCCCAGCAACACATGTCCTTTAATAATCTCTCCGGTACGAGGATCAACTACCGAACTTCCATAAGACCAACCCCGTGTGGCGCGGTGCACCCAGTTGATGACATTGTAACGCACATCCATCGGGTCGGCATCAGGCGGCAATACCTTAACTTGAAAAGCATTGCGATAACCGGCGGCTTCAAAAGCTTGGTTCCACCATGAAGCGCCTTCGATCAAGGCAGAACGAATGGGTTCTGGAGCGCCACGATCCAAGTAATAGATAATAGGTTCTACTGGATCACTGATGGCGGCACGAGGATCTTTTTTCTGCAAACGATGCCGGGTAATCAAACGCTGTACCAATTGGGTTTCAAAGGGCGTTGCGTAATCCTTGTACGCCATTACAAAATAACCAGCACGCGGATCAAAAACGCGGGCTTTGTATTGATTATCAGGAAGTTCAACCAAAGAGTGGTGCATTCTCACCGTTACAGCGTCGGGAGTAGGGGCCACCGCGCGGATGTACTCGCCTTGCGGTTCGCCGGCGAAAGTTACCGTCGCCTCAAACTCGCTGTTTTTTGGAAAATTCTTCGTCCGCTCCATAAAAATGGCGGAACGAGAAGCATCAGGCGCATAACTGCCTTGGCGCGCCATGCGCAAACGATTGGCAACGCCATGGGCATCGCGCAGCAAGAAAGGCGTGAAATCAATCAACACCTTGCCGTTTTCCTCCGCTTCCACGCGGAAACCCCATAAAACAGAAGTCGCAAAAGCTTCCGCTACTGATTGACGTTCGTCCTTGTTGTCGCTGACCGCGCGGTAATCATAGTTGGGCTGTTGCATCAAAATTTTCGGCCCTACCCGAACAAATTTGACGATCCGCTCGCTGCCCAATTGATTGCGATCCAATCCAATGTCGTTGGAGCCCACCCCAGCAGTCATTCCATTTACATAAAGCACTTCTATATCCAGCTTATCCAATTCAAGCCAGATTTTTCCTTCTTTTTCATCCCAATAAAAATGAAAGTATCCAGGATGAGAGATGAAATTTTTAACCTTGTCGGCGATTGAGGTAGACTTATCTTGTCCAAACAACCCAATTCCCAGCAGACAACTACAAACTAAAGTGGTGAAAAAACGATGCATGGTTTTTTTTGCCAAAAAGATAAGAAATCATTCTTAAGAAGGCGAGTGAAAATTATGATGATCATTGATATCCAATTTTTAGAATGATTGAAACCTAAAATCGTCCAAATACCCAAACATTCGCTTAATATTGCTTGTTGGCTAAGATCACTAAGGAATACCTGGCTTAGGAAAAAGCTGACCACAAAACACCAAAATAATCTCCGCTTTTAATACAAAACCAACATGGATCAAGACATTATCATCATTGGGGCAGGATTAGCAGGCTTAGTGGCCGCTAAACACATCGAAGCGGCAGGTGGTTCGCCTTTAATTCTAGAAGCCAGCGACCGAGTAGGTGGGCGGGTAAAAACCGATGTAAAAGATGGTTTTAAACTAGATCGCGGTTTTCAGGTATTGTTGACTGGCTATGCTGAAGCCCAGGAATACCTTGATTTTGCAGCGCTTGATCTCCGATCTTTTCAAACTGGCGCGCGTATTTTTGCTGATGGACGCTCTTTTTTAATTGCTGATCCTTTGCGTGATCCTGCTCAAGTTTGGCGCATGGTGTTCTCCCCAGTTGGTTCCTTGCTCGACAAAATCAAGATGTGGCAATTGACCCAACAGCTCAAGCGTTTATCTCCTTCAAAAAATTTTGACCACAACCATGTTAGCACACTGGATTATCTCCAAAAAGAATGGGGATTTAGCGATCGGATCATCCGACAATTTTTCAAACCTTTTTTTGGTGGTATTTTTTTGGAAAACGCGTTACTTACGCCCGCCAGTATGTTCCGGTTTGTTTTTCAAACCTTTAGCAAAAGCAAAGGCACCTTACCTGCAAAAGGAATGGAAGCCATTCCACAACAATTGCAAGCTGGCCTTTCCCGTTCTCAATTCCGTTTCAACGCCCGTGTAGAACGGATTGAAAATCAGCAAATCTACTTGACTTCAGGCGAAATATTACCCTTTAAAAAAGTCATCATCGCTACCGATCCCACTGGTCTGTTGCCCAATTTACAAAATCAAGCCATTGCCTATACCTCCACATGTAACCTGTATTTTGCCGCTCAACAAACGATACTAAAGGAGCCTGCAATTGCTTTGGTAGCTGATGCAGAAAGCCCCATCAACAGTTTTTGTATCCCTTCCGATTTGTCGACGGATTATGCTCCTGCCGGTCTATCGCTCCTCTCAGTAACCTTGAAAGCTAAATATGCGTTTGACACTCTTGATCCAGCAATAATCGCTGCTGAAATAAGGCGTTTGGTCAAGCTGCCACAGTTGCAATTGACACATTTGGCAACTTATCGCATTCCTAAATCATTACCCGTGGTAGAAGAACTGCGTTATGAAGTGGACTACACTCAATACCAACTCAGCGATTCGATCTTTTTGGCAGGCGACCATTTATTGAATGGATCTTTAGATGCTGCTATGCGCAGTGGCCGAGGAGCAGCACAGGCCTTGCTGTCCAAAGTGTAATAAAATTCAGCTGGTACAGTTTGGTTAATACAACCTCCCTAGCTTTAGTTTACTCTATAATTGAGTTTTACAAATTGGCAGAAACCGAGGAGGATTTTTTGTCTTCCCGGTATCCAATCGATTGTTTAACAGGATAATTCGCTGGGCGAATACGGTCAATCTGGCAATAATGCTGTACTTTCGCCTCCGATTAATAGGAAAAGATAATTCACAAATCGCTAAATCCTTGCTAATCAGACATCAACCCTAATTTTTAAACTAGGGATTTTATTGATGAAAAGAAGAACCTGATGATGCGGTATACTTGGAGTCTTATGCAAAAATTATTTACGTTTTTCCCTAAAGTGACTTCTGTCTCCTTGGTGGTTTTTTTCGCGGCATTTCTATGCATTCACCCCAATGCCAGTGCTCAGCAAATGGATAGTCTTTCCGTTGTTGATTATGGTACACCTAAAGATTTTGAAATCGGTGGGGTAAAAGTAATTGGCGCGAAATACAGCGACCCGAACGCCATCGCCAGTATTTCTGGATTGAAAGTAGGAGCAAAAGTACGGCTCCCCGGCCCAGAAGTTCCCCGCGCCATTAAAGCCTTGATGAATCTCCGACTTTTTACCAACATCAAGATCATCAAAGAAAAAACGATCGGCGACGTCGTCTTCCTTGAAATTCAGGTTCAAGAACGTCCTCGTTTATCAGTGTATAATTATACTGGCGTACCTAAAAGTCAGCATGAAAAACTGAACGACATCGTCAACCAGCACGTAGCCAAAGGCGGTATCGTTACGGAAAACGTAAAGGTCAATGCTGCAAAAGGCATTGAAAAATACTTTATCAAAAAGGGTCTGTTGGATGCTAAAGTGTATGTAACCGAGATCCGCGACTCCAGCCGCATCAACTCCGTCAAACTGAACTTTAATGTAAGTGTCGGCAAAAAAGTCAAAATCAAAGACATTGACATCGTCGGCAATACCCATGTAGAAGATAAGAAATTGCTCAAAAAAATGAGCAAAACCAAGGAAAAGAAGCGTTTGCTGGCTGGTTCGAAATTTGTCCAGGATCTTTACGACAAGGACAAACTGGAGATTGTAAAATATTTCAACACCGTTGGTTACCGCGATGCTCGAGTTCTAGGTGACAGTTTGTGGCGCGATTCCGATGGTTTACTCCACATCGCAATTAAAGTCAACGAAGGCAATCAATACTATTTCCGCAACATCTCTTGGAAAGGAAACTCGATTTACGATGCCAAAACCCTTGATCAGGTTTTAGGGATCAAAAAAGGGGAAATTTACAACCAGGAATTGTTGGATAACCGCTTGCGATTTAGCCAGGAAGGACGCGATGTAAGTACCCTGTACATGGACAATGGCTACTTGTTTTTCAACGTAGACCCTACAGAAGTGGCCATTGTAGGTGATTCCATCGACTTGGAACTGCGCATCTATGAAGGCCCGCAGGCTACTATTGACAAGGTGGTCATCAAAGGCAACGAGCGCACCAACGAACACGTAATTCGCCGGGAATTGCGTACGTTGCCCGGCGAGAAATTCAGCCGTACTGACATCATCCGTTCTCAACGCCAAATCGTCAACCTTGGTTATTTTAACCCTGAAAAATTTGGTATCAATACGCCGGTTAACCCTGAACGAGGCACCGTAGACATTGAATACACCGTAGAAGAGAAACCTTCTGACCAGTTGGAACTTTCTGCTGGTTGGGGAGGTATCAACCGGGTTATCGGTACACTTGGTGTAAGTTTCAATAACTTTTCGGTACGCAACATGCTCAACAAAGGAGCTTGGCGACCACTGCCAATGGGCGATGGCCAACGCCTTTCTTTGCGGGCACAGTCCAATGGTTATTTCCAAAACTACTCGACTTCCTTTACCGAACCCTGGTTGGGTGGTCGCAAACCGAACTCCTTCAGTTTGAGCGGTTTTTACAACCGTATTGGTTACTCTCCTAACGTTTATGGAGCCAGCGTTGCCAATCAGCGTTTCAACATCATCAACGTGTCGGCTAACTTAGGCCGTCGCCTCAAATGGCCGGATGATAACTTTGTGTCCAGTACCTCGCTCAACTATCAGGTCTTGTCCTTGAACAACTGGCCGGGCGTTTTCCGCTTGGAAAACGGAAGTACGGTAAGTCAAGGTCGATTTGTCAACTTCAACATCAAACAGGTTATTGCCCGTTCTACGGTCAACGAACCGACCTATCCACGCGAAGGATCCAATATATCCTTGACGATGCAAGTCACTCCGCCTTATTCCCTCTTATTTAATCGCGGTAAGGATTACTCTGAATCTACGCCACAGGAAAAATTCAAGTTTTTGGAATACTACAAATTCCGATTTGATGCCGATTGGTACACCACCATTACTGGAAAACTGGTGCTTAAAACTTCAGCGAAGATTGGCGTTCTTGGCGCTTTCAACAGCAACATTGGTGTTGTTCCCTTCGAACGCTATCAGGTGGGGGGCGCGGGTATCAACAACCAGCAAGTAGGTTTCCAAGGTTTTGATATCATCTCCTCAAGGGGTTACCAAACCACTGACCTAGCGCCAAATGGCGTACTCAGCAACGGACAAACCTCGCCTGCTCCGATATTCAGTAAGTTTACCATGGAATTGCGTTATCCTTTGTCGCTTAACCCAAGCTCAACCATCTATATGCATACGTTTGTACAGGGCATCAACGCTTGGAGCAAAATTGGCGACTGGAACCCCTTCGAACTCAAGCGTTCGGCAGGTTTTGGTTTCCGGGTTTTCCTACCCATGTTTGGTATCCTTGGATTTGACTGGGCTTATGGTTTTGACA
>JBBRGN010000186.1:0-9610 GCA_038240665.1 Chitinophagales bacterium | reverse complement strand
AGGTAGTACGGTCGTTTTTTGTTCCGTATAATTGAAACGTGCTTTGCGCAGCAACAAGAATGGACGGATCAAAGCACGCTCAGCAAAACTAGGCACGCGTTCCTCACCGTCATCTTTACTCTTTTCTTTCTTGGTTGGTTTTTGACTGGTATCTTCTAGCCCCAGCACCCCAGCGGGTTTGTCTTTGCTTTTTCCGGTCTTGTTGTTTCCTTTTGGGCGCTCAGCAGGAGCAGGACGCCCCATGTCAATTTGTCGCAAATAAGGTACTTTGGAATAAATCTGGTCAAAATTGAAGTCGACGTTGCCCTGAATACCTTGCGCGTTTTGAATGGTATTACCCAAACTATCAGTGTTCAGCGCTGCTGCCGTCCAAGCATAACTGCCTCGATATTGACCCCGTGCCTGAATCCATTCCAACAACGGAATCGACTTGGTAGGCAATGTATAGTTGACCGTAAATTCGTGTTTGTAGTTTTTGGTACGCCCCAGGCGTTTGATGTTGCTCCAAATACTATCGCGGCGGTATTTGGCAATGTCTTTGATTTCAGGATTACTGGCCACTTTGAATTCATTGGGTTCATCAATAACGGAAAAATTGCTGGCCGTAAAATTGATTTTAATGCCCTTCGTGATGTCCCACTGTACGTTGTAATTGCGATCCCAGGTAAAGCGCTTGTTGTAAAAAGTGCTAAATCGGCTGTCCAAACCCGTAAATCGATAACGGGTTTGCTGGAAGGTTCGATCTAGTAAAGTACTGAATGTAATGGAGTTGGGGATGAAATTCAGGTTGAGTTCTGAAATGGGTTTTAGCCATTTACCTTTTAAACTTTTGAAGGGTTCAAAGTACTTGGGCGAATTGGAATAACCGTAATTCAAACCTCCGTTGGTGCGGCGGTTGTTGTCCGATTCGATGATGGGGTCGCGTCTACTTTGCTCGGTGAGCGAGTAGCTAAACGCAAAATTGGAAATATCCAGCGGCGTAGGTTTGGTATTGCTTGCCGCGCGCTCCTTGCGCACGTTGGCAAAAGTCATGGTGCGGATGGTGGTTACATCCTGGGCATTGGTTTTTACCGAGTCGCGCGCTAGAGGATCTTGGATGTTGCGTACTTTTTCCTTGAACTTAATATCTAGGTCGTAGGGGTCATACTCTGGCGATTTGATGATCCGGGAGTATTGGGCATAAAACGGCACCCTGAGTCCCAATTTTTTTGGCAAAAACTTGCCTAATTCCAGGTTAGCGGCAAAATCATATCCACTCACATCCTGTCGACTTCGTTGCGCTACTTTTTTATCAATGGCGCCAAAACCTATGGAACTGTAATTTCCAGAAACAGTTAGCGTTCCAAAATCGGCCAATTGTATGTCCATCCTACCCAATGCGGCCACACCGCCGCGTTCGTCCAGACCGGTCAAACGCATTTCGTTTACCCAAACGATGGTGTTGATCAGATCATCATTACCGCCTCTTACGTTACGCACCCCGATCATGGCAATTTTGGCCAAACCTAAGTTGGGGTTACCCCTTACTTTTACATTGCGGATTAAAGCGGGGTTTACATCAGAGGGGATCTTTTCGACATATTCATCAACCCTAGATTTACCAAGCGAGTCGCGTTTGATTTTGACCTTACGCAATAAGTCGAGCGGGAAATCGAATTCGTTTTCGGGTCGCCAAACTTCTTTTTTATATTCATCAAGCACCTTGTTGGCGGGTAAGCCGGTGGTGTCTGACATGTACAAGGGGATTTCGTATTCGTAATAGTTGTTTTTAAAGTCACTACCTAAACGCACGAAAATGCTTAAATCTCCTGGTTTGACATTGCGGTCTTTGGTTTCCGCGTGAACAAACATTTTGAAACGCTCGTAGACGCGCAAATCAAGGTTGATGTTTTTGAAAACCGAGCGAGAATCGCCATCGCAAAGGTTTTTAATGTTGACGGTCAGCGATTGTTCGTTTTGCAAGGTATTGAATACCCCCAGCGCTCTTTCCCGCTGAATACCCAAAGGCAGTACATAATTGAAGGGAGAACGTTTGCTGTTTTCTTCCACGTTTACAGCATCCACGTCGATGGTAGTTCCAGCATCACGACATTTAAGGGAGTCGGCAGGTTCTAGGAAGTTTTGGGTATAACGCCGCCATTGGTTGCGCACCAATTCCAAACGCGCAAAACGCATGGTTACTGGATTGCGGAAGCCTTTCAAAAACATCCGTATAAAACGGATGGAGCGAAAATCGCGAATCCCCCCCACGTTGGTCGCATTGGGGTTGTTTTTCAGCGGAATGCGGAAGCGGTACCAAATGCGGTGACTGTTCGGGTCTTCTAGTTTATCGGTGATGTATTCATTTGATCCTCCCGCAATTTCCCTTGGGTTATTGGGATTGGCACGAATATTTACTTTGTATTGAAAATAAGATTCCGATTCGTTCATTGTGTTGTCGAAGTTCAAATCTTCAGCATCTGGAAGGTTTGTGGCCGCGGAAAGTGCATTTCGATTGGTGTTGGTGCGCGAATTCCCTTCAGGGTTGTTGAAGTCCCGATAGCGCTGAATCAAGCTGGCATCAGCGGGAAAGGAAGGGTCGGTAAAAAAGCGGAAGTTATCGCCAGATGGATCTTTGCTAAGTGCCGTAGCAACTTTAGGGTTCACCGCTCTAATTTCATTGAGATACTTCGAGAAATGGCTCGCTTCTTCGATGTCGTTTAAACCATCTAAACCGACATCTTGCTGACGCCGCGACAAGGTGTCGTTGTCAAAAGCGTTAACGATTTGTTGGCCGTTCGGAATTTTTGACCATTTGGTTTGCGTGGTACGGCGGTTGGGGTTAAAGGTAGATTTTAAGCCATTTTCAAAAAATTTGCGGCCGTCGCGGAGGATGTCTTCAGATACGTTACCCAGGTTCACGTACATCGTGCCCTGTTTTTCCTGCCAGTTTTCTACAGGTTTAGTCGGGTCGTTAGGATCCAAAAACGGGCTAAGCATCCAAAATTCCAAGAATTCGATGTTGGCCGCTTGGAAGTCATTGGTGGTGAGGGCGCGCATGATTCCGCCCCAGCGTTCTTCGGGGTTCAACAAACGTACGGAGTCACCTTCAGCACGGACTCCCTTACTAAAGGCCGTACCTTGTGGGCGGTCAAAGTTGTAAGGCCCGCGCGCCATCGGGTTATAGCTCAAGTCAAAGGTTGGAATATTGGGCAAATCTTGTGGCTGTAATTGTACGTTGGGGAACACTTCGATTTGTGGCACCAAGCTGGTGTAAGGATTTTTAGTATCGACGGTGTTCCGTACGGTTTGATCAATGCGGTACCAGCTCAGTTTGGCACGGTTGACCCCATAATCCAAGCTGTCAACCAATTTAGATTCAGGGAACAAACCCACGTCAGTCTGGTTTTGAGGTACGCTGGCCAGGTACCAGTTGGCCACTGGTTGGCGGAGGTCAAAACTATTAGAAGTACCTTCAAAGTCATCGATATAGACCACCCCGCCTTTATCAGCGCGGTTTTGGTTGATGGCGCGGGAGTGGCCAGGGCGCAATGCCGCTGCTTCTCCTGTGAAATTGATGCTGGAAGGCGCTTTGGTAGAGATTCCGGGTATGGCATCAATCAACTTGGTCACCCAAGGCGCCGGTTTGTTGATGTTCATATCAACACCATAGATGCTGTTGTTGATGGGGTCGTCGCCAATGTTTACTTTTTGGGTAAAGGGGCGTTCAAAAAGCCGCATCATCGTAGCGCCGATGTTGAAGTTTTTGTCGATTTTGTAATCGGCGCGCAAACCAAATAAACTTTTTTGCTGAAACCCAAACAGGGTATTGTCTTCAAAAGATACGTTGACTGGTACCCCGGAAGCCAAGATGGCATCGTTGAGAATACGTACCCGACCAATGTTGTAATCAATTTCAAAATCTCGGCCTTCGATCAAAGTCTGTCCGCCGGCGCTTACCCTTACCGATCCGCGGGGAATGTTGAAGGCGCCCAGTGAGATCTCTGCCGAAACCGAAGACTTGTAAGTACCCTTGATTACATAACGGTTTTTTTCTTGAAACTCTTGGGCTATGAAGAGGGTAGAATCATACAGCTGTTGATAGGTATATTTATCCCGGAAAACCTGATTATCAATTTTTTTGGCCAAAGAGCTACCAAAGGGTTCCAACACCGGCAACATGATGCGACCGTTTCGGGTGTTGATGGTGAGCCCGGGTACAAAGTCGAAGATACCATCAGGCTGGGGGTCGCCCTGGGTGTTGAGTACGTCAGCATTGAAAACCCGTAAAAGGGGTACACCCGAAAGGTTGGACTCAGGTAAAAACCGCTTGTAGCCTTTACCGGGGTCGTCGTAGTAGATGTCCAAACGGAAATCGGTAGGGTTTACCTGGAAAGCGCCGACGGAGTAAATATTTTTCATCATCAAATTCCAAGTAGGCACGTCGGTACGCTGCGTGGTACTTTTTAGCATTTTTACATACAACACGTTGAGCGTGGTATCCACCTTAGGTTGTTGGGTAGTGTTGCCAAAGGCCTTAGCCGTTTGCGTAATTTCGGAGTTGTTGGAAAGTTCACCCACTTTGAAAGTACGGCCATTGTAGCTGTAAGTATAAGCCACCCCGATTACTTGATCAGGAAGTACGTTGACATTAAGCGATACGAAACCCAACTCCGCATTGACTGAGAATTCAGAGGGCTTCAGACGCCGAGCACTTACTTTTTCAAAATCGCGCGTTTGGCGGAAACCTTCACTTTGCAGTACGCTAACCGCTCTTTCAATTCTGCGGGCATCTGGGTTGCCTTCCAAACGGCCATATAGATCGTTGGATTCATTAGAGGGAAGGGTGAACTTACGGTCGATGTCTTTTGGAGCAGCTCCAGGTGTGGCTCTTACCACCGCTGGGTTAACCAATAATTCAGTAGTACCTTCCCCTAAATCCGCCAATGCTACGATATCGCGTACGTTTTCTACTTCGTTGCGGTCGTTGGTCAACCAGACTTCGATGTTCTCGATCTTGAACAAAGAACGTACCTGTGGAAGGTTTTGCAAAGCTGGTTCAAAAGTTTGGCGGTTGAAGTGAGAAAGGAAAAAGTGCCGGTTTTCATCGTATTGATCGGCGCGTACTTCAAAGGTCTGTACTTGGCTACCTCCTTGGATCTGGATATTTTGGCGCTGGGAACGTTGCTGTGAGGCTATAGCAGTAAGGGTCAAATGGCCAAACTGCAATTCGGTTTTCAAACCAAAAAGACTTTGACCACCTTGGATCAAGGTACCGCGCAAGGGTAAACTCACGTTACCCGCTTCAATTTTTTTGATGATATCGTCTTCGCCAAACTGGCTGGAGTTGTAATTAAGCTTGATCTGGTTGTCAAAATCAAAAGTAGCACCGGTATTGAAATTGGTGTTCAAGTTGAGTTTTTCACCAATTTTTCCCTGTACGTTCATGTTGATGTTCATGTTAAAGTCAACAGGAATGAACTGGCGCTGGGCACGTTTGGGGAGAATGGGGTTGTCCAAGCGCTGGTAGGTGCTACCAAAAGTCAAATCGACATTACCACGCGGTTGAATACTTACCGTGTTTCCGCCAAAAAGCCGGTCAATGAGGTCTTTTTTGATGTCCACTTTGGATAGTGGATCCAGCGAGAAATTTTTGTCTTTTTTCTGTCCTACACCAGCCAATTGCTTGAAATAGTTGGCTTCATCTTCTTTGCGCCGATAGTTGGAGTATTCTTGAAAACTCAGAGTTGTAGGCGGGCGAAAGAGCTCTTCGCCGATCCGTTCGGTAACGATGTAGCGATCGGTGAGGGGATCGTACTCGACATTTTTTTCGATGCTCTTGGGGTCTTTGATGTCAAAGGGGTTCTTTTTTGGATCGGTAATGAAATCACCATAACGCTCTTTGATCTTGGGTAGGGTATCAAGGACTGTAGGGGGCAAAATAGGGGTTGATCTTCTTGACCGAAGATCAGCAACAAGCGGTAATTTTTTCTTCGTGCTATCTATTGGCAATGGAGTAGATGGAGTCGCCGTCAAAAAATCGGGTCGATAACTGCCATCAAGGGCGCTCAACGTAATGACAATTCCGGATAGCAGACAGAATGGTAAAAGTATCTTCCTCATAGGTAAAAAAACTACGCTTTAACCGTCTTCATGAGGCACATGGTTTCCCTCAACGAAAACGACAAATTCGGCTTAAGACTAATTTCGGTGAACAATTGAGCAAACCAGTTCTTGGGTAAAGGTTTTTTTGACGCAAAAACACGCAAAAAGAGCACAACTGTGGCGGTATGCGTCAAGTACTAGCGTTATTGCACGCGTATTGACTGAGGTCAAAAATCTCGTTTTTGACCCAATCGACTTACTAGCGCAACAATGCAACCAAGTAAGAATTAGCAAGGGAAACTGGCACTAAATAACGCCAGCAGCGACTCGTTTAATTCATCACTCAGGATGACAGCTCTCGTAAAGCCAATTTGATTAGCGTCTCAACAGCATCAACGGCAGGTTGGTTTTTTAGGATCGCATTTAAGGTTTTTTGAACCGCAATACGCTGAAAGCCCAACGCTACCAATGCAGATAACGCCTCTTCCCTGATCGTATTGTTTCCTAAAGAAAATGTTAAAGCCGCTTCGCCTGATTCTTTTACCAATTTATCTTTCAAATCTAAAATCAGGCGTTTTGCGGTTTTGGGGCCTACGCCTTTTACTTGACGGAAAGCGCTTTCTTGTTCACCAATGATGGCAGCGCGCAATTCTTCTGGGTTGAGGGAAGAAAGCATGATCTGTGCAGTAGTGGGGCCAATCCCCGACACGGAAATCAAATGCCGAAACATCGAGCGCTCAGATTCATCCGCAAAACCGTACAAAGTATGGCTGTCTTCCTTGATGTTGAGATGGGTCAATATTTTGATGCGCTCTAATTTTTCGATTTGCGCATAGGTGTGGAGGCTGATGTGTACTTGATAGCCTACGCCAGCCACCTCAACTTCCAGATAAGTAGGGTTTTTGAGCGTTATATCGCCTTTGAGATAGGTAATCATGGGTCTCTATTTGTTTGCTTGGCGTTTATACAACTTCACCAAATCGTTTTTTGAAGTAAATATCAGATCGTATCCTTGTTGTAATTGGTCTTTTACCGCAATCACATCTTGATGTTTATCTTGTCCTACTTGGTCCATGCACCAGGTGAGCACATAGTCCACCTTTCCTTTGGTACGTTGGGGGAAATCTAAAAAGCGGGCTTGGGGTGGTTCAATTTCAGTGTTCCCAATTTGCGTAAAACCTTGTGTTTCCCAGCGCCAAAGCAGGGGAAAATTCCAAGTACCTGCTTCGTAATTGGGGAACAGAATCAAGGGTTTATCTGCGCCCAAATAATCAAAAGCGTGGATAAATAACCAAGTGCCATCAGTCACGGAATTACCCATAGGGGTTAATCCATTGAAAGAATAACTTAGTGGCAATACCGTTTTTTGTGCTTCGATGTAGGGTGCTACCGACATAATTTCTTCTAGCGCATCAGCCTGTCTTTGGTAGGCAGGTAATCGCAGTGTAATCAATACAATTGTCAGCAGGCTGGCAAAACCCATCACAAAATAACGAAAATAAGCTTTTACCGAGGGGATTGCCAACCACAACAACAGCATGAGGTAGGGGAAAAACTGCAAACGCACACTCAATATACCCGCTCCAGCCAAGCCTCCAGGAGATTTGAAATAAGCCAATAAGGTGATCAGGACAGCAATGAAAAGACCGTCAAAAGCCGACCAACGGCGCTCGCGAATGCGCAATACGCTGATGTAAATCAAAAACACCCCCATCGCTATGGCCATACTAGTGGCCCAAGGTTTTTCGGAATGCGTGATGCCTACCATTCCATTCAACTCAAAAAAATCTTTTTGGAGCTGAAAAAAACTGTCGGTACTTGGTTGAGCAGGTGCGTAACGGTAATATAAAAAATTAGCGAGCAGCATCAACACCGGTAAACAGGCAAGTCCCATTTGGAGCAATTGCTGGAATATGGAATTGAAGGTTGTCGACCATTGTTGACGGGAAACCGTACATGCTGTTAATCCCTCGACAATGATGAACGATCCCAAACCACCGATGGCATAAGTAAGCCCTACCGGATGGGAGAAATACCCCAAAAGCCACAAAAAAGCCCAACAAACCATTCGCCAGCTGGTCATTTCCTTGCGCCAACGCAACCAATATCCAATGATGAAAAAACAAAACACCACGCCAAAAGAGAAATTGTAAAATCCCATCTGAAACACGCGATTGTAGATAAAAGGGAATGCCAAAAAAGCCAGGTATTGTGATTGCGGATTGACTTGACGAATGGCGTAGCGGATGCTGAGGGGCAGCAGCACAACATATGCAGTAAGCAACAATTTTTCAGCTACACCGGGTGAAAACACCTGTAAAAATAAGCCCAACCAAAAATGGGAAAACCAGTTGGGTACCAAAATACGGTGGAGATAAAAATAAGGATTGTAGAACTCGTAATACCGATCTTGCCAAAGATCATACACGATTTTGGCATTGTACAAATGACAGGGCCCGTCACCGGTAAGGTAATAGGGGTGCAGCCACAATGGAATCACCGATGCAAGCAGCAATAACAGGAACAATAGTTTTTCCGGTAAGGGTTTGGGCAGCAATGACATGGCTTCCAGTATTTTATAAGATCAACGAGTCCACTCAAAGAGTAGGCTCGTTGATAAACCGAAGGCAAAATTAATTATTTTCAGCAAACCCAGCTATAGCGCTCCCTCATCTGCAAAACTGCAATAACCTCCCTCCGTGATGATTAAATGATCCAACACCAATACATCAACAAGGTCGCCTGCTTTGCGTAGTTTGCGAGTAAGGTCGATATCGGCTGGGCTCGGTTTGAGGTTGCCGGAAGGGTGATTGTGGCAAAGAATGATGCCACAGGCTTGGTATTCCAAGGCTTTCCGAAAAATAATCTTGGCGTCCACCAAGGTGCCTGATACGCCGCCAATGCTAATCCGCTCCCGCCCAATGATCTGATTGGCGCGATCCATCAACAGAATCCAAAATTCTTCATGAGGGAGGTCGCGAATCAATGGTGAAATAGCATCAAAGGCATCCTGACTACTGCGAACTTGTGGCTTTTTTTTGATATCCAGCAGTTGTCGCCGACTACCCAATTCCAGAGCAGCTACAATGGCGATGGCTTTGGCGTCCCCTACGCCGGAGAACTTGGTCAGATCCGCAATGGTTTTACGGGTAAGCGCGTGCAAATCACCTTCTACGGAATGTAGGATTTGTTGTGCCAAGCCTAGAGCGCTGGTTTCCCTATTGCCCGATCCTAGGATAATGGCCAACAATTCTGCATCGCTGAGCGCCTTTTTTCCTTTGAGCAACATTTTTTCGCGTGGACGATCTTCTTCGGCCCAACTTTTAATGGTAAGTTTGTGGTTGGAATACATGCCCATATCCTGCATCGTTTTTTTGAAGACAAGTTCATTAGCCTTGGTCTTCTTGGGTTTAGAAATAAAAAACCTAGAATTGGTGCAGGTGGTTTTAAAATAAAGGCGGGAACACAGCTATCAGGTATGGTACAAAGATAGAAAACGGAAATTGTTTTCCAAAAAATTTGTTTT
>JBBRGN010000185.1:0-9656 GCA_038240665.1 Chitinophagales bacterium | reverse complement strand
CTTGTTCAAGAATGTACTTGATGGTAGGAATCGCCGCAGCGATACGGGTGTCGTCGGTGATGTTGTAACTCTTGTCTAGAGGTACATTGAAATCGACCCGCACCAAAACTTTTTTATTGGTAAAGTTGAGATTGTTCATATTGGCGGTTTTGGCAAGCTAAAAAAAGACGCCCAAGATTAGGCAAATTATGCAGAAAAAAGAAGGTAAGACCTCGAAACCACGGTGTTTGAAGATCCAGAAGGTCTTTAAATAAGTGGTTTCGAGTTGTCTTTATTGCGATTTACTGATGACTTTTAAGCCACAGTAAATTTATACGCGGTTAGCTAAGTCAGCCAAACGAGCAGAATAACCAGCTTCGTTGTCGTACCAACCTACTACTTTAACCATATTGCCTTGAGCCATGGTCAAATCAGTGTCGAAGATACAAGAGTACTTGCTGCCAACGATATCAGCAGACACGATTGGATCTACGCAGTATTCCAAAATGCCTTTCAAACCAGCTTCAGAAGCAGCTTTAAAAGCAGCATTGATCTCAGCAGCAGTAGCAGATTTTTTTACGATTGCCGTAAAGTCTGTAACGGAACCCGTTGGAACGGGGACACGCATGGCGTTGCCATTCAATTTGCCATTCAGGTGCGGCAATACCAAACCTACCGCCTTAGCTGCGCCAGTGCTGGTAGGAACAATTGACAATGCAGCTGCACGAGCACGACGCAAGTCTTCGTGAGGAGCATCGTGCAGACGCTGGTCGGCAGTATAAGCATGAACAGTGGTCATGAAGCCCATTTCGATGCCAAAAGCATCATCCAATACTTTTACCATCGGCGCAAGGCAGTTGGTAGTACAAGACGCATTAGAGTAAATGTTGTGCTCAGGAGCAATTACATGGTCGTTTACACCCAAAACGACAGTTGGCATTTCGCCTTTAGCAGGAGCAGAGATCACCACTTTTTTAGCACCAGCTTCAAGGTGAGCGCCTGCAGATTTGATGTCGGTGAAGCGACCAGTCGATTCAATAACTACGTCAATGTTTAAATCGCCCCAAGGCAATTTCGTCGGGTCTCTTTCCGCAATGGCGTGTATTTTTTTGCCATTGACATAAAGGAATTGATCATCGGAGCTTACTTCGCCCTTGAATCTACCCTGTACAGAGTCGTACTTGAGTAGGTGAGCCAAAGTATGGTTGTCCGTGAGGTCATTGATGGCAACAACTTCAATGCCGTCCATTTCCAACAAGTTGCGGAAGGTAATTCTCCCGATGCGGCCGAATCCATTGATAGCTATTCGTTTAGCCATGGGTAAGTTTGATTTATAGATGAGCAAATACTTAGTGTAAAAATAACAATTATTAACTTAAAAAAGTTAGGAGTGTGTATTGACTTTAATTTTGTAAGCGCAATGATTTAAGTTTCATCATTCCTAACTAATCTCTTTCGTCAAGCGATGCAGGGAAATCTAATTTTAAGCAAGGGGTAAATTAAAATTCAAATCCACCCTTTATAACATGTCAACTCTGGTTGGGCGCCTGTTTTTGGCGCTGCAAAGGTAAAAATTATTTGATTTTTACCTTTTTTACTTGTGTGGAAAGATTATATATTTGTACTGCTCTTTAGAAATTTAGCCTTTGGTTAACATGCTTTTGAAAAGTGAAGAATTTTTTTGCTACTTATTTGCAAAATAGAAGCTGATGTTTCTATATTTGCATTCCCAAATTAAAGAGGCCCGTTCGTCTAGGGGTTAGGACGCAGGATTTTCATTCCTGTAACACGGGTTCGAATCCCGTACGGGCTACTTAGTTTTGGAACGTTTTGATTTTTTTGCTTGTTAAAGGGTCTGTTTTGTCATTCATCTTGAACGAAAGCGTTCAGTATTTTGATGAACTTCAAACAGACATTCGATTAAGGCCCGTTCGTCTAGGGGTTAGGACGCAGGATTTTCATTCCTGTAACACGGGTTCGAATCCCGTACGGGCTACTCCATTGCTTTTTCTTTTTGCTCTCGAAAGAGTACAATAAACGCTACCAATAATACAATAGCGATCATTAAGGGCACCATCCAAAGGCTTGCCCAATCGTATTGTATGTGATCTCCTACTTTTTTGGAATAATTCCCGGCAATCAATCCGCTTAGTCTTGATCCTAGTGTCATTCCAATGCCGTAGGTGGCAATGGTAAACAAGCCCTGGGCTGCGCCGCGCATTTTTCCTCCTGCTTTTTGATCCGTATAGATTTGGCCAGTTACAAAAAAGAAATCGTAACAAATGCCATGCAGGATAATGGCACCGTATAGCATCCATACCATGTCCAAATCTCCGTACTTGAGCAAGGTGTAACGGGCTATCCAAGCTATCATACCGAAAATCAAGATGTTTTTCACTCCCCATCGCTTCAAAAAAATTGGAAGTAGGATCATGAAGCCAATCTCAGAAAGTTGTCCTACCGACATTTTGGCCTCCACTTGGGTTAGTCCTACCTCGGAAAGAAACAAAGCCGTATAACCATAATAAAAAGACAAAGGGATACAAAGCAAAATTGAGCCAAGGAAAAAAGTCAGGTAGGAACGATCCTTCAGCATCACCAAGGCATCTAGACCCAATATTTTGGCAATGCTGGTATCGGCGTTGGGTTGGGGAGGCGTAGCTGGAAGGAAAAAACTAAACAAACCCATGAATACGGAAACTGCAGCGGGAATAAGGAAAATATACTTGGTACTCCCTATTTCCATTAATCCTATGACTAAATTGACCATTACCCAGCCAATGGTGCCCCAAACCCGCAGCGTAGGAAAATCTTTGGATTCGCGGATGGTCAGCAATTTGGCAACCACTACCAGCGCAAATGCCAATGCCCAAACCATCCAAGTTTTTGGAACGAAAACTACGATCAGCCCCGCTACAATCCAACAGATCAGAGCAGCAATGCGGGTCGTCGTGTTTGAAGTTTGATCAGCAGGGATATGGGCAAAACCAATGGCATTGGTCAGTGCTACCGTAGACATATAGATTACCGAGTTGAGCAAAATCAGCCATACCACTTGGTTGGCATCATTGGTTTGGCTGAGCCAAAAAAGTACCACTGCGCCTAAAAGGTGCATGATACCCAATAATTTCTGTGCGCTAAAATAACGGTCGCCCAGTATCCCTACAATAAATGGCGATACTATAGCACCCATCCAGGCATTGGCATAAGCCGCTCCAATTTGATTGGCATCGGCATGTAAAGCCTCGCCTAGGTACTTGCCCATTGCAACAAACCAAGCGCCCCAGATGACGTACTGAAAAAACATCATGGCAGATAAACGGATGCGAAGATCGAGTTTCATTGGTCGGTTTTTTTAATTAGAGTTGGTGCTAAGCTAAAAATTGTTGCAGGTAATTCCTACTGGTCAGGATGGCGGCGTTGACGTCGGCCAAACTGCCTTCATAGGCTTTGTCTTCTACTTCGATGCAAACAGGGCCTCGATAGCGGACGTCGGTTAGTGCAGCAAAAAAATGCCGCCAATTGACATCGCCCAGTCCTGGTAGTTTTGGGGAATGGTACTCCAGCGGATGCGCCAAAATGCCAACCTGGTTGAGTTTTTCAGGGTAAAGTTTTGCGTCCTTGAGGTGGATATGGTGCAGTCGATCTTTGAATTGATAAATCGGTTGAATGGGATCCATCATCTGCCAGATCAAGTGGGAGGGGTCATAATTTAGTCCAAACAAGGGGGTGGGAAAAGCTTCAAACAGGCGATCCCAGATGACGGGTGTTGTTGCCAAATTTTTTCCGCCAGGCCATTCGTCTTGGGTAAAATACATTGGACAGTTTTCAATCCCGATTTTAATTTGATGCTCCTCGGCGGTTTGAATGATGCTGGACCAACGTTCTAGAAAACGATTGAAATTGTCTTCCTGGTTCAATCCTGGATCGCGGCCAATAAAGGTATTGACTACAGGAATTTTCAGGCGTGCCGCAGCCCGAATGATTTTTTTTATGTGGTCGATAAAAACGGTTGCTTGATTTTCATCCCCAGTCAAAGGATTGGGGTAGTAGCCCAGCCCGGAAATGTAGATGCCAGTTTCATATAAAAGCGCTTGGATGGTCTCAATTCTTTTTTCGTCGAGCGCATCAACGTCAATATGCGTAACCCCAGCATACCGTCGCTCGGCTTTTCCTTTGGGCCAGCACATGACTTCTACGCATTTGAAATGCTGCGCAGCAGCAAAACGAATGACTTCTTCAAATGATGATTCGGCCAAAATCGCCGATACAAACCCTAGATCAAGCATGGCTCCTGGCTTTGTTTTTATTAGAGTTGGTAAAAAAGGATTAGCATTTTTGCGATGGTAGCTAATTGGCTCAAAAAAATCTTCTCCTTATAGCTTATTGAAAATAAACTGAAGCATTGAAAAGTATCCTCCCAATAGCTCCCATCGCAAAAAAAGCTAGGATTTATACTTGTACCCAAGCTTCTTGTTGATTGCTTTCCAGGATTCTTTCGCAAAGAATCAATTCGCGCAAACCATCCGCAAAAGTAGGGAAAGTAGGATTTTCAGGTTGCTTGCCGGTTCGGATAGCCGCATATACTTCTTTGAACAATTGCTTGGAAGCATCCGGAAAACCTTCGTTGTGTCCGCCCGGGAAGGAGATGATATCTCCGGCTTCTCGGTACACCAAAGAAGGATCTTTCAACAAAACGCCGTTGGGGCCGTCGCGGCGACCGATCCACAGCTCGTTAGGTGTTTCTGAACACCACGCCAAGGTGCTGTTTGATCCAGAAATCTCAAAATTGAGGCGATTTTTGCGACCAGCGCTTACTTGGCTCACGGTTACTACCCCTTTGCTGCCATTGTCAAAACGACACAATACAGAGGCATAATCTTCGGTATTGATGGGTACGCCAGCATAATCTTCAGGTTGAAGCATTTTGCCAGAATAGGTTTCAATGGCCTTCAAAGGCTTTTTACGTTCGGGGTGAACGGTATTAAAGTCGGCCATCACCGCAGTGATTTTCAAACCCGATACGTACTCCAATAAATCCATCAAGTGCGAGCCAATGTCGGCAATAGCGCGGGATGCTCCCGATTTATCAGGCTCCAGACGCCAGTTGTAATCCGTTTCATAAAACAACCAGTCTTGTAGATAACTGCCAATGATGGAATAAACGCGACCCAAATCTCCTTTTTCACGCATCATTCGCATTTGACGAACCAAGGGATAGTAGCGGACATTGAAATGGATGGCGTTCACCAATCCTGTTTCTTTGGCTAGAGCTACCAATTCTTCCGCTTCGCTGATGCTGGTTGCCAATGGTTTTTCACATACGACGTGCTTACCGGCCAACAAAGCAGCTTTCGACATCGAATGGTGCAAGTTATTGGGCGTACAAATGTGCACACAGTCGAGGTCATCGTTTTGTATCAATTCTTCAAACTCGCCATAGGCTTTAGAGATGCCCAATTGACGGGCTTTTTCCACGGCGTCTTCTTTTCCAGGGTGAAAAAGAGATACCACTTCAATACCTGGCAAACGACGAAGGGCTTCAATGTGAGCCGGTCCGATGAAACCAACGCCAGCAACGCCGACTCTAAGGGTTCTTTGGTGTTCTGATTGCATAAATTGAAATAAAATTTTGAAAAAATGCAGATTTTTAAAATTAGGTAGTAATTATCGGGAAAAATATAAAAGAACTAGGGGAATCCCTGCATAACGGCCCTAGAAATTTAAGGCGATGCAAGAAAAACAGTAGACTTTGTAATTTTTGTAGGTCAGGGCTTATCGAAGGGCTGCACCCATCGATGGCATATTACGCCCCTTCAGGGCTTGGCTTGTATGAAGGGCCTGTACCTATCGAAGGGCTGCACCCATCGATGGCATATGACGCCCCTTCAGGGCTGGGCTTGTATGAGGGGCTGCACCCATCGAAGGGCTGCACCCATCGATGGCATATTACGCCCCTTCAGGGCTTGGCTTGTATGAAGGGCCTGCACACCCATCGAAGGGGGCCACCCATGGATTGCATATGACGCCACCTGTTAGGCCGCTTGCGGGGCTTATTCGCCTTCTTCGGCGATTTTAAGTTTGGCCAATAGAGTAAAAGCTCCTTTCGTTACGATGCTCGTTTTTTCTATATCCAGTGTACTGGGAAGGATGACTTCCGAAAAACTGCCTTCGGATTTTCCTTTTTTGACTTCAATCATGGTAAAGGTTTGATTGGAAGTTTTTTTATTTACATCGCTTGCTCCCTGGTTCACCACAAAAATGTATTCTTGGCCATCTGAACTTACAATGGCTTCGGTGGGTACGCAGGTTACTTCATTGCGATCTACTTCAATCCAGGCGCGGAGATAGGCTTTGGGCAATAGATGGGCATCTTCCTTGTCGATGTGACAATGCACTAAAACGGTACGATCGGGATTGATGTCTTTACCAATTAAATAGACTTTAGCGGTTCTTTCATTTGTTTCGCCAGTCACCACAAAGCGCACGGGTTGGCCAGGATGTAATTTAGGTACGTCTCGTTCAAAAACGGTAAGCGCAACATGTTGGTGGTCGTTGTCGACGATTTCAAACAAGACGTCCGTGTTGCTAAGGTAACGACCGATGTTGGCGTTGACTTTGGTTACTCCTCCTGATATTGGCGAACGGATGATGATCTCGCTTTGGTAATGATCGGTACTAATTTTAGCCACATCGATTCCAATGATTTGCAAACGGGCTTTGAGGCCTCCCATTTTGGCTTTTTGGCCTTCAATGCGTGATTTCATGCCCAAGAATTGTGCCTTGGAAGCTTGCAATGTTTTTCCAGCATTGACATTTCCGACCGCTAAGTCTTGTTGACGTTGGTATTCGGCTGCTAAGTACTCGAGCTGACTTTCATTTTCCCCAATTTCATTTTTGGTTTGCAGGTATTCTTGCTGCATCTGGATGAATTCTGGGTTTTGAATTACTGCCAGCACTTCTCCTTTGCGTACGGGAGAACCAGGAAGCATGTTGGTCGTTTTCAAAAAACCTGAAGCGGGTGTTGAAATACTCACCAGGTTTTGGGGCGGTACATCAATCATACCGCTAACTTGGAGTGCGGTGCCAATGTTTTTGTAGACTATTTTTCCAAAGTCTAGGCTTGCCAAACGCGCTTGATCGGGCGTGAGGCCAACAATCACCGCTTGGCCGGTTTTATTGGTTGCCTCATTTGAAGAGCTGTTTTGTTCAGTAGCGGTTTTTTTGCCACAAGAAGCCAACATCAGGATGGCGATAGATGCAAGAAGAAAATTTTTTATAGGTCTCATAATGGAATAGCAATTTCAATAATGATGAATGTTAAATAATGGCTCTGATCTTGATAAAAAATTGATTTTTAGGAAATTAAAATACACAATCTCCCTTTTTCAACCTCATCAATCAATTTCCAATTAAAAATTCAATGGCAATTACTGCCTTATTATAGGCGGCAATGGCGTCCAAATATCCCAGTCTAGCCTTGGAAAGGTACTGTAGCGCCGTTAAATACTCGGTATAAGGGATTTCCCCGGCCCGATAAGCTCTTTCGGCGCGCTGAAGTACGGAATTAGCCGTAGGCAATGCTGTTTTTTCGTAATAAAGGATGGCATTCTCCGATTTGCGTTGGTTCTCAATGGCATTCGAAAGTTGCCCTTCCAATTCTCTTTGTTGGAAATTGGATTGTGTCTGGGCTGCTTGAATACCCATCTCAGCCGCAGCTATCCGTGCTTTAAAAGGTTTGGATATAATGGGAAAGGATACCCCAAGTTGCGCTGAATGAAAACGATTGGCAGCGGTAAAAAACCGTTCTTCACCTTTGATCAACTGATTGCCAATCAGCGAAGCATTGCTGTAACCTATGCTGAAATCGGGTAAACGGCGCGCCTTTTCTACGGCCAATTGCTGTCTAGTGATGGCAATTTGTTGCTGATAAAAAATCAACAAAGGGTTCTGTGCAACCCGAGATGTTTCAATTTTTTCCACCAAATTTCTTTTACGGTATTCAGTTGTCGCTAAAGCAGGTAATTCATTGGTATTGAGTAAGGTTCGAAGTTGATAAACCGCTATTTGTAAGTCATTTTTGATCTGTTCTTGCAAAAAATGGTTTTCACTGAGCTGACTTTCGGCCAAAATCTGTTCAATTGACGAGGCTTCGCCAGTTTTTGTTCGCAAGGTTGCCGCGCGTACAAAGTTTTGCAGTACGCTGTCTAGCCTTTCCAGTTGTTGTTTTTTTGCCAAAAAAAACTGATAATCATAATAAGCACGTTTGACCGCATAAACCAACTCATTGGCCGTAAATTTCAGCTGGGTTTCTGCCCCTTTGATGTGTTCCCGCGTCAGTTGCAGTTGGGTGTTGCCATACTTTGGATTGAGAATACGCTGCGTAACCGTTACTTGTTGGTCGAAGTTGATGGTGTTGTACTGACCAAGGTTGGCAACAAAATCGAGGTTAGACCAATCATGGGCAGCACCTTGCAGGGCTTGTTGTTGTCGAATCAAGTATTGTCCCCGCTGGATCGACAAGTTGTTTTGTTTGGCTTGTTCGATTACTTGTTCTAAGCTTAAAGGTGCGCTACTCAAGCTGGCCGACTGACCAAACGCGCTTCCACTCATCAGTAACAACACGATAGCGGCAGCGACTTTATTGAAACGTACTGGCTTTAAGTGCTCAAACATGATGTACAAACACGGCAAAACCAACAGCGTCAACAAGGTAGCAGAAATCAATCCTCCAATCACTACTGTTGCCAGTGGTTTTTGAACCTCTGCTCCAGAGCCATTCGACAACGCCATCGGTAAAAAACCCAATGAAGCTACCAATGCAGTCATCATGACTGGGCGCAGCCGTACGCTGGTTCCTTTCAATACGATCTGATTAAGGTCGATTTCGCCAGATTGACGGAGGCGGTTGAATTCAGCTATCAACACAATGCCGTTAAGAACCGCAACTCCAAATAAAGCAATAAAACCGACGCCCGCTGAAATGGAAAAAGGCATACCTCGTATCCACAAGGCTAAGATCCCGCCAATGGCTGACAAGGGGATCGCGGTGAAAATCAACAGGCTTTGTTTGATGGATCCAAAGGTAAAAAACAGCAACACCAAAATGAGCAACAAAGCCACGGGTACAGCGATGCTTAAGCGTGCTTTGGCAGCCTGAAGGTTTTCAAATTGTCCGCCAAATGAAAGCAGATAACCCACCGGAAGTTTGATCTGTTTGGCAATTTTGGCTTTGATTTCGTTTACAATACTTTCCACATCTCTGCCCCGTACATTAAAAGCAAGGGTAATGAACCGTTTGGTATTCTCGCGTTGGATCTGATTGGAACCCACTTTAAAGGACACATCAGCAAGCTGACTTAAAGGAACATTTTCTCCTTTTGGCGTATGGATGTACAAGCCTTGGACGTCCTCCAAGTTTTGCCGACTTTGGTTTTCCAATCTAATCGTCAAATTATAGCGTTTTTCGCCCTCGTAGATGATGCCGGCTGTTGCACCCGCAAAAGCAGCATTGACCGTCCGATTGGCTTCGGCAATGCTCAAGCCGTATTCAGCTAATCGGTCGCGGTAAAAAGAAACGACAATCTGTGGCAATCCTTTTACGCGCTCGACCACCAAGTCGGTTACTCCAGGTATTTTACGAGATAGGTCGCCGATTTTCGCAGCTTGTGACGCCA
>JBBRGN010000184.1:0-9733 GCA_038240665.1 Chitinophagales bacterium | reverse complement strand
CAGGGCACCGGAACCTTGCGCACTTTTTTGGGCAACATCGATTTTGAACCCGGTGATTACTTGGTCATTCCTCGCGGCGTAATCTATCAAATCGATTTTGCTACCCCCAACAACCGTTTGCTCTACGCCGAGTCTTTTCATCCGATTTACACCCCCAAGCGTTACCGCAATTGGTTTGGACAATTGCTGGAACATTCCCCTTTTTGTGAACGTGATTACAAAATGCCCGCTTTTTTGGAAACCCATGATGAACGAGGCGATTTTTTGCTGAAAATAAAAAAACAAGGCCAACTCCATCATGTGATATATGCCGCTCACCCTTTTGATGTCGTCGGGTATGATGGCTACAACTTGCCCTATGGTTTTTCCATCCACAACTTTGAACCCATCACCGGGCGTATTCACCAGCCGCCGCCGGTACACCAAACCTTTGAGACCAAGGCGTTTGTGGTTTGTTCTTTTTGTCCGCGTTTGTACGATTATCATCCGCAAGCCATTCCCGCGCCGTACAATCATTCCAACATCGATTCTGATGAGATGATTTACTACGTGGATGGTGATTTTATGAGTCGCAACAACATTGAAGTGGGGCACATCACCCTGCATCCGGGAGGCATCCCGCACGGGCCGGCACCCGGAGCAATGGAGCGCAGCATTGGCAAAAAATCCACTGAAGAACTAGCGGTGATGATTGACACCTTCAAGCCCCTGGCCATTACCGAACAAGCTTTACTCATCGATGATGGAAAGTATTACCGTTCTTGGTTAGAAAATCAAGGCTAATCAACCACTCTACATCTTGCCTTGATTTTGTTCGCGGTAGGTTTTGGGGGACACGCCAGTGTGTTTTCTAAACAACTTGGCAAAATAATTGGGGTATTCAAATTTGAGCAAGTAAGCAATTTCAGAAACGGTATAAGTGGTATGCGTGAGGTATTTTTGGGCTTGGTAGATCAGGTGCTCTTGCACCATCTGTGAAGCCGATTTACCCGCAAGGGCCTGGCAGATCCGATTGAGATGAACCGATGTAATCGACAACTCAGCGGCGAATTCAGGTATACTTTTGGGGTAGGTGGAACTTTTAATGCTTTTTTGAAAACGGTGGATGTATTTTAACCCGTGATGGCCTTCGGCGATGTTTTCTTTTTTATTGGTCTGTAGTTGGCGGTACATCAAGATAAACAACTGCGAAAAATAAGCTTGGAGTAAGCTGTTTTTTTCCACCCGATTGGCAAATAGCTCCTCGTCAATCAGGAGCAGCAACTTCAATACCTCTTGAAAAGGCTCTGGCGAAGCTGCATCAAAAAGCACGCATTGAAAATCACTCAGCGCCAGGGTCATCGCTGAAGGATTTTGAAAAATTCCATCCAAAAGCACTTCGGAAACGGTAAGAATACGACCAACCACATCCTCACTGTATTCAAATCCATGAATTACCGTAGGCGGGATCAGCATGATGCAGGGTGTTGCCAATTTTTTTCCACTTACGGGTGCCGAAAGCTCAATCTCTCCGGATTCAATGCAAAAAATCTGGTACAGTCGCGTATGAAAATGGGGGTGTATGACCCAATTGAAACTCCGACTCCGGGTTTCAATTAATTCCGAAAAGATGTATCCAGCATTGGGTTGGTGCTCCACGTCGCCATATAACCCATCATAATGTTTAATTTTTTCCATACTAAGCTATCCAAAAGGCTATGGAATGAGTCGATAATAAGGTATCAAAATAGCTTAGTCTAATTTGATACCTTATTGTTGAATCATTCCTATGTTTAAATTTTATCCAAAATACAAAAAAAACTATCTAAAAGTTTTTTTGAATAGCTTCATCTTTGCAATTGTCTAGTAAATTTTAAAATAGATGGGATTGGGTTCTTATGGGGATAATGTTTTGACACCTTTTTTATTTTCCAACAACTCAAACTTATTACCGATGAAGTTTAAATTTTTGATTTCCCTAATCTCCACTGTTTTTTTATTGCAATTTTTAACAGCATGTAAAAAAACCGAAGTAGTAGTTACTTCACCCACAGTTGCTTCTTTGCTATGTGCCAATGCTACTTTTTCTTCCAATGCAACTGCCAGTGCAGTTTATACAGGTACAGCAACAGTTCCTTACACAGGCGGTAATGGCAGTGTGGCTTACACCGCTGGGAGCACCATTGCCTCTACTGGAGTTACCGGGTTAAACGCAACCCTACAAGCGGGCGACTTAGCCAGCGGTGCGGGCAGTCTTACCTACATCGTTTCAGGAACATCCAGCGGAGCCGGGGTAGCAAATTTTGCCATTAGTTTTGGAGGGCAAAGCTGCACGCTTGCCTTGACCGTCGACAAAGCGGCTACCGCTATTGATTGCTCAACCGCTACTGGACTACAAAAAATTGTGTGTTTGGCAGAAGCATTCAAAGCGACTTTAGGCACAACCCAACTCGCGGCTTTGCAATTGACTTACACCAAAGCCAATGCCGTGAACTGGTCTAACTTACCTCAGGCTTTGGTGCAAACCAAAAGGGTAGGGGTAGCATTTAGTACTTTTAACCCAACCCAATTGGCTGCTGCAAAAGCACTATTAGCTGCTGCCTTGGGGACGAGCTCCAATGAAGGCTATGCGGAGGCGATCGCCGTTTTGGCTGCCGATGATTACCTAAGTGCCAATGGAGGCGGATCTACTTATGGTTCAGGTAATTACTACATGGCCTTTTTGGGAACACCAAGTACAACCGGACTTTGGGAATTACAATATGGCGGCCATCATTACGGTGTCTCAAACACCTACAATGGCGGAAAATTGACTGGTGCTACGCCTTCTTTTCGAGGGGTGGAACCATTTGCTCCTTTTAGTCTAAATAATGTCAACTATGAACCCATTGGGCAAGAAAGAATAGCATTTTCGGCGATGTTGAACGGGTTAAGCAATACCGAATTGACAAGCGCCAAATTAACGACTACTTTTACCGATCTTCTTTTGGGGCCAGGTAAAGATGGACAATTCCCCACCGCTAAATCGGGATTGAAAATAAGCACACTTAGCTCCGCACAAAAAGCTTTGGTTTTAGATGCCATCAAAACCTATGTCAACGACCAAGATGATGCCAATGCAGCGATCATCTTAGCCAAATACACTTCGGAACTGGATGATACCTACCTAGCTTATTCTGGAACTACAGCAGTAGATACCAAAAATGATTATGTTCGTATTGACGGACCAAACATTTGGATTGAATACTCTTGTCAAGGTGGCATTGTCATTAAAACGGCCAACCATCCTCATTCTGTTTGGAGAGATAGAAATGGCGATTATGGCGGTAATTAAAAATATCGAACTGGCTAAGGTATTGTTCCTTAGTCAGTTCGTTTTTTTTGTTTGGTGTTTTTGCGGGCTACCTCAACAGGCTATGGCACATCCAATGCCCAATTCCTTGGTACGTTTGAAAGTGCTTTCGAATTGTATTCGAGCCGAAATTCAAATTCCTTTAAGCGAACTAGTAGCGGCTTGGGGGATCAACGATGATCAACATCCTGCCCTCTTTTTTCAAAAAAATGAACAAAAATTGCGCCGCTACTTGGTGCAACACATTCGACCTATGTCCATGCAAAAGGTCGCTTGGAAGCTTCAGTTGGATGATCTTATCTTAAGTACAACTGAAAACCCCATTAATGGCAAATATTATGAGTTGGTCATCTATGCTCGAATCTATCCTCCCAAAAGTGCTGATTTACGACGATTTATTTTTGACTATGATGTTGTTGTTCATCAGGTTATTACGCACACCATTGTGGTATCTGTTCAACAAGATTGGGCGGCAGGAAACATTGAAGGCGCTGCCAATCAATTGGGAACAATTCAGTTGGATATTCCGAGCGGTAAAATCAAACCCTTAGTAATTAACTTAGCTGAAGGGAGTACTTGGGCAGGTTTTTCCAAGATGTTACATTTGGGCATGGATCACATTGCCTCGGGTACTGATCATTTGTTGTTTTTATTTGCTTTATTGTTGAGCGCACCTTTGATCAGCATAGGAAAAAAATGGGGCGCTATCGGCGACCTGAAGTACAGTTTATGGGGCATAAGTAAGATCGTAACCGCATTCACCATTGGACACTCTTTGACTTTGTTTATAGGTGGCTTACGTTGGATGCAAATTCCCAGCCAGCCTATTGAAATATTGATTGCTGTGTCGATTCTGGTAGCGGCACTTCATGCCATACAACCTATTTTTGCCAGCAAAGAAATAGTGATCGCCGCTGGTTTTGGACTGATTCATGGCTTGGCTTTCGCCAATACCTTAATCAAGCTTGATCTCGATTTCAAACAGATAATCATCAGTCTATTGGGGTTTAATATAGGCATTGAGCTGATGCAATTGATGATTATTGTCCTCACAATGCCCACTTTGGTGTTGCTTAGTAGATGTCGTATTTATTCAAAGTTTAGGATAGGGATGGCTATCTTGATTGCAACGGTTGCCTTGGCTTGGATGACAGAAAGGATCAGCGGGCAAGGGAATTCATTAACCCAATTTATGGATCAGTTTGTAGCTTATGCACCTTTGGTATTGCTCCTATTGACGGTCTTTGCGCTGCTTTCTTATTGGCTTGAACATCAATCTATTCTTCAAAAAGATCAAAATCCAAAAAATGAAAAAGTTTAATTTTTTTTACGCTACCATTCTTTTATTGCTGGGCGCGTTACTCGCCCAATGTCAGCCAGGCGGTGGCATGGGCAAAGCCAATACCGATCATATCAACCATAAATGGCTGGATATCCCCTATGTCCCCAACGCTACTGCCCAAAAAATGGACATCTACCTGCCCAATGATGGCAAAGGCCCTTTTCCGGTGATCGTTTCCATTCACGGGGGAGCTTTTAAATTTGGCGACAAAGCCGATCGACAGTTGACCGGGATGTTGGAAGGTTTGAATCGCGGGTATGCTTTGGTCAGCATCAATTACCGTTTGAGCGGGGAAGCGATTTATCCTGCGCAAATTTTTGATGTAAAAGCGGCCATCCGATTTATTCGCGCCAATGCCAAAAAATACAAACTTGATCCTAAAAAAATCGCCACCTGGGGCGGTTCAGCAGGAGGAAACCTCGCTGCTATGGCGGGCACTTCAGGCGATGTGAAGGAGCTAGAAGGTCTAAAACAAGGCAATCCTAAGGAGTCGAGTCGCGTACAAGCGGTGGTGGATTGGTTTGGTCCGATCAACTTCAACACCATGGATGCCCAATTTAAAGTATCAGGAAAAGGAAAAACCGATCACGACGAGGCCAATTCTCCGGAATCCTTATTGGTGGGAAAAAAAATTACCGATGCTGCTGATCTGGTGAAAGTCGCCAACCCTGCTACTTACATCACCCAGGATGATCCACCATTCTTCATCGAACACGGCTTGGAAGATCAATTGGTACCCACTGAACAATCCAAGGGTTTTGCCAAAGACTTAGAAGCAATATTGGGCAAAGACAAGGTGTCGCTTTTTTTGCTTAAAGATACCAAACACGGCGGTCCACAATTTGAAACCAAAGAAAACCTGGATCGCGTTTTTCAATTTTTAGATGCCCACTTAAAGAAATAAGTACGGTATGAAAGAAGTCATTTGGGATATTGCACACCTTGCCCATGTAGAATTGCTCACCCCCAAATTGGAGGAAAGCACCCGTTTTTTTATCGACTTAATGGGCATGTCGATCAGCGCAGTCTCCAACGACTCTATTTATCTCCGTGCTTATGACGATTATGAGCACCATACTTTACAATTGACGGCGGCGCCTCGACCAGGTATTGGCCATTTTGCCTGGCGTACGCGGAGCCCACAGGCGCTGGAACGCCGGGTGGCAGCCATTCAAGCTAGCGGTCAAGGAATAGACTGGAAAGATGCGGGAATTGGTCACGGAGCGGCCTATGTTTTTCAATATCCTGGCGCGCAGCACCCCTGCGAAATTTATTTTGAAACGGAAAAATACCAAGCCGGAGAAAAAGACCGATCGGTATTGAAAAACACCGCCAGTAAATTTCCCGGAAGGGGCATCAACGTGCGGCGGCTGGATCATTTAAACTTATTGGCGAAGGATGTCCGCGCTTTTCGCGATTTTCAGTTGAACACCATCGGAGGCATCCTGACTGAAACCATCGTTTTTGAAAACGATGACCCCAAAGGCGTTTGGTTTGCGGTGAATTCAAAGTCGTACGACCTAGCAGTCACCCAGGATCACCTTAACATGGAGAAGCGGCTCCACCATGTCACCTACGCGGTGAACAGCCGGGAAGAAGTATTGATTGCTGCCGATATTTTTTTGGAAAACGGCATATTCATCGAAACTGGACCACACAAACACGCCATCCAGCAAACCTTTTTTCTCTACGTTTACGAACCAGGAGGCAACCGCGTAGAAGTTGCCAATGCTACCGCGCGCTTGATTTTGGATCCGGATTACAAAACCATTGTGTGGAACCAAGCAGATCGGGCAAAAGGGCAAGCTTGGGGTTTGCAAACGGTGTCAAGTTTTCATACCCACGGTACGCCGATGCCGGAAGATTTTGAACTGGAATAACACGGAAAAGATGAAAAAACTATTGGTCATAGGCGCTCATTCGGGCGACTTTGTCTGGCGCTCTGCCGGAACCCTTGCCAAAGCCATCGAAGAAGGTGCCGCCACTTTGGTCATCGCCATGTCGTACGGCGAAAGAGGTGAATCCGGCGAACTGTGGAAAGAAGACCCCCAGCGCAGCGAAGAAAGCGTAAAAAAAATCCGGCATCAACAAGCTTTGGCCGCCGCTGCCGCCCTGGGTACGCCCATTGAATTTTTGGATTGGGGCGATTACCCGCTTTTGGTCAACGATGAACGGGTGGATCAATTGACGGAAATCATCCGCAACTTTGAACCCACCGTGATCCTTACCCACAGCGAAAAAGATCCCTTTAACCCCGATCATCCCGTCGCTTTTCAGGCGGTGATGCGCGCCCGCTTGTTGGCGTCTGGAGCGGGTGTAGCCAGCGCTTTCAAAAACATCGATCCGCCCGCTTGGTACTCTTTTGAACCCCATCAACCGGAGGTGTCGGGTTTTGTGCCAGATACGTTTATTGATATCAGCTCGGTAATGGACAAAAAAATGGCGGCCATGGCCTGTATGGGGGCTCAGAATTACCTCAAAGATTACTATGCGGAATTGGCCGCACGTCGCGCCAATCATGCCCGTCGGATTTCCGGAAAAAAAGAAATTCAATACGCCGAAGCGCACCAAAGCCAAGCGCCGCGCGTGACAGCAAGCATTTTTTGATCAAGCTCTTTTGGAATATGGATTTAATTAAAAGACTAGGACAGTTTTCAGCGGCTACCATCCACGAAGCTTTGGGAAAACAGGGAAATCTACCCTCCGCCATCAAACCCATTCACCCCAAAATGAGGATTTGCGGCCCGGCATTTACCGTCAAAACCATGCCCAAAGACAACCGCATGTTGCACCGCGCCTACGCTCAAGCGCGACCAGGAGATGTGCTGGTGGTTGATTGTTCGGGATATTATGAAGCTGGCTATTGGGGCGATTTGATGAGTTTAGGGGCAAAAACCCAGGGCATAGCCGGATTGGTCATCAACGCCTGTGTCCGGGATGCTGACGATATTGAAGCCCTTGATTTTCCGGTATTTAGTCGTGGACTATGCATCGTGGGTACTTCCAGCTTTGGCGACGGCACGCTGAATCAACCGATCATCATCGGCGATTGTTTGATTCAACCCGGCGACATCATCGTGGGTGATCGCGATGGCGTGGTGGTGACGCCATTTGATCAATTGGCAGCTACCATTGAAAAAGCCCAAGCCCGCGAAGCCCGCGAAGAAAACGTGAGGCGACAATTGCGGGAAGGGAAAACCTCGCTGCAGATTTATGGCTGGGATTAAACAACTTTCACAATGATCAAATTTGCCGTATTGGGGCTAGGCGAAGCGGGAAGTATTTTTGCCAATGACCTGGTCGCCAGCGGATCAATGGTGACCGCTTGGGATCCGAATCCGATCCGAACCCTGGATCCCCGCGTGGCCGTAGCTGCCAGCAATTTAGCCGCTGCTGAGCAGGCCGATATCATTCTGAGTGTAAATCTTTCCAGCGTTTCTGCGGAAGTAGCCCTAGAAGTATTGCCCGTTTTGGGAGCGGGGAAATGGTATTTAGAGATGAATACTTCTAGTCCATCCCTCAAACGGATTATCGCTGAAAAATTAAGCCCTACCGGCGTACATTTTGTTGATCTGGCCATCATGGCACCCGTGCCGCCACTGGGGATAAAAACGCCATTTTTGGCATCCGGGCCAGGAGCAGAAACCTTGCTTGCAAAAGTAAGCGGCATGCATTGGAATTTATCGCTGGCTGGCGACCAGGTAGGGGAGGCTTCTACCCGTAAATTGCTGCGTTCCATTGTTTATAAAGGCGTGGCTGCCGTCATTTTGGAAGCCATAGCCGCAGGCAAAGCCTTTGACAAAGAAGATTACATCCGTATCCAAATCAGTTCGGTGATTGGCGGTAACGATGAGCTCATTGATCGATTTGTCGAAGGGACTTACACCCATGCTGAACGCCGAAAACACGAAATGGAAGCAGTAGTAGAAATGCTTGAAAATGAGGGGATCGACCCATTGATGTCGAGTGCGACGGTGGGAAGCCTGGCGAATATTTTAAAAATGCGTTGAGGTAGCCATTAAAAAATACATGCAGACAACAATACCGTACCATCAATTTCGCGGAGGTAGCTCCAAAGGTTTGTTCTTTAAATTCGCCGACTTGCCTGCTGACGAAGCCTTACGCGATCGGGTCATCCTGGCTGCGATGGAAGGGGTAGGACAGGGCGACCTGCGACAAATCGACGGGCTGGGTGGTGGTACTACCCTGACCAGCAAAGTAGCCCTGGTAAGACGATCAACCGAAAAAAACGTGGATCTGGACTACCTGTTTTTGCAAGTGGTGATCGGTAAAGGACAAATCTCCAGCACCCAAACCTGTGGCAATATCCTGGCAGGCGTACTGCCTTTTGCCATCGAATCGGGATTGCTAGCGGCAAGTAGCCCCGTCACCAGCGCGACCATCCGCCTGCTCAATACGGGCGCCTTGTGCGAAGTGATGGTCCAAACACCCCAGGGCAGTGTGGAATATACCGGGCATACCAAAATTGACGGAGTGCCCGGCACTGCCGCGCCCATCATTTGCCATTATTTAGACACGGCTGGGTCTACTTGCGGCGCCCTTTTCCCTACCGGACATTTGATCGATCTGGTGGACGGAATACGGGTAACCTGTATTGACAACGGTATGCCGGAGGTTATCTTACAGGCCGCCGATCTGGACATTAGCGGCTATGAATCACCTACTGAACTGGATAACAACGAGGTTTTGAAACAAAAACTCGAAAGCATACGCCTACAAATTGGACCTCAAATGAACCTGGGCGAGGTCAAAGACAAAACCATCCCCAAAATGTGTTTAATTGCGCCGCCGCTTTGGGGTGGGGCGATCCATACCCGCACTTTTTTGCCGCATATTTGTCATGAAGCCATTGGCGTATTGGGTGCAGCGAGTACAGCTATCGCTTGCGTCATACCGGGGACAGTCGCTTATGAAATGGCGGAATTCGTTCCCGTTACCAAAGACCATTACTTACTATCGGTAGAGCATCCAAGCGGAGAATTTACCGTTAACTTGACCCGGGAATCGGTTGAAAATCAATTGCCTATTGTTAAAAGATC
>JBBRGN010000183.1:0-9746 GCA_038240665.1 Chitinophagales bacterium | reverse complement strand
TTTTGCAAATACTTTTGTTGGCTGCTGCCGTATTTCACAATGGTTAAGAAGAATAATTATTTAAAGGTACGCTTGCAGGTTTAAAGTTTAGCTCTAAGTCTTTTTTTGCTAAATCGCTACTGTAAACGATTTTGGATTTTCCTATCGGACTTTGATTGTTTAGCATTAAAGTAATATCCGACACCCTGTAGCTTTCACTTGATAATAAATAATTCTTACCGTGTATGTTTTTTATGGTGGCTGCTTTGTAAATAGCTTCTGAAACGTCTGCTACATCTACTAACGCAAAGTAAATGTCATTGTCATAAAACATTTGAAAAAAGGGATTTGGTGCAATTTTATTTTTGAAAAGGAATTGAATTCCTGTTGACGTGGAGTCTTGCCTTGATGATAGAGATTTTCCCATAACACCAACTGGCGAAACCGAAGTAATTTCAAAACTTAGATTTGGATTGTCTGCAATGAATTTGTTGACAGTTTGATTGGCAATAAACTTTGCTTGTCCGTATGGATGGCTTTGCTCACTCATAAATGGTGTATCGTTTTCATTGATTTGGTCATCTTCTGTTTTGTTTTCAGGCAAAAGAGGAAAGTGTGTATTGTAAGCGGCAACAGATGCAATGAAAATTACCTTTTCAATTCCAGGCGTTTTTTGAATTAATTCAAGAAAGTTTTCTGTTCCCTTGATGGTCGGGTCGAACAATTCTGTTTTTGGGTCTTTTACATCCAGTTGAAATGGCGTTCCACCGTGAATTACTATATTACAGCCTTCCAAAAAATTAGTAAGCTCTGTTTTATTTTCGACATCAAGTTGAACAATTTCTAAATGTTCAGCATTTTTCAGGCTAAGTAAATGTTCATATTTTTCCTTTTTGGAAATGTCCGTAGTGGAAACTTTTACTTTGTAGCCTTCGTCCAAAAACTTTTGAGTGTTGTAACTTCCAATAAAGCCTGAGCCTCCGATGATGCCTACTTTTTTCATTTTAGTTTTGTTTTAATTGTAGAAAAAATTATTTTTTGATTCTGTTACTTTGAATAAGGGTGTGTCCCAAAACGGTTGCAGCCAACGAACAGGGCTTTGTGCAGGTGGGGAAATAGAATTCCTTCTGCCCGTAACCGCTGCTGATTGAAAAACAAATGTACAAAAAAGGAACTAATGCTCAGCGATGATTGTCCTGCTGGAACTGAAGCCCAATAAAGAACAAAAAGCCGATTGTACTTCCGTCTGCTCCACTTGCACAAAACCCAATGTTGTACGCCGCTTTGGTAAGTCTACTGACAATTAGTTAAGGAAAGTCCTTAACTCTTTTGATAATCTCCTTTGTCAAAGCAAACCATTTTTCTTTTTCACGCTGTATGCCAAAACGATCATTATGGTCATCAACTATCTCAAAATCATAAATGAACTTTGGTAATTTTAAAATCAATTCTTCATATGAATAATGAATAGGGCTTGGCGGATAAAAACCCGATTTAGATTTAATTTTCGGAATTACAATTTTATAAAAATTCTCTTTTTGCTTTAAGATTACTTTATTTTCTATAATAAAATTAAAAATTGCACAAGTGTCTGCTGTGAAATATTCTGGATTATGTATGTCGTCAAAAATTGCAAGTTTAAATTGCCCATTTGTTTGGGATAGTACATAAATTGTCTGTCCGTCTCTTACTCTTTTTGATGTGTCTTCATATTTAACCTCGCAGCCTGTACAACCTGATTTGATTATTAAAATTGTGTCAACCTTTGAAGATTTGAGTTGCTGAAAATATTTACTGAATGACTGTTCGGATTTCTTTGTCTGCCCATAAGAAACCATTGTCAAGCTGAGTGTTAAGAAAAGAAGTGTCCAAATTTTAGGTCGTGTCATATAGCTGTAAGATATACTGTTAAAGGTTTCCATAAAGTGGCGTACAACGCTCAAATATGCGAAAGTTTTGTCGTACTTTTTGTATTGTCGCGTCTGTCTGTTGGAAAATCAGGGTGTCGTACTTTTTGTATTGTCGCTGGATGCGCCGCAGAACGACGCAAGGGTAAGGCGATAGTTCGATATTTTCTTATTCGTTGCCTAAATTTAGATTATCAAATGGGCTTTTGATGTTTTCAAGCGTTCGGTTACTGACCTGCGTATAGGGCAGCGTAGTTTTAATGTCCTTGTGGCCCAAAAGCTCTTGAATGAATGCGATGTCGGTTCCGGCTTCCAATAGGTGGGCAGCAAAGCTTTGCCGCAAGCCGTGGATGCCAATGGGTTTATTGATTTTGGCTTTTTTGAGGGCATCGGCAAATACTTTTTGAGCGCTGCGTATGCTGTATTGATCGCCATATTGCCCTTCAAATAGGTATTTTTTTGGGTTGTATTCCACAAAATAAGCCTTCAGTTGTTCCGAAATACTTTCGGGAAGCTTGGCATAGCGGTCTTTTTTGCCTTCCGCTTTTTCAATAAACACCTGCAGGTTCTGGTTGTCAATGTCGGTGATTTTTAGGTTCACGATTTCAGTGACCCGCAATCCCATGCCGTAACAGAGTTTCAACAGCGTATTGTGTTTGAGGTTGGTTGTCCCTTCAAATAGCTTGTTGATGTCTTTGGCGTTGATGACCTTGGGCAGTATGGAAGGTTTTTTGGGTCGAGGGATGTCAAAAAAGAATTTTTCCTTTTTCAATACTTGTTCAAAAAAGAACTTGACCGCATTGATCCGGCTGTGCAGGGTGTTTTCAGATAGCTTTAGCTTGTTGACACAATACAGAAAATAACTGCGTAGCCTGTTGGCGTCTAGGTCTTCTACTTTTTTATCTTTGAGTAGGTAAAGCAACTGCCCAAACTCGTTGCGGTAGGTGTTGATGGTATTGGGGCTGTAGGCTTGCAACTGTAAGGTCTCGATGTACAATTGCATGGCTGGCAAATTGACCAGGTCAATACGGATCAATGCCTCTTTTTTAATGGGCATTTTAGGCGGCAATCCGAATTTTTTTCGGTATTGTTTAGCATCCAGGACATACCAAGCCTTTTTAGATCGACTCCATTGAACGCCTACCATTTTTTTTATTCGCTCGTTGAGCTCGCGGTTGTATTCAAAATGGATAAAAATGACCTCCTTTTTTCGGTGGGTAAGGAATTCGTATTTGACTCGTGTATCTTTCATATTCGTTTTATTGTGGATGGAGTCTGTTGAGATCTACCTAGCTTGTGTCAGGTGAATTTAGTACATGGTGATCAAAATCGCAAATCATTTCTTCCTTTATCTTTATCCGCGTGTTTAGCTCTATACCTTATCTTTTTTTTAATAACCAATTCAAAAACAAGTGGGTAAAAATTGCTTCCGGTGATTGCTGCTCCTTTATCCAATCCATATTCCCAAAAAAAATTCCTACTTTGTTCGCAAACCAAAGCTAAATATGCATTTTTTAAAATACCTTTCCTTGGTTGCCTTGATGTTGATGTGCGCTTGCCGCCCATCTTCTACCGGAACCGAGAATCATACCCAAACTCGATATTCGAAATTGGTCATGCCCGAAGAAAATTTTGGACAATTTTTTGCTGATGTACAGTTGGGGCAGGTTTTTCCTGATGGTAAGACCTTTGTCGATTGTACGCCCAAATATCCGGTAGCGGAAATTCTTGCCAAGTATGATAAGGCCAAACAGCAGCCAAATTTTAACCTAAAGCTGTTTGTCAAAGCCAATTTCTATACGCCGCACCTTTACAGCAGCAATTTCAAAACCGATACCAGCCGTTCTGCTGAGGAGCACATCAATGCGCTTTGGCCGGTACTGACCCGCAATCCGGATCAAGTAGCGCCCAATAGCACGCTTATTCCATTGCCGCATCCTTATGTGGTGCCGGGTGGCCGTTTTGGGGAAGTGTATTATTGGGACAGTTATTTTACCATGTTGGGGCTGCAATCGAGCGGTAAAATTGAACTGATCGGCAATATGGTCGACAACTTTGCGCACCTGATTGATTCCATTGGTTTTATTCCCAATGGCAACCGTACCTATTATCTTACCCGTTCTCAGCCGCCTTTTTTTGCGGCAATGGTGCAATTGTTGGCCAATTCTCGAGGCAAGGAGACGTTTGTAACCTATTTGCAGCAGTTGGAAAAGGAGTACGCGTTCTGGATGAAAGGGCAGGAAAAGCTGAGCGCTGCACACCCTGCGGAGCTGCACGTGGTTCGACTTGCCGATGGCACCATCTTGAATCGCTATTTTGACCGGGGTGTTACTCCGCGGGCGGAAATGTTCAAAAGTGATGTGGAAACCGCAAAATTGGCCAACCGGCCAGCAGCCCAAGTGTACAGCGATCTGCGGAGCGCTTGTGAATCGGGTTGGGATTTTTCAAGTCGCTGGTTGGCGGATCCCAACAAGCTGGCCACCATCCATACCACCGAAATCATTCCGGTTGATCTCAATGCTTTGTTGTTTAATCTAGAGCAAACGATTGCCAGGGCTTATATGGAAAAAGGGGACAAAAAACGGAGCGAGGAATACACTTTTAAAGCACTTACTCGTCAGCGGGCCGTCTACAAGTACTGTTGGGATGCTCAGCGCGGTTATTTTGCGGATTTTGATTTTGTGCAAGGCAAAAAAACGCCGGTATTGTCACTGGCGGGTATGTATCCCTTGTTTTTCCAAATGGCTACTCCCGAACAAGCAAAATCAGCAACCAAGGTGCTGGAGAAACTATTTTTGCTCCCCGGCGGATTACAATCTACCGCCAACACCACGGGTCAGCAATGGGATGCTCCCAATGGTTGGGCACCGCTACAGTGGATCACCATTCAAGGGTTGCGCAATTACCAGCAAGATCAATTGGCTGCTACCATCAAAGACCGCTGGACCAAACTCAACGTAAAAGTGTACAAGGCTACTGGAAAAATGGTCGAAAAATACAATGTAGCGGATCTGAGTCTCCTCGCCGGAGGCGGAGAATATCCTGTTCAAGATGGATTTGGGTGGAGCAATGGGGTATTACTAAAATTGCTGAGTGAAAAAAAGTAACCTTTAAAAGATTAATCCTTAAGTATGTCGCATTTTCCAGAAAATGAGGAGTCTTCCAAGCGCTATCACAGCATCAGCGAAGTAGCGGAAATGCTGGGGGTATCGGCTTCCTTGATCCGCTTTTGGGAAGGAGAATTTGAGGTGCTTAAACCCCATAAAAACAGCAAAGGAGAGCGGCGATTTACCGCTGAAACCATCGAGCAACTGGAAATCATCTACCAGCTCGTGAAAATCCGCGGGTTTACGCTACATGGCGCCAAACAAGAGCTGAAAATAGAACGGGATCGACTTAAGGAAAAGCAAAAAATGATTGAAAAACTGCGGGAAATGCGCAAAGGATTGGAGGCGCTAAAAAAGCATTTTCAAGCAGTTATTTAGATTTTACTTTTTGCTTGTAATCACGAATATCCAAGGTTTTGGTACAAAAGGCATAATCAACTTCAACATTAGAAGCGACAATAATTGTACGCTCGCCGCCAAAATCCTCGATTAATTGAGCATACCAATCTACCCCTTGTTGATCTAAATTGGTGGTAGGTTCATCCAATAAAAGTAGGGGCGAATCGGAGCAGATGTTCAGCGCCAGTTTTAAGCGTTGTTTCATCCCGGATGAAAAATTACGGATCATTTTTTTGGCCGAGCGCTCAAATCCCAATAAATCGATCAAGGCCTTGTCATCCAGCCCAGCTTGAAAAGCTTTGAATTGGCGGTGAAATTGTAAGGCTTCTTCCAGCGTAAATTCCTCAATCAATTCAATGTAGGGTGCGGCATAAGCAAGGAGTCGATAAGCGTCGCTGCGGTCAATGTTTTTCCCCTGGTAGCGGTACTGCAAAGTCCCCTTGGAAGGTGTCAAATGGCCGCAAACTATTTTTAGTAAGGTTGATTTACCCGATCCATTGGGTCCGGTAATGGCATAGCGCCCTCCTGACTGAAAGTGGTAGTCCACTCCCCGTAGAACCCATTCCAGCAGGTACTTTTTCCCAACTTGGGCCAACTCAATCTCCATTGACGCTGCTTCCATTCAAGTGGCGGAACCCTTTCATGATGCCTACATCGGCATTGCGAACAAAAGCCAGGATGTTGTCCCGTTCTGGAGTAGTAGGAATGGTTTCTTCAATCAGTTCGATGGCACGCGATATCTTGTGCCCCTTTACAAAAAGGATGCGGTAGATATCCAGGATGTGGTTGATGGTTTCCTGGGAAAATTCTCTGCGTTTCAGGCCTATGGTGTTGACGCCAGCATAAGAAAGGGGTTCACGGGCCGCTTTTACAAAAGGAGGCACGTGTTTGCGAACCAGTGATCCGCCAGCTACAAAACTATGGGCACCAATATGAATAAACTGTTGAACGGCTACCAACCCTTCCAAGATGGCCCAGTCATCAATCACTACATGGCCGGCGAGCGTGACATTGTTGGCCAGGATTACCTGATTGCCCAGGGTACAGTCGTGCGCGACGTGCGCGTAAGCCATCACCAAGCAATTGCTGCCCACAACCGTACGTCCAGCTGCTGCTGTACCGCGGTTGATGGTTACAAATTCCCGGATGGAAGTATTGTCGCCAATTTCAGCAGTGGTTTGTTCACCATTAAATTTTAGATCTTGAGGGATACCTGAAATCACTGCACCGGGAAAAATTTTGCAATTTTTTCCAATTCTAGCTCCTGGGAAAATGGTAACGTTGGGCCCAATCCAGGTGCCATCACCAATGATGACATCTTTATCAATGAACGTAAATGGGCTAATGGTGACATTGGCGCCAATTTGTGCCTCAGGATGGATGGATGTGAGGTTTTGCGGATTCATCTTTAGGAGCGCTTGACGATTTGTGCGGTTAATTCCGCTTCCGATACAATTTTGTTTCCTACATAAGCAGTACCCTGCATCTGACAGATGCCACGCCGAATAGGCGCAAGCAGCTCCATTTTGATGATCAAAGTATCTCCTGGGACGACTTTATTCTTGAATTTCCCGTTTTCAATTTTCAGAAAGTAGGTATCCCAGTTGCCAGGGTCTTCAACAGTTGAAAGTGCTAAGATTCCTCCAGTTTGTGCCATGGCTTCTATTTGCAGAACGCCAGGGAAAACTGGATTATTTGGAAAATGCCCTTGAAAAAAACCTTCGTTAAAGGTAACATTTTTTATCCCTACCACGTGATTTGCCGACAATTCAATAATCCGATCGATCAATAAGAACGGATAACGGTGGGGCAACCACTGCGCAATTCGGGTAGAATCAAATAAAGGCTCCTGATCAGGATCAAATTTGGGCTTGCCTTTCAACTTACGTTCTTCCATGTAGCGCTTTTTGAGCAGCTTGGTGAATTCGTAATTTGCGGTATGTCCAGGTTTAGTGGCGACAATTTTGCCTTTGATGGGTTTGCCCAACAAGGCTACATCGCCAATTACATCCAGTAACTTATGACGAGCTGGTTCGTTGCGGAAATGCAGCTGAATGGTGTTGAGAATTCCTTCCCGATCCACCGTTACGCTGGGTTTTCCCAATTTTTTGGCCAAATCATCCAATTCCTCTTGTGGAACTGGCCGATCGGCAATCACAATAGCATTCTCTAGGTCGCCGCCTTGAATCAGGTTTTCGTTGAACAGGTGTTCCAACTCGTGCAAGAAAACAAAGGTGCGACAAGGAGCGATCTCCTTTACATAATCTTTTATGCTTTCCAGGTTGGCATATTGCTGCCCAAGCACCTTGGAGTTAAAGTCAATCAAAGTAACTACGGAGAATTCATCAGCCGGAATGGCCATCAATTCAGCGCCAGTTACCTCGTCGCGGAAAGTAATGGGTTCGGTAATTTCAAAATACTCGCGATCGGCATCTTGATCGGTGCTACCTGCTTCCAATATAGCCTTGACGAAAGGCAACGCGCTGCCGTCCAAAATAGGAACTTCTGGTCCGTCAATTTCCATCAAGACGTTGTCAATCTGGAGACCAGCTAGAGCAGACAATACGTGTTCAATGGTACTTACTTGCGCATTGTCGGATTTAATCGTTGTACCCCTGGTAGTAGAGATCACTCGACTTACATCGGCATTGATGATCGGTTGATTGCTAAGATCAATCCGTTGAAATTTAAATCCGTGGTTTTCAGGCGCTGGATTAAACGTCAGTGTGACGGTTTTACCCGTATGAAGACCAACCCCGCTTACAGAAACTACTTTCTGGATGGTCCGTTGTTTCATATTCATTGTCTCTGAAGACATTTTTGCAAAATTACGATATGAAAATATAAAAGCTTGGCTTTGGTTATTCCGATGCTTTTAATTGTTTTTCCAACTTCAATACACGTTTGTAGAGATCCGGTAGCTGTTTAAATATGGCATGCGACCGCAGGAACTTAGGATACTCAAACGCTGGCGAACCAAAAAGTGCGGTATTGGGTGTTTCTACACTCGAAGCGATGCCGCTTTGAGCTTGAATTTTTGTACCATCCGCAATGGTCAAATGACCAGAAAATCCAACTTGACCGCCAATCAGGCAGTTTTTGCCAATCTTGGTGCTTCCGGCAATACCCGTTTGCGCAGAAATAACGGTGTTTTCACCGATTTCAACATTGTGGGCAACTTGGATCAAATTGTCCAGTTTAACTCCCCTTCGTATAATGGTAGAACCCATCGTTGCCCGATCGATGCTGCTATTGGCGCCAATCTCTACCTGGTCTTCTATGAACACATTGCCGATTTGGGGGATTTTTTTGTAAGATTTATCCTCCTGAGGTGCGAAACCAAATCCATCGCTACCGATGACGACATTGGGATGAACAATGCAATGAGCGCCCAGAACGCATTCGTGCATAATCCTTACACCCGGATAAAGAATGGTTCCCTCGCCGATACGGGCATTTTTGCCGATGTACACTTGACCATAGATGCGGCAATCATTACCGATGCTAGCTCCTTCTTCTACTATTGCAAAATGATCGATGAAAACGTTACTGCCAATTTTGGCGCTAGCATGTACCGCTGCTTGATTGGAGATTCCGGTTGATCCATTCAATTGATCCTGGAAATGCTCCATCAATTTTGCAACTGCGCCATAAACGTCGTCTACCCGAATCAAAGTAGCTTGAACGGGTGCTTTGGGTTGGAAGTCACGACTGACGAGTAACGCTGATGCAGTGGAGGTGTAGGCAAAGCTTTCATATTTTGTATTGCCTAAAAAAGAAATACTTCCTTTCCCTCCTTCCTCAATCTTGCTTGGGCGGTTAACGACGACATCCGGATCTCCTTCTAAACTACCGCCAAGGAAAGCGGCAAGGTCTTTCACTATGATCTCCATGCGGCAAAGGTAGAAAAAAAATGATACAGATCGCGCTGATCGAATACAGATTCAGCGCTGCGTAAATAAGGATGACGCTAAAGTTGAGCAGTTCGCAGCTTGGGGGCATCCAAAAAAGGGAAGTCTACCGCTGCTTTAATTGTCGGATTTGAGTAAAAGTTGATTCTAGGGGGTATTCGGTTTTACCTACATCAATTTCAAAACGGTATATTTGTTCTTTAAAGCTTGTTTGGGAATTTAGCCGAGTCATTATGGATACCTTATTGTTGAATCATGCCTTAAAAGTCATCAAAACGAAAAAAAATTGGATCGGATACTAAGAATTGGCACACGGGGGAGCAAATTGGCGCTTTGGCAAGCCCATTTTACCCAAGCAAAACTTCAAGAAGCTGGAATCGCATCGGAATTGGTCATCATCAAAACGACAGGTGATCAAATCCAACACCTCAGCTTTGACAAAA
>JBBRGN010000182.1:0-9790 GCA_038240665.1 Chitinophagales bacterium | reverse complement strand
CCGTGCGCCAAGAACCGCGCGTCCCAACAGGCGCAGTATACGTAGCGCCAGTAACCCCTGCCTTTGACTGGAAGGTAATGTCATAACGGTCTTTGGAAAACTCCCAAAGGCTGCTGTCGCGTTTACCCTTGAAAATATTGGAGCTCGTTCCGCCCATACCAAAGAAAGTCAACCTTGATTTATTGGCCATTGGGACATTGAGGTTAAAAGAAAAATCTTGATAGGTAGTGACTTCATCACCTAAATCAACACCGATGGCACTCAACAAACCCAGGGTAGAATAACGGTAATTGGCCAAAAAAGAAGATTTTCCTGGTTTACCCAAAGGCCCTTCTGCGGCGGCATCAATTCCAATCAAACCTGCTTGCAGGGTGTATTCTCTTTTTTCATTGTTGCCATTTCGCAGCCGCATATCCAGTACACCACTTAGTGCATTGCCATATTCAACGGGAAAAGCGCCAGTATAAAAGGCCGAGTTGCCCAACAACTGAGTGCTCAGCATATTAACGCCGCCGGCTGAGGTTGAAATGCGATCGCTAAAAGTACCAGCGTTGGATGTGTGGTTAGGATTGACAATATCTGCACCTTCTAATCGCCAGATCATGCCATTGGGCGAATTGCCCCGGATATTTAAGCCATTGGCCTGGTCGTTGGAGTTGACTACGCCTGGAAAAGTAATGGCCGTGCGCGCTGGGTCAAAAAAAGTAGCCGGAAACCGCAAAGTCGTTTCGTTGCTGATGCTCCGTACAGAAGGGGAAATGGAAGTCAATTCCAAAGGAGCAGCGGTGACAACGATGCCTTCTATTGCGTTGATGGCCGGTTGCAAAGGAAGATCCAAAACCCTTTCCCGACCACTTTCTAGCAGAAGCTCAGGGACTACCAACGTATCAAAACCAACAAAAGAAACTTGTAACCGATAGCGGCCAACGGGCAGGTTCTCAAAACGATAAATCCCGTTTGAATCGCTGCTGACGCCCTTGGCATTCGCATTAAGGGTAACATTGGCATTGCTGAGCGGTTGTTGGGTAACCGCGTTAATTATCTTACCACGTAGGGTTTGTGATGGCGATTGAGCAGCCAAAGAACCAATAGTCAAAATGGTTAGGCTGAAAACAGGCAAAATTCGGTAAAAAGACAGCATATTGATTGTATTTTGAGGCGTTGAAGTTACACATTCTTTTGACCTCAAAAACACAATTGGAAATTGTTTGGAGGGCTAACGCTAAATAACGTTAGCCCTCCAGACTCATCTTAATGATCCGCAATAGCTAAGCTGGCCAAACTCAGTCGGGTACCTGGTATCTCGAGAATTTTTTCCCCGCAAGCTTCCAGGGTTGCTCCGGTAGTCATCACGTCGTCGATCAATAAAATGTGTTTTCCAATCAAGAGATGGGGATTAGGAACTTGAAATACTTCGGATACGTTGCTCACCCGCTCAAGACGTGTTTTTCGGGTTTGAGTCTCCGTTACGCGCTGCCTAATCAAGGCGTGATCAAACCAGGGTATCGCCATTGTCTCCGCAATGCCTTCAGCGATGCTGGCACTTTGATTGTACCCGCGCTGATGCTGGCGTTGTGGATGTAGAGGTATAGGCAGTACCAGATCAACAGCATCAAAATGATCGGTTTTTTTTAACATCGTTCCATACATCTTGCCCAAATAAAGGCCCACCTGCTTTTTGCCTTCGTATTTGAGCGCGTGGATTAAATGCTGCACCCTACCGGCTTTCACAAAATGCAACATGGCCGCACCCGTTTCAATCGGTAATCGTCCCCAAAAACGCTCCGTAAAGGGATTCTCTTTTTCAGAATGGTAGTTGGTGAAAGGTAAGCTGGCTAAGCATTTCAAACAAATGAGTACTTGTTTGGGTTGCCCAGGGTTGCCACAGGCTAAACAAAGACGTGGATAGAACAGACCCAAAAGATCGTTCCCCAATTGAAGTGGAGTCAACATGGCGTTTAGTTTTATGGGGCATAAACAGTGGATTGCTGCTTAGCGCCCGGGGTTTAAAATTTAATGGGGTAAAAATCAATAAAAAATCAAAAATAAGCAAGCCGTTGACTAGAAAAAAAGAACGTCTGCCCTGCTGATGCAAGACAGACGCGTCAAAACAAAACGAAAAACCAACTTTAAACAAGTCTCTTAGGATGCATAACCATCCTAAGCTAAATTTGTTAAAAAACAGTATGTTAATATTTTCTTAATGACGCCGATACGTCAACTTTTTATTCATTTTCCCGCAACTTCACTGGAATTTCCTGTGATTTACCTTTACGGAGTACGGTTAAATGTATCGTGTCACCCACTTTGGCGCGACCTACCACTTCTTGCAATTCGGGCACCGACTTTACTTCGCGGTTGTTGATGTTGATGATGATGTCCTTGGGTTGGATACCAGCATATTGGGCAGAACCGCCATCAACTAAAGTTTCCACCACTACCCCTTGAGATAGATTGACATTAAGTTCTTTGGCATATTCGGTATCCAATTCCCGAATGCTTACACCGAGGAACGCTCTTTTGTAGGAACCGAAATTGATGATGTCGTCAACTACTTTGCGAGCCAAATCAATCGGAATGGCAAAACTATAGCCTTGAAAAGCGCCAGTTCGGGTAGCAATAGCCGTATTGATGCCGATGAGTTTGCCATTAATGTCCACCAAAGCGCCGCCACTGTTGCCTGGATTAACCGCGGCATCGGTTTGAATAAAGGCTTCGATGGCATCGCCGCCGCCTAACAATTCAATATTACGTCCTTTTGCACTGATGATGCCAGCCGTAACGGTAGAAGTAAGATCAAAAGGGTTGCCTACCGCAAGTACCCATTCGCCTACCTTGGCTTCGTCAGAGTCACCAATTTCAATAGCAGGAAGGCCATTGGCCTCAATTTTAATTACTGCCAAATCCGACTTTTTGTCCCGACCAATTAACTTAGCACGGAAAGTACGGTTGTCGTATAGCGTAACCTCCAGTTCGGTGGCACCTTCTACCACGTGATTGTTCGTGATGATGTAGCCATCCTGAGCATAAATTACCCCCGAACCGGTTCCTTTTTGAGGACCATTATCGAATGGCAACCCAAAAAAGTTATCGCCAAAAGAGTTTCTTTTTTGGCTACCGCTTTTACCGGCTGTTGGGTCTATCGTAGCGGTAATATTGACCACCGATGGCATTGATTTATCGGCGGCTACTGAAAAATCAAAATACCCTACATTAGCAGGCAATTTTGTAAAGTTTACCGCTCGAGCATAGTTAGCAGGTTGCGCTTGTGCTATGGGCTGGGTACGGTTGTTGAGTAGCTGTCCGCCAGCGAGAGTGACCATGCCACCCATCAAACCAGCAAAAACATAAGGAATCCACTGTCTCATAATCTGTCTAGATTTTAAAACAAGTACAATAAGGTTTGCTTTTTAAACTTTTTAACGCTTAATTTAGTGGATGTTTCGATTTTAAATTGGTTTAACAGCACGGGTAAAATGCTGCTAAAATGAACACCGATTGAAAATAAAAACCAGTCCTTTCACAAATAAGCGGCAAAAAATAAAATCTTCTGTTAAAAAAGACCGTAAGATAAACACATTGCCCTGGTGGTTTTGTTACAGTTACAGGTCAGTTTAACAGGAAATTAACAGATTTTTAAATCTTAAAAATACACTGATAATCAAGGTGTTGCGATAGAAGAGTAAATGATGGTGATCAACAACATACCGGAGCGAGCGAAATTTTTTAGCAAAGAGCTACATCCAGAGAGTGAGTTGGAAAGTCAACTTTTACTTGATCCTTATTTTATAGAAGGTTTGGATTGGGGTACACCGCGGTATGGCCACCCAGAAGGGGAGGTGTACAAACACATCAAAGAGGTTTTGGGTAATGTGGATACATTAAAGATTGAGCCCCTAGCGCGCGAACGTTTGCGTTTGATTGCTTTTGTTCATGATTCTTTTAAACACATTGAACACAAAGGGAGCCCTCGTGATTGGAGCCGTCATCACAGCATATTGGCCAGGCAGTTTTTAGAAAAATATTGTTCGGACGAGGTGGTATTGGGGATCACTGAATTGCATGATGAAGCGTATTATGCTTGGCGGATGGAACATCTTTACCACCAATACGAGGAAGGACAACTGCGGTTACAAAAATTATTGGATCGCATTGGGGACAACCTCCAGCTGTACTACTTGTTTTTTAAGTGTGATACCCGTACCGGGGATAAAACTCAAGCTCCATTGAAGTGGTTTGAACAAACCATTAAAAACATTGAGGTGGTTGATTTTTGAAGGGTGTTTTATCCTTACAATAGCTAGTCCAACTTGCTTATAAATCCATTGCTGACCAAATAGACCAATTTTCCATCACGTTCCAATAGCAAGGATGGATTTTGTCCTAAGCGGATCTCGCCCGAAAAACCAGGGTTCGCTGGATCTTTGCGCGGACGAATTAATCTAATCGGAATGGGCAATACGGGCTGCGTAGCCGACATTGCTGACATTTGAAAATCGGTGTATCCCTCCCTGAGTAAAGTCCTAAGATCCAGTTGCATAAGTGCATCGATCGAAGGCAAAACTCCCGGGTAAACTTTTCCAATACTGCCTTTGTAACCGCTCAATTCCATTTGGTCATAGCCATAAATGAGCGACAAGTCCCCAATTTCGGTGATCACGCTTTCCAAGGAAAAAAAACGCGAATCCTCCGTTTCAATCTCTTGTCGGCGGAAGGCCAAATCCGTCTTGTACCATCGCCCATTTTTTTCGACTGACAATTCGCGGAGCAGTAAATCGTGGAAGGTATTGGGCTCGTTCACAGGTAGCGAATCATAAACCGACAGATCCCAATCTTGGTATTTGCGGAGGGCAATCCCTTCTAACGCCTTCAGGATAGTGACAAAATTTAGACGCCGGAGTTCTTGTTTTTCAGGATCTCCCTTTAACCCGCCTGATTCAATGAGGATGGTACGGGTTCCCCATTTTTGAATGTTATCGCCAAATGCCCGCGGTTCGAAAGCGTCGTTGTACCGCGCTATTTTTTTCGGAATATGATTTTGCAGTACTTGCGTCATCAAACCTATGAGTTTCATTGCCTCTCCTCTTCTTTCGCTTACCGTATTTTCTTCGTCAAATGCTGGCGCAAGAAAAGCAATTGACGCGGTAAAAGGGTTTAGCCCGGCGCTGTAATATTTACTTTGATCATGCAAATTAAAACCCCAATCGGGTTTGATGGCCTCATGGGTACGTTTGAGTAGTTGTCCTTCGGGCGTTTGGAGTCGGCGGGCGTCCCGGTTGATGTCGATGCCCTGGACATTACGGCGCGTAAAGCGTTCTGCGCCATCGGGATTCAGCATCGGGATGAAGTGTATGGTGAGTTGCTTCAACAGCATATTTCGGAAAGTGTCCAGCGAATCTTTTTTCGAAAAAAAATTAAAAACATCAAGCAAAGCCATGGTTGCTGTGGGTTCATCGCCGTGCATCTGCGACCACATTAAAACGCTTACCGGGCCGCTTCCCAGGGTGATATGGTAGATGTTGCGCCCTTCATTTGACTTTCCAGCTACGGCTACTTGGAAAATTCCGGGAAGTTTTTGCAACAGCGGTTCCAGTTCGTTGTGTTTGAATCGTCGGGTATTGATGGAGTTTTCGCGGTAATTGGAATGTTTTTGATAGAGCGGTTCTTTGTTGGCGAGGTTTGAAAATACGGTTGCTGGTGCTTGAGCAATAACCCAACTTGAAAATGCTGATAGGACAAGGGTCAGGATCTTGTTTTTCATGATTGAACGGTTTTAGGTTACGACTTTGCTAAATAACATTAAAAAAATCTTAAATCCACCCTCTGATGCTGACCATTTTACTAATTTTCGTCGAAATAACCTGATGACAAGGAATTTTCAATAACCAAATGACGAATACAATGATCCAGATCTTCTCAACCGTTCACAAACAACGAATTATCAGCATTGCTTTGTTGCTATTGCTGGCCTTCCATTCATTTTCCTGTAACAACACTGCTCGTGGATTGGCCATCGGCGCTGTAGCTGGCGGTATTGCTGGCGTTTTGATTGCTGATGGAAAAAACAATGCCCGCGGTATATTGATCGGTGCGGCCATTGGCGGACTGGCCGGCTCCATCATTGGAAGCTATATGGACAAACATGCCAAAAAGCTACGCGAAAAGGTAAAAAACGCTGAAATTGAACGGGTAGGCGAGAGCATTTTGGTAACCTTCGATTCTGGTCTTATGTTTGATGTTGATTCTTACAAACTGCGCGCCAACACCAAAAAGAATCTAGCGGAAATGGCGGCTACGATCAATGAATACAAACAAACGGAGTTGATTGTAATGGGGCATACGGACAATACCGGAACCAACGAACACAACCAAACGCTGTCAGAACAGCGGGCCGTAGCGGTCGCTAATTTTTTGAAACAAAAAGGCGTTTCCAGCGGTCGTTTTACCACCAAAGGCTTCGGCGAAACCAAACCCAAATCCGATAACAGCTCCAACAACGGCCGTCAAGCCAACCGTCGGGTAGAAATCGCGATTGTAGCCAACAGCACTTTACAAAAAGAAGCCATGAAAGGAATCGATCCCTTAAAGAAATAAACTTTTGCAGGTTTTAAGACTTTATAGTAGACTTGTTGAGGCAAGAGCGCTTGAAATTACTTTTGAGCGCTCTTGTTACATTTTATCAGTTCTTTTGAGAAAACATACAGACCAATGGTGGAGACGAAAACCAAAAATACCTTCGAAAAAGTTGATAACGGATCTTTTGAAGTTTTACAATACACGCTTCCGAATGGCTTGAAGTTGTTTTTGAGCATCAACCAAACCGAACCCCGAATATTTACCAACATCGCTGTGCGTGCGGGTTCCAAGCACGATCCGGCCGAAACGACTGGCTTGGCGCATTACATGGAACACATGCTGTTCAAAGGCACCAACCAGTTGGGAACTTTGGATTGGGAGCAAGAGAAAGTAATACTTGAAAAAATCTCCGATTTATACGAGCAACACCGCGCAGCCAAAGACGAAGAAGAGCGCCGCAAGCTGTACATCGAAATAGACCGCGTTTCGGGGGAAGCTGCCAAATGGGTAGCACCAAATGAATATGACAAATTGGCCAGCGCCATTGGTGCCAAATCTACCAACGCTTATACTTGGCTTGAACAGACGGTATATGTAAATGATATTCCTTCCAATGAATTGGAGCGCTGGATGCAATTGGAATCCGAGCGTTTTCGCATGATGGCGCTGCGGATGTTTCATACCGAATTGGAAACGGTTTACGAAGAGTTTAACATCAGTCAGGATAAGGATGCTCGAAAATTGAACAACCTGATCCGAAAATTGCTTTTCCCTAAGCATCCTTATGGAACGCAAACCACGCTGGGTGCTCCCGAGCACCTGCGCAATCCTTCTCAGGTCAATATTCAATGGTATTTTCAGACTTACTATGTTCCGAACAACATGGCGCTGGTTATGGCCGGCGACTTTGACCCGGATGAAGTTGTAGCCTTAGCGGAAAAATATTTTGGCAATTATGAGTCCAAGGCAATTCCTCCTTTCTCATATGAAGAACAACCTCCCCTCAACGGGCCGATTCATGCAGAACTAGTGGGCTTAGAAGCGGAGCTGGTGATGATGGCTTGGCGCTTTGACGGCATTGCCTCCAAAGATTCCTTGTACTTGATGTTGATCCAGCATCTGCTGTTCAATCAACAAGCAGGGTTGATTGACATCCACCTCAACCAACAACAAATGGTGTTGGAATCGGAGGCTTGGAGCTGGTCTTATGAAGATTATTCGGCTTTTGGGCTTTATGGTAAACCGCGCCAAAATCAGACCTTGGCAGAAGTAGAGCAATTGCTATTAGGGGAATTGGAAAAAATCCGACAGGGAGAATTTGAAGATTGGCTGTTGGAAGCGGTGATTACTGACTTTAGGCTTGGCGAAATCAAAGCATCGGAGTTTGATGATGCCCGGGTATCTGCGCTAACCTCGAGCTTTATTATGGGCATTCCCTGGGATCAATATACCAACCGCTTGAACGAAATGGCGAACATAACCAAAGCTGAAATTGTCGCTTTTGCTCAGGAACGGTTGGATCAAAACTATGTAGTAGTACACAAAAAACAAGGAGTTGACCCCAATGTCATCAAAGTAGAAAAACCGCCTTTTAATCCAGTAGACATCAATCGGGATGCTGTTTCGGAGTATGCGCAATCATTTTTAGCTACCCCTACACCAGCTTTGGAACCCGTATTTGTTGATTTTAAGGCCCATATCGATACCGTTTCCCTAAGCAATGGGATTCCTTTTGATTATGTACAAAATCCCAACAATGCGCTGTTTCGCCTGGATTATATTTTCGATATGGGCAAAAATAGCGATCGTAAACTAGCGCTGGCAATTTTGTACTTTCCTTATCTGGGAACTGATCGTTATTCTCCCAGCCAACTTCAGCAAGCGTTTTTTCGATTGGGATTGAGTTTTGACGTCACCAATGACGATGATCATACTTACGTTTCGCTTTCAGGGCTTGAGGATAATTTAGAGCCTGGGATGGCGCTTTTTGAACACATCCTGAGCAAGGTGCAAGCTCAGGAAGGGGTTTTAGAAAAGGTAATTGCCGATGTGATCATTCGTCGGGAGAATGCCAAAAAAGACCGCAACTATATACTGCGCAATGCCTTGGCTAACTATGCCCGGTATGGAACTGATTCGCCTTTTTCCTATCGTTTATCGGCCGCAGAGCTCGGTCAAGTACAGCCTCATGAATTAATAGAAAAAATTCATGAATTGTCTTCTTTTCAGCACCGAATTTATTTTTACGGACAAAAATTACAACAGGAAGTAAAAGGCTTACTGGAAAAATACCACCAAGTAGCTGCCGATTTGCGGCCTCCGCTACCCAATCGCTCTTATGTTCAACTCTCCACAGACGAGCAAAGGGTATTGTTTTTGAACTACCCGATTGTGCAAACCGATGTATTGTTGCTTTCCAAGGGTACTCCAACTTTTAGCATGGATGAATTCTTGATGAGCGAGCTATACAACAATTACTTTGGATACGGATTGTCGTCGATTGTGTTTCAAGAGATACGGGAGTCTAAAGCATTGGCTTATTCCACCTATGCCTTTTACACGTCACCGTCTCGTCAGGATCAGGCGCACTACTTACAAGCTTATGTAGGTACTCAACCCGATAAACTAGCGGATGCCATCCCTGCATTTTTGAATATCCTCAACAAAATGCCAGTGGTAGAATCACAAATCGAACATGCCAAGCAATCCATCTTGAAGGTGATTGAAAGCGAGCGCATTGTGCCTTCAAAAATCTATTGGACAGCGCGTGCCAACAAAAAGCTGGGTTACGAACACGATCTGCGTCAGGATTTGTACCAAACTACCGAGGCCGCTAATGCACCGGAGTTGATTGATTTTCATGAACGCTACGTTGCCGACCGCAAATATGCTTTTTTGGTGATGGGCTCCAAAGAACAGATTGATTTAGATTACCTAGGCAATTTTGGTCCAGTAGAAGAGGTATCATTGGAACAGATCTTTGGATATTGATGCTGCCTGCTGCTATTGTTGCTGCTCATTGGGAACGATTGCTCCAGCATCCGCCCAGTCCACTCAACCAGCTGGATTGGCCCGGGTTGAGCAAATATGGTGTGGAGTTGTACATCAAACGCGATGACCAATTGCTGCTGGAAGTTTTTCCGGGAGACCAGTCTTTTTGTGGCAACAAATGGCGCAAACTGCAATACAATCTCGTCGCGGCAAAGGAGCAAGG
>JBBRGN010000181.1:0-9882 GCA_038240665.1 Chitinophagales bacterium | reverse complement strand
ACCGTTACATCCCGCAAAGCTCTGGTGGAGGAGAGGTTGGAAACGGTATTTCCCGGTTTTTGCTGCAATACATAATCGGCTATTGCGACCAAAGTATACTCCTCGCCAAACATGGCGCCATTTTCACAAACAAAAGCCAGGCGATCAACATCTGGATCGACTGCAATGCCCAAATGTGCTTTTTTCTCTACCACCGCCGCCGACAAATCTTGTAGATGTTCGGGTAATGGTTCCGGATTGTGGGCAAAATGACCGTTGACTTCGCCGTTGAGCAGGATGGTTTCGCAACCTAGGCTGTTGAGCAGCGGCGGTAATGCCAAAGCACCCGTAGAGTTCACCGCATCGACCACTACTTTAAACCTTGCCGAACGCACCAAATCTACTTCTACTCCTTGCAGTTCCAGAATGGCGGCAATATGGCGCTCCAAATAACCTTCAGCCATCTGGTGTTTGCCCAGTTGATCAACGCCGACGTATTCTATTTTTCCACCGGCAATCAGCTCCAATAAAGCAGCTCCATCCGCAGCAGAGATGAACTCACCTTGATGATTGAGGAACTTCAGCGCGTTCCACTCCTTGGGATTATGGCTCGCGGTAATGATGATGCCCGCTCCAGCGCCTTCCATCACTACCGCCATTTCTACGGTTGGAGTGGTAGAAAGATCAAGGTCAACAACGTCAATGCCTAAGGCCAAAATAGTATTGACCACCAGGCCTTGAACCATAAGTCCGGAAATACGCGCATCGCGGCCAATCACGATTTTAGGCGCTGCGCCTTTTTCTTTCAACCAAGTACCAAAAGCAGCGGTACATTCTACGATGTCTTGCGGAGTTAAGTTGTTGCCAGCTAAGCCGCCAATGGTGCCTCGAATGCCGGAAATTGATTTTATTAATGCCAAGGTGATGTCGTTTTTAATTCGCTACAAAAATATCAAATATCAAGTGGAGAGGAGGAGTTTTTTTTTAATGCTGAACGATGAAGTGGGCAGAAGGTCTGGAGTCCTTAGGCGTTTTTTCTATCGATACCTCTTTTTGGGCTACAGATCTCGATTTAGGCAAGATCCTAGATTAAAAGTAGCGTTACAAGTACTTTATTTTTTGCCACGTTTGACAAAAAAATAAGCGCATTAATCGGCCGATGAAAAAGTTTTTTCTGGCGTACTTTTTCAGCAAAAATCCTACCTTGAGGACAATCGCGTATACAAGAATATTACGGTAACCGATGGTGATCAAACCTTTTTTTCAGGAAAACGTCCAATTTTTCACGTGCGCTGATTTTGAACGCTTTCGCCCCAAAGCAGGTTTACAGATCTGCGAAGTGTGGGGTGATTATCAGTTACCATCTTTTACTGAATCCATTTCTCCACGACTTATCTTAACCTTACAACGATGATGGAAGTGCTCCAGCAAGCCGATGTTTATTTGTTTCACCTGATCAATGGCCATCACGTAGGTTGGTTGGATGCCATCATGCCTTATTGGCGGGAGAAATCGACCTGGATTCCCCTTTACCTGCTGGTTGCGGGTTTTACAATTTGGAAATTCCGTTTGCGGGGCGTTTATTTTCTTTTGGCTTTGGTGCTTACTGTAGGACTGGCAGATACCATCAGCAGCAAAGTCATCAAACCTGCAGTGCATCGTTTGCGCCCTTGCAACGAACCCAGTTTACAAAACGAAGTTCATCTCTTGATTGAATGTGGCGGGGGCTACAGTTTTACCTCTTCGCACGCTACCAACCATTTTGCCATAGCTACTTTCATCAGCATGACCTTGGGGCTTTTTTTTCGCCGCATCCGGCTTCCATTGTATTTGTGGGCTACCAGCATTGCTTTGGCGCAAGTCTACGTGGGGGTGCATTACCCGCTGGATGTTTTTGTTGGAGCGTTATTGGGCATCGCTATTGGCAACATTGTTGCAAAAGCGTATCTTCGCTTCTCGGCACTTCAATTGGAACCAAAACAGCCCGTGGTGTAATTCGCCAAAAGCTTATTTTTCAATTGATTGAACTTTTAACTACCGGTTTTTTCCGGTAGACAATCGGCTTGCCAAAAAAACAGAAAGCCAAGTCTATGCAATTTTGGGAATACGCCCTGGTTTTTTTAACACCTTTGTTGGGTGGTTTATCGGCATTTTGGGTTAGCCACAAACAACCAGCCTTGTTAAGGTACATTCTCACTTTTAGTGGCGCTTATTTGTTGGGGTTGGTGTTTTTGCACTTGCTTCCTGAGTTATATGGCCAAAAAAACGCGCAAATTGGCAGCTGGGTTCTGGCTGGTTTTGGCATTCAGATCTTACTGGAGCAACTTTCTAAAGGCATTGACCATGGCCATCCCTCCTTTGCCATGGATCGGGCGCGGCGATTTGCGGTACAAATCATGTTTGGATTAAGTTTACACGCCTTGCTGGAAGGTCTACCCCTAGGTGGCTATCGAAATTTGTTAGAAAACACAGCTGGACAAAAAGTCGCTTCTAGCTTCCACCAGCTGCTTTTTGGGATTCTCCTCCACAACATCCCAGCGGCATTTGCCTTGACTTCCTTTTTCCTGTTGGCAGGTTATAAACGTTCCTTTGCGTTGTTGCTACTGTTATTGTTTGCGGTGATCACGCCCATCTCGGCATTTTTTGCCAATCATTTCATCGGTAACCCTCAGATCTTACTTATTTTATTGGCGCTGGTTACGGGGAATTTGTTACAGATTGCCACAGCCACCCTAGCCGAAGCGGAAGAGCAAGGATTAAATCGACATCCGCTCCAAAAATGGCTCATCCTGCTTCTGGGGCTGTTCTTTTCTACGTTAAACATGTGTTAGAGAAATATAATTGCTGTTCTTCTGCAAAATGAAAAAAAATATTTGGGTAATTGTCGTTCAATGGATGAAAATCTGGTATAAAAAAATGAATTTATGCCTGAAAATTCTGTATTTTGCGCCAAGAAGAAATAATATTTGTACACACACTGGTTTTAAGCATGAAATACACACTTACAATTATTCTGCGGTTTTCGCAGGTTCTGTTTTTTCTGTTCCCGCTTCTGATCAATGCGCAAAGCAAATTCAAGGGAGTCATCAAAGATTCAAAATCTGGTGAAGCTCTAGCCAGTGCCTCTTTGATCATCAAAGGAACCAGCGAAGGTACCATAGCCGACTTTGATGGCAAATTCGAACTTGAGACCAAGCAAAAACTTCCGTTTACCCTGATTGTATCGTATGTGGGCTACTTAGACCAAGAAGTAGCTGTCACGACTGAAGCCCAAAAGATCAGTGTAGCCATGGTAGAGGAAGCCATTACGATAGGGGCCGTAGATGTAAAAGGTCGGCGTATATCGGAAAAACAAGTACAATCTCCCCTTACGATGGAAACCATGGATGCCATCGCCATTACCGAAACACCGTCGGTCAACTTTTATGATGGTTTAGGCGCTCTGAAAGATGTAGACCTTACCGCAGCTAGTTTAGGTTTTAAAATCATCAATACCCGAGGATTTAATAGTACCAGCCCAGTGCGTTCCCTACAAATCATTGACGGGGTAGACAACCAATCGCCGGGTTTGAACTTTTCCTTGGGCAACTTTTTGGGTGCTTCAGAATTGGATGTCAACAAAGTAAGCTTGATCGTTGGTGCTTCCTCTTCTTTTTATGGCCCAAACGCCTTTAACGGCGTGATCAGCATAGAGACCAAAAACCCTTTTTTGCACAAGGGATTGACCGTACAATTGAAAGGTGGTCAAAGAGGTTTGATCGAAACGGGTCTACGCTGGTCCAATGCGTTCAAAAACAAAAGAGGACTGGACGTACTGGCTTATAAATTCAACGTTGCTTATTTCAAGGCCTATGACTGGGTGGCGGACAATTATTCGCAGGTATACGACTCGCCAAGTACCACCAAAAACCCAGGCGGTTATGATGCTGTCAACGTATATGGTGATGAATATCAGACTTCTAATGATTTTCGTACTACGTTCTCTTTGCCTGGTTTGGGGACCATTCACCGCCAAGGTTATAAAGAAATCGACATCGTCAATTACAACTCCACCAATACCAAGCTGGCTTTTGCTGCTCATTATCGCTTAAATCCTTCGAAAACCTACAATTCGCCGGAATTGATCGTGGCAACCAACTACAGTACGGGTACCACCGTTTATCAGGGCGACAACCGTTTTAGCTTGCGGGACATCAAGTTTTACCAGCACCGTTTGGAACTCAAAAAACAGGACAAGTACTTTTTGCGGGTTTATGCTACCCATGAAGATGCCGGAAACTCATACGATCCTTACTTTACTGCATTGAAGCTTCAGGAAAAAGCAAAACCAGGTAACCTATGGCTAGCCGATTACATCAATTACTGGCAGCAAACGGTCAATCCGCGCATCAAAAGTATTGAAGGATATCCCAAAATTTTGGATTATTTGGGTAACCCTACTGCTTACCAATCGGCCATTAGCAATTTCTTGACCAGACAGAATGTCGTTGATTCATTGACGGTGTATCATGCTGGAGCAAGTCTAGCGGCAGAAAAAGCCAATTTCATCACCAATACAGTAGACTTTTTCCAACCAGGTACCCAGCGTTACAAAGATGCCTTTAACGACATTACCAGTAAAGTTTCCTTTTCTGAAGGCGGAACTAAATTTTTTGACCGCTCCGCTTTGTTTCACAGTCATGGTGAATACAAATTCAACGACATCTACAAAGGCGGCAAAATCACCGACTTTGACATGCAGGTCGGTGCATCAGGCCGATTGTACACTCCCAACTCTCAAGGATCCATCCTGTTGGATACCAATGGTCGCAAAATCAGCGTCTACGAGTACGGCATTTATGGTGGTGGAACCCTGGAATTGGACAATCGCTGGAAGATCAGCGCCACCATGCGGATGGATAAAAACCAGAACTTTAATTACTTGTTTTCACCAGCTGCATCTTTAGTGTATACGCCTAGCAACAAGGAAACCTTTCGTTTTTCTTTTTCCTCGGCCATTCGCAACCCTACGTTGGCTGACCAATACCTTTTTTACAACGTAGGTCGAGCCATTTTGATCGGCAACCTCCAGGGGTTCAACAACCTAATCACCGTTCCTTCCTTGCGTACTTACCTGAATTCACGCGAAAAATCGGATCTCGAGTATTTTAATGTTGCGCCAATCCGTCCAGAGCAAGTAAAGACCTTGGAGGTCGGTTACCGCAATACTTTTTTCAATAAGCTGTATGTTGATGCCACTTATTATTATAGTTTTTACAAAAATTTCATCGGTTATAACCTTGGTGTAGATGCTACCTTTAACTCGGTAAATGGTTTGCCAGTTAATCTTCAAGCCTACCGTGTAGCTGCCAACGCACGCGACCGCGTAACCACGCAAGGTTTCTCAATTGGGTTGACTTATTATTTTGCCCAGTACTATGCACTTGGCGGAAACTATTCTTACAATAAACTAAACACGGTCAGCAGTGACCCGATCATTCCGGCTTTCAATACACCGTTGAATAAGTTTAACTTGAGCCTTTCTGGTCGGGATATTCCTTTAAAACTTGGCGGTTTTACGTTGCCCGATTTTGGATTTAGCATCAACTACAAGTGGATTGAAGGCTACTTATTTACGGGTTCTCCCCAATTTACCGGTTTGATCCCAACGTATGATTTGCTGGATGCCCAGATCAACTGGCAAGCCAAAAAAATCAATACTACCTTTAAGTTGGGAGGATCCAATTTGTTGAATCGCCTTACTTATCAAGTTTATGGCGGTCCGCGAATTGGTAGAATGCTTTATCTTACTTTTACATATGATTTGCCTATTAAAAAGTAATGTAAAATTTATTTTTTTGGCGAACCAAAAATCAAAATTGGTCATCTTTAGGAATGAGTCGATAATAAGGGATCCAATTAGAGTAGGCTATTTTGTTGCCAGACAACTATCTTTTGAGGTGATTAACCGGTCTATTTAACCAAAAAGATAGGCAGTATGGCGGTAAAAGAGGCAGACTAGCTTAGTATCTTATTATTGAATTATTCCATACAAGCAAAGGAACGGAAATAATGATGAATATTGTTGCGCTTATTTTTTTGTCGGGCGAGGCAAAAATGTAGCTGTAGAGTGCTACAGCGAGGTTTTTTAATAAAGCATGACGAAAAAGTAGCCATCAACATTAATTGTTTTTGATCACCTACATTAACTAGAGGAATAACTTTGATCATTTAAACCAACGCTTTAACATGAAACCATTTAACCATTTACTTTTTACTTTAGCCCTGGTTGCCAGCATCACGACTATGCAGGCTCAGGCACGCCGATTCCTTAATCCGGTTTTTGGTGCTTTTACTGTGAAGAAGGATGTTACATACGCCAATAACATCAGCGTATTAACAGGATCTGCAGTAGTCTCGGATTTGAAGATGGATGTCTATACTCCGGTTGGCGACGTTGCCACCAACCGTCCAGTAGTAATCTATATTCACACCGGTAGCTTTCTTCCACCACTGATCAATGGGGGCATTACTGGTTCTCGTTCTGATTCCTCAGTAGTGGAAATGTGTCGTCGCTTTGCACGTTTGGGTTATGTAGCAATCGCTGCTACCTACCGTGCGGGATGGAACCCAGTTGGTGATCAAAACACCCGTACGGGTACACTTTTGGGGGCTGCTTACCGTGGCATCCAAGATATTCGCTCCTTGATCCGTTTCTTGCGCAAAGGCGTTGCTGTTGATGGCAACCCTTATGGCATTGACCCTTCTAAAATCACTTTGTGGGGTCAAGGTACTGGTGGTTACATCTCTTTGGGTTGTGGTTATTTGGACAACTTTGCCAAGGAAGTAGCCATTGATAAATTCATCAATACGGCTACTTTGAAGCCATTTGTGGATACTACTTTGAGCAGTAACCCTTTTGGAACTACCGCAACCCCTTTGAACAAAGTCAACTCCCCTGGCTATAGTTCAGATTTTGCGATCGCCGTAAATATGGGCGGTGCTTTGGGAGATAAGTCTTGGATGGAAGGCAAACCCAATGAACCGGTTTTGATGGCATTCCACGTATTGAGCGACCCGTTTGCCCCGTTTGCAGATGGCGCAGTAATTGTACCTACCACGCGTGAATTTGTGGTTAACGTATCCGGAAGCCGCACATTGGTTGGGTTAGCCAATGGTTTTGGCCGCAATAACGCCATTGCTGCTGCCAATAATGCTACTGATCCAGTTAACTTGCGCAACCAGGCTTACAAAAAAATTCCGATCACTTATGGTAGTCAAAACATTACTTTGTCTGTCGATAACATGTATCCATTCTTGACTCCTGGCAACCGCTTTGAAGCGGGTCCATGGGAATGGTGGGATACAACTACCTTGAAATTGGTGGTAGCGGGTACCAACGCGGCCATCGGTAGCGCCTACAGCGCAGCTAAATTGCACTCGGATGCTTTGTTGACCAACCCCAACATGACCAAGGCAAAAGGTATGGCTTACTTGGATACTTGTATGGCGGTGTTCCTGCCTCGCGCTTACTTGGCTTTAAACTTGGCTACCTCAGTTCAGGAAATAATCAATGCCGAGGAAGTAAGCTTGAAGTTTGGCCCTAACCCAACTAGCGATGTGATGTGGTTCCAAAGTGCCGCTAAATCGCCGATGCTCGATATTGCCATCTACGATATGCAAGGTAAGATGGTAAAAGCCGCTATGGACATCAACAGTTCATCGTACGAGTTCAATCGAGGTAACTTGCCAACGGGCATGTACTTGATGCAGATACGCTTTGAGGAGGGAATTGTCGCGAAAAAGATCAGTGTGCAATAAGAACTCACTGATTCGACTTATACGCTCAATAAAAAACCGCTTGTACCAATTTGGTGCAAGCGGTTTTTTTTAGTTGATTATGACTACAGGTTGCAGTTTTTTTCTTGTTCCAGCACTTCGATCACCTTTTCTACGGTGATCTGGTATGTTTCGGCAATGCTTTCAATACTAAGCCCTTTTTGGATTAGTTGAGGTACCGTATTCAGCAGCATTTGTGCTTCGCCAATTTCGATGCCTTGTTCGATGCCTTTTCCTACACATTTTACAAAATCATCCCAACTCGAATTGCATCACAAAATCATTCATAAAAAAATCATTCCCACAGGGTAGATCCACGCGTTTTATGATCTGAAAACCCATTTTTTTATAAAATTGAACCGCTGGATTTTCTCGCAGTACGTGTAAAAATAGCGCATCATCCCCTGCAGCTTTGCTCCTACTCACCGCCATTTCAATCAAAGTTTTACCTAGTCCTTTTCCTTGTGCAGAAGGTAAAAGGTAAATTTTGTGCAATTTGGTCCGCGAACCGCTTTCAAAATGGTGCTCGAACCCAGCAAAACCCAAGTACTCCTCGCCTTCTTTCGCTAAAATAAATTGATGCCCTTGTTCTATCAATTGCGCATTTAGCGTAGGTAGGTCGTACATCCTTGCCAACATGTAATCAATCTGTTCCTGCAACAATAGGTCTTTATAGGTAGTTGGCCACGCGCGGTATGCGATGTTTTGAATAACCGAAAGATGCTCCGGTGTAGCAGCAATAAGCGTCAGCATATGGGTCAAATTGAAATTTTAAAGCTGCCAAAATAGGAAATGACGGATGATTTATCGCCCTTTTTATTCCCCGTTTGGTAAACTAAGCAGAAAAGACAGGGTATCAACACCATCTGCATACGCCGACAGATCTGGATGCTGTGCGGTTCCAAAATCAAGCGTCGGGCTGGTCAAAAAACCAGGACGAGCTACCACACATTGAATTTCTTCTTTACGCTGCGCAATTTCCGTTTCCATCCATTCCAGATTGGGGTAGAATTCATAGTGTACATTGGCAATTCTTGAAGTCAGCGAGTTTTCCTCGGTCAACAACAAACAACCATTGGCCTGAAAAGCTACCTTATTGAGCATTAGGAACGCGTAGTTGTAATCGTAGTTGTTTTTATACTTATTATTGAGTACCAAATGTTTGTAATCCTCGTGAAAGGTCTCCAACAAGGGCGTAAAATCATAGTCGATCGGCAAATACAACTTCGATACATTGCGACAACCCAAGCCAAAATACTGGAACACATCCTGCCCCAATCGATGAAGTTCCTCTGCGGTTTCTTTACCCGACAAAACGGCTATGGCATTGCGGTTTTTGCGGATGATGTGCGGATATTTGCCAAAGTAAGCTTCAAAATAGCGGGAAGAATTATTGCTACCAGTAGCAATCACCGCAGTGTAACCTTGTAGTCGATCGGTAAAGTCAAAATAGGCAGCAACCTGCTCGTCCATTTTGATCATGACTTGTACCAAATGCGGCAACAAAAAAGGATCCTTTTCCGATAACTTGATTTTGGCCTTACTGCCGCTGATAAACGTACACAACACATCGTGAAAACCCACCAGCGGAATATTACCAGCCAGTACCAAGCCTAGCGTAGGCGGCGTAATCGTCTGTTCTGAAATGGCATAACCGCCAGCCCAAGCCGTCAATTTTTCGAAATCAAGAAACTGCTGGGCAATGGCCAAAAGTGCTTGTTCCTGATTTTCTATAGTAAACCAAGGGTTCACCACGGAAGTACGATGGACAAAAGCCTGTAGGTGCTCGTCTTTGGCTAAAATGTACTGTCCTAATTTTGCGGCAACTGCCAGACGTTCGGATAACAACATTTTTTGAATTGCTAAAAATGAATAAATAAAGCAAGTTCGTTTAATTTTTTCTCGAAGATAAAAAAAGGCTGTCTCCTTTTTGCAGGAGACAGCCTTTGCTTTATATTTCGATGTCTTATCCGTTATCGATTGACCAAGACCATTTTCTTGGTTGCGGTAAAGTCTGGCGTATCCAGGGTGTAATACAACACTCCTGCGGCCTTCAATTCACTTTGCTTGATGGTCACCTGATTC
>JBBRGN010000180.1:0-9888 GCA_038240665.1 Chitinophagales bacterium | reverse complement strand
TCGGTTAAGTCTTGCTTTACTTTCGTATCGATCCCTTCTACTATCAATAACTTATCAATCATGCCCGCTACTAAGCCTAAATGATTGATTTCTTTACTTGTTATGTCTTCTGTCATCGCATAAAGTTAATTATTTTTTCACTCTTTGGGGGTCGGGAAGCGCGGCTAAATGCATTGAAAGGACGAAAAAACAGTGTTTTTAAAAATGTCCAGTAGTGTGATCAAATCTACTTGTTTTTTAAGTTCTGCAAAATTCATGACTCTAAGGTAATTGTTTTTTTTATTTTTAGTGTTTCACCCTGAATAGTTACAGTTTAATATAACATAAGTATTTTTACCTTCAATATTTAGGAAATAGTTGCTTCCAAGTTCTATGGAAGAATCACTACAACCATAAAAAAAATAATTATTAAAACTGCTATTAGGAACTTTAAAAAAATTTTAATCATTTCCTTTCTGTAAAAATTCTAATAAATCGGCCATATCTTGCTGAGACAAAGCATTTTCAAAGCCTTCCATCATCAATGACGTACCCAATGAACGAAAACTTTTAATCTCAGATTTATTGAGGATAACCTTTTCACCACCCATTTTTTTGATAGTTATAGACTTATCGTTTTCATTGGCAATAATACCAAAATGCATAGCCCCACTTTTGGTTTCTATCTTGTGATTGATGTATTTGGGGTCGGTGGCGGCATTTGGGTCGAGAATCTCATGCAAAAGTGTAGCCTTGCTTTTTCTATTGATTTCGGTCAAAACAGGGCCGACATCATTTCCGATACTGCCATATTTGTGGCAAGTGGCACAGGTATTTGTAAAAATTGTTCGACCATTATTCATGCTTCCTTTGAGTGTCAAGGCATCTTGCATTTTTGCTACGGCATCTTTTCTATTGCTTACGCCCGAGTCGCTAAAAAGCTTTTTCGCTCGTTGTTTGGTGTTTTCATTTTTAGTCCACCAAAGGAGCGTTCTTCGTCTTTCGAGATCAAAATTCATTTCACCAATATTTATGCTTCCATTTTCGAGACCAGTCAAAAGTGCGTCATGATTGGCTTCGACATATAACAATAAATCGCTGGCCAGATTTCTGGTTTGCGGGCTAAGATCGCTCCATATCGAAACCACTTTCTTGCCGATTTCTGGGTTTTTGTAATTTGACAATTGTCTCAACGCCCCTTCTTGTAGTTTAAGGGGTTGCTTATTCTTTAAACATTCAAAAAGGATATTTGATTTTTGCTGATAAGGTAAAAAGTCCAAAATTGCTAAATATTGAATTCGGAGAGAATCAGTTAAAGTAGCATCTAAAACACTTTTGGAAGCCTTTCTAGTATAATTTAAAAACTCGGGCGATGTTGGGAGTTTTATCTGGTTGCGTAATGCGGCCAATTCATAAAGTAAGCCCAATTTGGCTTTAGGTTCGAGGTTTTTTATGAAGGGCTCTATTTTTTTGGCATTAATATTTTCTGTATTTTTAAGCAGTTGATGTACAATTAATTGCTTACTTTTATCAGAAAGCTGCGACACCGCTATGCTTTTTAAAATAATTTCGACTTGTTCATTATTATTGGCATTGAGTGCCAATGAGGCAAGAAGGTTTTGGTTTGTGTTTTTTTGAGATATTAGCGTTGAAAATAATTCAGCAGTTTGATTTTGAGCAGCAAGTGTAAGAGCAGCTATATTCCAATCATCATTTTGTAGTTGAGCCGATTCAGCCAAGGCATTCATAATAACTGTCTTGTTTTTTAGATAAATTGGCAACATTTCGTTGACAGTACTAAGACTTAGGGCAGCCTGCATTCGTACCCTGGCGTTGGGGTCTTTTAGTAAATTTAATACCTCAGCAAATACCAAGTCTTGATTCGGAAGAAATCTTTCTGATATTTTAAGAGCATTCTCACGTATGGCGGGTAGTAGGTCTTTTAGGGCTAAAGTTACCTCTTCTTTGTTTGCTAAGTTTTTGTTTGCCAAAATCCAAAGTGCATGCAATCGTGCTAACTCATTGTCTGATTGCAATAATTTTCTTAATTCGACCTGGGTGTTGGCTTCAATATTATTTTCCAACAGCAACCTTTGAGCCGTATTTCGTACCCATTGATTGTCGTCTTGAATGGCTGCTACCAACCCTTTTTGGGTTTTAAAATCAAACCTTTTTTTGCTTTTTGATAAAGAAATCCTATAAATTCGGCCTTGGTCTGTTCCTGCTTTCATGTCCAATGTTTTTTCTATTTCATCGGGAATCCATTCGGGATGTTCAATTACTTTGCGGTGCATATCCAACACATACATAGCTCCATCTGGCCCTACACTCATGCTTACAGGCCTAAAAGAACGGTCAGTGCTCGCCAAAAATTCTCTTTTTTCAGTTTTTCGAGAAGCTACAAATGATGCTCCTTTTGCTTCGATTTTATCAACGTGTATCAAATTTAAAACTACGTCAGCCACCCAAACTGTGTTTTTGTAGGCATCGCCCAAGGCTCCACCACCGTAATATGAGATACCACAAGCCCCTGAAAAATATCCCGATTGCTCAGGGTGATTTACTCGTTCTTCTTGCTCACCAAGAGGAAAGACTCTAGAAAGACCATTTTCTTCATGGTCTGATATGTTTTCTAAGGTATTGTCGCTGAGCAATGACTTGTTGGCTCGGTAGCGGTCAGGAAAAACCAAATGCGAAACGTGAGTCAAGTTATGGGTTTCAAAAAAACGGCCATATTCGTCCATCCCGAGTCCAAAACCACCCGATGATTCACCCAAACGCTCTAATTGCTTGGTTTCGAGATTGAACCTAAAGTCCTGACCTCTGAGGTCCATTGCTTTGGTGGGATCGCCCCACCAATAAGGTTTGCCATCATTACCACCATTTACGGCGTATATCCAATTGTCTATTCCGTGGGTGAGGGCATTGTAATTATGTTGCAAATTACCAGTTGAGAAGCCACCCATTAAAGTATCAATTTTTTCAACTATATAGTCAAGGTTATCATCGTGAAGTTAGAGCAAATAGGGCGGAGCAGCCACCAAAACACCTTTTTTATAAGGCATAAAAGAGTTGGCCAATCGTAAGTTTTCGGCGTAAACCATTGAAGTGTCATACACACCATCTTGATTTTTATCTTTCAAAATCAGAATTCGGCTCTGTTTTTTTCCGAAAGGATAACCGGGCATTTCGAGTACCATGGCATCGCCATTTTCGTTAAATTCTAAATCAACGGGGTCAATAATCAAAGGTTCAGAAGCTACCTTTTCGAGTGAAAAGCCGTTCTCAATCTGAAAACCTTCGGGTGTTGAAGGGTCATTAAAGGAGTTACTTAAAAGTAAAGCCAGTAAAAAGAGGGAAGTGATTTTCAACATAAAATTAAAATTAAAAAACGTTTTCTCTACAAATTTATGTTTTTTCTCTTTAATATTACTTTTTATTAGTTCTTTTTAGGGATGGTGGATTTTTTACAGGCTTTTGTTGGTTTAAAAATGTATTTTCCTAAGTATTGATGATAAATAAGAAATTGAATTGATTGAAATAAGGAAAATTGTTCAAGAACAATTGGTATTCCATCTTGTTATAATTTAAAATATTGCTTTTTTTTACAGCTCAATATTATTCCTCAAAACTATATAGTAAAATTTGGGTGCAGCTTTCCAAAAAAGCAAACCTAAATCTATCCGGTAATCTGCCGTTTGATGGAACAAGAATAATATACTGGTGAGTAGGTTAAGCATTATTTAATTTGTATTGCCTGTAAGCATCAGCTGCTAATCTTTTAACAGTATGAGCATTCAAAATTTCTTTGCTTTCCTTTAAAACCATTTCTGAAGCCTTAAACCAATCCATCGGAATTTCATCCACTTCTTTTGCTGGTATAAAATTTAATTCTCCATAAATTGGATTTTTGCTTACAGCTACTTTTACTCTTTCTGAATACAAAGACAGGGTTTTAATATCTTGGCTTTGTTTAATTTTTTTCATTAAATTGGGCTGATCTATAAACCGTGGCTCGGCAATCTCTATCACTCGTAAAAAATCGGCTATTGATTTTCATCGTCTCCATAAAACCAAATATCATAAGTTCCTTTTACATTAATATCATCTTCGGGATAAATAGAACGTTCTACATCAGTTAAAAAATGACTTGGACGCTCATAAATCTCTTTAGGAATATCACCACACTACTGGACATTTTTAAAAACACTGTTTTTTCGTCCTTTAAATGCCTTTATGACAAACGTGATGAATTCGGCGAAATTGTAGCAAATAGCAGTCATAAAAGCGATACCTCTGCGAAAAATTGACTCTGCCGCCATACTACTGGACATTTTTGAAAAAGGCGAGAAAAACGGGATATTTGAGTTTGACCAAAAATGTCCAGTAGTATGGAATATCACCCCACTGAGCACCAATGCAAGTATTTGTAGATAAATAAAAATCCCCCGTGAAAGCAGTACCATAATACCTATGAATTGTTAATCCTAAAGTTAAGTAAAAACCTTTATCTATTTTTTTAGAAAATATTCCTTGCCATCCTGTATCCTTAAATTCTGTAAAGTCTAAAATTTTTAATTTAGGCTTTACAGAATTAATTAATTTTCCTTTAGATAACTTCATTTTAGTTCTTCTTTTTTGGACCGATTTAAGTCGGTGAACCTGGTTGATATGCAGAATTTTTAGGGTCGTATAAGATAGTTTCTGTTTTATGCCCGTTCTTTTGCATCAAATTCTCTCTTGCTTTTGCAGACTTTTGCCCTGATGCTGTATTCGGCTTTATTATTCCTGTTGTACCATCAGGTCTGACGAAATCCTCCCTTACTGATCAATCTTTTAAATCAACTTTTTTCTCAATATCAACTTTGGGGTCAAGCGTTTTAATCTCCTTTTGAATTTGCCTGTGAGCTTCTAGTAGTGGTTCTCTTCGAGTACTTCCCCATCCGTAGGCGTCATGTGATGGTGCCATTGCCGTTTTTATCAGCAAACGTGAGGGGGGTGTTTCCTAGGTGGTGGTAATGTTGTACTCCTCCCGCCAGATGGGCGCTGCTGAAGTCCCACCATTACGAAACAGTCGGCCTTATTGGTGGTAGATCGCCTCAAGGTTTAATAAACGATATTCCACGCCATTGATATAAGATTGGTAGTAGTATTCGCTTTCAACATTACTAGCCATCCTACGGAAGACCAAGTTGCCCCTACCGAAGAGCAAGAACTGGTATTTCGCTTGATTGAAAAACTAGCCGAAAAAAGAGGCTGATGAGTTAGGGTGTATTCCAAATTGTCGCATCTTCCTCTCCGTCCAGGCCAAGGCTATTGGTAGCATTATTGAAAACTATGAATTTTTTTTGAGTAAAATTTTCTCAACGCGACAATTTAAAATACACCCTTTTCAGACCATCGTTATTTTGATCCCCTTGCTAAAAAAGCAAGGGAGGAAGATCATTTTTGAGCCAAGTCGTTTACTATCTTTCCAATCCGGTTAGCTTTTTGTATCTTTTTGGACAAAAAAGTAGTCAAGCCTCCATTAAATAATTAATTTGTTGGTTAAAATCAAAGCCAATGTTCGAGGCAACAACTTATATCCAACGACGCACACAATTGATGCAGTCCCTAAAAGAAGGCGTGGTACTACTTTTAGGCAATGAGGAAAGTCCGATGAATTACACGGAAAACCAGTATTCTTTCCGTCAGGACAGTAACTTCTTGTACTACTGTGGTATTGATCAGCCAATGCTGGCGCTGGTAATGGATGTTGAAACTGGAGATACCATCCTTTTTGGCAATGAGCTCACGCTAATCGAAACTGTTTGGATGGGGCCTCAACCCTCTCTGCAAGAACAAGCTGCGAAGGTAGGGGTTACCGAAGTTCAAAATTACGACCTATTGCCGGAGCTTCTGGCATCAATTCGCCAACAAGGGCGGAGTATTCATTATACGCCGCCATATCGGATGGAGAACTCGATTAAACTGACCCAATGGCTCCATACGCCATTGGTTGAGCTCTCTCAGCAGGCTTCCGTGAAGTTGATTCAAGGTATTGCTGCTCAGCGATCCATCAAAACCGCTGCTGAATTGGCGGAACTAGAACGCGCAGTTAACATCACCCGAGCCATGCACATCGCGGTGATGAAACAGGCTAAGCCGGGCATGAACGAAGCGCATCTGGCTGGGGTTGCCACGGGGATTGCTATTGCGGGTGGCGGAAACTTGGCTTATCCGGTTATTCTTACCACCCGTGGCCATATTTTGCACAACCATGTTCACAGTCATTTTTTAAGTGAAGGACAATTGGTGTTGGCTGATATTGGCGCTGAGACTGCCAGCCATTATGCGGGCGACATTACGCGTACTTTTCCGGTTTCCAAAACCTTTACCCAGCAACAACGTGAAATTTATCAACTGGTATTGGAGGTTCAGATGGCAGCCATCGCTACTTTGCGGCCTGGCGTGCTTTATGTTGATGTACACATGCAAGTAGCTCGACAAATAACCGAAGGCTTAAAGGCCATCGGATTGATGCATGGTGATACCGACGAGGCAGTTGCAGCAGGAGCGCCGGCTTTGTTTTTCCCGCATGGCCTTGGGCACTTGCAAGGTTTGGATGTACACGATATGGAGGACTTAGGTGAACATCATACGGGCTACCGACCAGGGCTGGAACGCAGCCAGCTTTTTGGCTACAAATACTTACGTTTTGGAAAAGAATTGGAGGCTGGAATGGTGCTCACCGTAGAACCCGGGGTTTATTTCAATCCTCCGCTGATTGATAGCTGGCAAAAAGAAGGTCGTTTTTCTGAATTTATTCATTACCATAAACTGGCACCTTACCGCGATTTCACCGGGGTACGATTGGAGGACAACATCCTCATTACTGCTGATGGTCATCAAGTCATTGGCGATCCTATCCCCAAAACCATTGCTGAAGTGGAAGGTTTGCGGGAATAAAGAATACCGGCTTAGGTCTAGGCTGGGCTTTTTTGTGTAACCATAAGACCTTCCAGTCAATAAACTTCTGGAAGGTCTACTTTTTTTCATCCTCACCATCACGTTATGGCCAACGTAAATTTACAACCAACCTTTCTTAAAAACGCTATTTTAGAACTGGTTCCACTGAAGCCTGAAGCCTTTGAGGCCTTGTATGCAGTGGCATCAGATCCCTTGATTTGGGAGCAACATCCCACGCGAAATCGGTACCAAAAAGCAATTTTTACAACCTTTTTTGAAGGCGCTATTGCCTCCAAAGGCGCTTTTTTGGTGTTGGATACACCTACCCAAGAACCCGTTGGAAGTACTCGTTTTTATGATTTCAATGCTGATGATAAAAGCATTAAAATTGGTTATAGTTTCTTGTCTAGGGTCTGTTGGGGAAAAAACTACAATCGCGCGATGAAGACCTTGATGATGGAATACGCTTTTGAATTTGCCGATCGTATCCTTTTTGAGATTGGCGGAAGCAACTTGCGTTCACAAAAAGCCATCGAAAGGTTAGGTGCTCAAAAAATAGGAGAAGAAGCCATCGCTTATTTCGGGGAACAGCCCAATACCAATTTTATTTACAAGCTAGATAAGGTGGATTGGGAAAATTTATAGGCCAATTTCTACAAAAGTTAGAACTCTCCTAGGTCAATTCTGGCATTCATGCGTCTGGCCTGCTACAAAATAGCCTAGTCTAATTTGATACCTTATTATCGACTCATTCCTTACCAGACTTGATAGCAAAAAAAGCCGACTTGGTCAAGTTGATCAAGTCGGCTTTATCATAATTATCATCTTCAGTAGCAGGGCAAAGCCCTCTTTTCTTGTTTATTTGTTGTTCTGGCGACGTGCGGGGGCAGGTGTAGTACCCGATCCTTGTTGTTGGCCACCGCCTTCTTCGTTTTTCAAGTCATCGTTGTTCACCGAACGCGTTTTGCGTCTTTGATCTTCAAAGCTCATTTTACCGATGGTATAGCTGAAGTTCACCCGAATACCGCGGTTAAGTTGCAGCGTGTGATTGTCTTGGATAAAGGTTGGCGAATTGAGTTGCGTACGAATGGTAATGCCTCGAGAAAAGAAGTTTTCAGCAGAAAGTCCAAAGCTCGCTTTCTTGTTGTTAAAATCTTTTTTCATCCCGAAAGAATAAAAACCAAATCCGCCCTGGCGGCCTTGCAACTGTACTTGACTGCCGCGCATAAAGCTGAATCCCTGGAATGCCCAACCATTTTTCAACGTAATCTGGGTCATTAACCGACCGTTTACGTTCAAACCGTTGTTGGTCACTTTTTGAGAAAGCCCGTTCAATCCGGTAGTTGTTCCTTCCAAAAATGCGTAAACCAAGTCAAATCCACCACCTATTGTCCATTTGGAGGTAAGGTAAACGTTGCCAAAGAAGTTAGAACCAATGGCCCGTTGCTTCCCGATGTTTTGGTAAGTTGAAATTACTGCGCCCGGCAGCGTATCTGAAGGTTGGCGAATTTGGGTGATGACGTTATCCGTAATACGTCCAAATATTGCAACGTTGATGTAGGTTTTCTTGATCCGCGAACCAAGCCCCAATTCAATGTTATCCGTCAATTCAGGTCTCAACAAAGGATTGCCGATGGTGATGTTTTGAGGGTTAGCCGCATTGAAGTTAGGGTTCAATTGCTGTAAACCTGGCCGCTGAATTCTCCGGTTGTAGCCCAGTTTTAAAGTTGTTGTTTCGCTCAAGTTTTTAGAAACATTGACACTAGGCACCAAAATACCGTAACTAGGAATGTTAAATGATTGTTCCACCTGATTTTTGGCATTGATGGCCGTATACTCGTAACGGGAACCAACTTTAAAAGTATACTTGTTCTTGGTAGTCAAGGTATAAGACAAATAGGCAGCAGCTACATTCTGGCTGTAATTCAATTGACCAGCCGGACGTTTTGGATCAATGGTGTAATCTGAAGTAGGATCAGCAGCAAGGTATTTGTAATTACTGGTTACTTCTCTAAAAATACCTTTTGCCCCAAATTCAAGCGATTGGCGATCATCAATGGGTTTTTGATAGTCGGTTTGGATGGTAAATTCCTGATTGGTGTTCAAGTTGACGTTTTTCTGCCGACCCGTAATGTCTCTATTCGTATTTAAATAATCGGTAAAAAAGTTGTTGGTCAAGTTGTTGCGGCTCATTTGAGAAGAGATGCTCCATTCCTGACGAGGTTTGTAGGTATGGACATAATCCAGGTTGACATCGATTGACCCCGAGAGATCGCGGACATCTACCAATCGCTCGGAAAAGATAGCGGGATTGCTACCGATCGATAATCCGGTATTTTGATCTTGTTTACGTGATGAGTTGCGCACACCATAACGAACGCTCGCCGTCAAGGATTGATTTTTGGCAATGTCGTAATCCCAACCCAAGTTGTAGTTTCCAAACAAACCATTGTCCTTGGTACGAATATTTTGAGCAGTGACTACATTTTGAGTTGTTCCGAACGTCGTTTGGTTCAAATCTGTAATCGTACGGAAATAGTTGCCGCGGCCATATCCTCCTAAAGTAAAGCCCATTTTACCAGCGCGATAACTTCCTCTGAGACCCAAGTTAGATCCTCGGTTGCCTACACCCAAGTCTACGTTCATATTGTATCCTTGGAGGGTGTTTTTCTTGGTAATGATGTTGATGATACCACCTGATCCTTCGGCATCGTATTTAGCGGAAGGCGAAGTAATTACCTCAACCGTTTTGATCATGTCCGCAGGGATCTGTTTGAGGGCATCAGCAATGTTAGCCGCCATGATGGTGGACGGTTTGTTGTTGATGAGCACCCGAACATTACCATTACCGCGCAGGGAAACGTTGCCGTCTAGATCTACTGACAACATGGGTACTTTGCGTAGGATATCGGCAGCATCACCGCCTTTTGAGGTCAAATCTTTTTCAGCGTTATAAATCAA
>JBBRGN010000179.1:0-9951 GCA_038240665.1 Chitinophagales bacterium | reverse complement strand
TTCTTGATAAGCGCCGGTATGAAAAAATCCGATGTACAAGGGTTCTGCTTCACTGGAGTCATAGGCTGGTAAAAATACTTGTGCTTGGTTGACCTCTGCATTGTAATAATCAGAATTATCGCAACTTAATCCCCCGATGTTGACCCGGTGGTAATCGTTGTACCATTTATTGATGGGCAAGAGAATAAACCGCTCGCCAATACCCCAAGTGTCGGGCAAAGTGGTCATTAAAGAATTGTCGATCATGTACCACAACTCGGCATCATTTTGGCGTTTTTGAGCCAAAACGGTAAAAATCGTGGCGGCGCTCTCTCCTACTGTATATTTTCCAAACTCGGTAAAAATATCGGGCTCCGGAATCTCCTCTTCTTGACAGGCGTTCATGATGTTGCGAACAATCTCTCGGATCATGTACTTGTAGTCAAAGTCAAAACCCAAAGAATTGCGGATGGGCATACCACCGCCGATGTTGATCACGTGTAGATCTTCCGATTGGCGTTTGAGGGTACAATACAGTTTGATGGCTTTTTTGAGTTCGCCCCAATAATAAAGGGTGTCTTTGATGCCAGTATCAACAAAAAAATGCAGTAATCGTAGCTTAAACTTAGGATTGTTGGCAATTTTTTCCTGAAAAAAAGGCAATACATCAGAGTTACGGATCCCCAAACGCGAGGTATAAAATTCAAAATTGGGTTCTTCTTCGGTAGCTACTCGAATCCCGATATTGCAAGTCCCAACAACATGCTCTTCATAATAATCGATTTCCATCACGTTATCGCAAACCGGGATTACATTGACAAACCCATCATTGATCAAATCGACGATGCGTTTTTTGTAATTGTCGGGCTTAAAGCCATTACAAACAATGATGGTATTTTTATCCACCAAACCTTTGGCAAATAAGTGCCGAATAAGGTCGATGTCAAAGGCTGAGGAGGTTTCGATGTGTACTTCGTGTTTAAGGACTTCCTCCAGCACATAACTAAAATGGCTGCTTTTGGTACAATAGCAATAGTTGTAACTTCCGTTGTACCCCAAGGATTTCATGGCCCGGGTGAACAAGTTCCGCGCTTTTTTGATTTGAGAACCAATTTTGGGTAGATAGGTCAATTTGAGCGGGGAACCATATTTTTCGATCAAATATTTGAGAGGAACCCCATTGAATACCAAAGACCCCTTTTCATCGATATCAAAGCCTTCCTGAGGGAAATAAAAGGTCTGGTCGATCAAGTCAAAGTATCTGTTTGCCACCGCTTGTATTTTTTTTGTTGCCCAAAAGTAAGACAAAATTAAATGACAGCTAGGGAAATTTCGCTCCTACAATAACGATATTTTTATCTTGCGGCTACTTACAAAAAAAATTGACTTCATGGATGCTTTAGACGCGCTCAATCAAGTAGCGGCCTTTCACCGCACTTTTCACCACCCCATTTTAGCAGAACCGGCAATTCCCGCGCCTGATCGCTGTCGTTTGCGCGTAGCTTTGCTACAAGAAGAGTTGAATGAACTGCAAAAAGCGATTAACGACGGCGATCTAATCGAGGTAGCTGATGCACTTTGCGATCTTCAATACGTGCTTTCTGGGGCCGTTCTTGAATTTGGTATGGGCGAAAAATTCTCCACCTTATTCAGCGAAGTGCAACGCTCTAACATGAGCAAAATGTGTGCTACCCGTGAGGAAGCAGAAGCAACACTGCATTACTATAAAACCGAACGCGCTACCGAAGGCTACATCCACGAAACGGAAGGGGGGTTCCTGGTTTTCCGTCAGGATGACCACAAAACTTTAAAGTCCATTAATTATTCGCCCGCTTTATTAGGACCCATTTTAGCACAATAATACTTCCATGCTCAAATCAATGGATCAACATCGCGCGGGAACCTTAGCCGTCTTCTTTGGTGCCATCATTTGGAGCAGCGGCGGTTTGTTCATCAAGTTATTGCCTTTTGATCCTTATACCATTCTATTCTATCGGGCAGCTTGCGCTTGTATCTTGTTCAGTCTGACTTTTGGAAAAAAGGTTTGGCGACTGGATAAACTTACCCTTTTGGTCGCCATTTTTTATACTGGTTTGGCCATGAGTTTTGTGATTGCTACCAAAATGACTACCGCTGCCAATGCCGTATTTTTGCAGTATACCGCGCCGATCTATGTTTTTTTGCTCGAACCTTATTTGTTCAAATTTAAGCTATCACGGCTCAACATCATTACGGTCATCGTATGCGCGCTGGGCATGTTGTTGTTCTTTTGGGGCGACTTGGGAAAAGGTAATCTCCTCGGTAATTTGATCGGGCTGAGTTCGGGCCTCTTTCTGTCGGGCATGATGTTGGTTCAACGCTTTAACGCTCCCGATCGCCATGAATCCGGTATTTTTTGGGGTAATTTGCTCATTGTATTGATCAGCGCACCTTGGTTTTTCCATTCCGCGCCGCCGACTGTCACTCAGTGGGGGATGCTGTTGTTTTTGGGTTTTGTACAGATTGGCTTGGGTTACATGCTCTTTACCTACGGCTTAAAAAGGGTAACGGCGGTGGAAGCGGTGCTCATTGCCATGTTAGAGCCCATTTTAAATCCGGTTTGGGTATTGCTGGGTTATGGCGAAAAACCTGCATTTATGGCGTTAGTAGGTGGAGGGGTTATCATTTGTATGTTGTCCGTCCAGGTACTTTTTAGCCAAAAAAGGAGCGGATCGCGATTGGAAAAGCAATTGTAAAGAAAAGAACAATATTCGTCCTAAGCCTCAATGATCAATCCGTCATATCCCATAATTGTATTGGGAAAAATAGCGCTAGCTTCTTCCAAAAAAGCATTCATATTGGAATAGCGAACGGAAAAATGCCCCAAAACCAAGCGCTTCGCCTTCGCCACCGATGCAATGGTTGCCGCCTGAACGGTTGTAGAATGTCCGGTTTCCTCGGCACGCTGAGCATCGGCCTGCAAAAAAGTACTTTCGTGATAGAGAATGTCCACTTCCTGTATCAGTTCTGGCAGCGTAGCTAAAAACGCTGTATCCGAACAATACGCATAAGAACGAGGCGCTTGGGGCGCTTGAGTTATCTCCAGGTTAGCAACCGTTTGCCCATCCGCCAATATCAGATCTTGACCCGCTTTAGCTGCTAAAATCTGTTGAACATCCAATTGGTATTCCTGAATTTTATCCACGCGCATGTTGCGTGGGCGCTCGCGCTCGCGAAAAAAATAGCCTACACAAGGAATCCGATGCAACAAAGGCAAGGAAAAGACCTCAACATTCTCGTCTTGAAAAATCAGGCGATGCTGCATGGTATTGACTTCAATAAACTCCAAGGAAAAAGGAGAATGGGAATCCGTGATTTTCAATTGTACGGCAATCATCTCTTTCAAGCCAGCCGGCCCAAAAACCTGCATGGGCGTTTTTCTACCCCCCAGCGCCAAAGAAGAAATTACGCCCGCCAACCCAAAACAATGATCGCCATGGAGGTGGGAAATAAAAATCTGGCCTACCCGCCGCATAGCGACTTTGAATTGCTGGATACGGATGATGGTTCCCTCGCCACAATCTACGAGATAGGCACGGTTTCCAACGCTTAGGACTTGTGCCGAAGGAAACCGCTCCAATGTGGGAAAGGCGGCATTGGTCCCCAATAATTGAAGTTCAAATTGCATAAGTAGTAGGACAAGTTCGTGTTCGATCTAGTTCCCGATCGTACAACCGCCCCTGAATATTTCCACTCTTTGAGGTCAGAAATTTAGGGAGGCAATATGATCAATGGAATTTGGCAAAAGATACTTAGAATTGGCTTTCACTTTTCCATTTGGATGGTTTTTCTTTCCCTTCCTAAGATGATTCTAAGTACTTCTTCCCAAAACTTACGTATCCCTAACTCCAATATCAAAAATGCCCAGGGGATTTTTACGGCCATCAATTCAGATACTTTGCTGCTGAATGTGAGAAAAACCTAAAAGTAAGGCAATCAAGGACACCATAACAACAAGAGCCATCATCCGTGAAGGATGATGGCTCTTGTTGTTTTTAAAAAGACCAAGCAGGCTATTCTTCTTCTTCGATAGTGCCTTCGTCTTCTTCCTTAGTAATTTCGCGGTGAAGCTCCTCCATGAAAGCATACTCAATGGCCTCATCAATGGTTGGAACAATGGTTAGAACAGTATCCAAGTGAGAGATTTCAATCAACCGTTTGACACTTGGGTGGTCTAGACCTGTCAAAATGAAAGTTCCTTGCTCATTCCAAAGACGATCTGCTGTCAAAATGGCACTCAACCCGGAAGAATCAATGTATTCAACTTTTGAAAGATCAAAAATTAGGTTTTTCACCCCTTCGTTAAAGAAGATTACAAACTCAGATTTCAAATCCGGGGCTAAAATTGCATTCAATTTTTGCTCAAGTGGACAAAAAACGGTGTATCTCTCCTGTTTATTTACTTTATACTCCATAAAACACTGGTCATTTCATTTCCTTGCAAAAGTAGTTATTATAGCGAAGTAAACATACAAATTAAAGGGAAACTTTCACTACTGATCCATTCTATTAAACTTATGGCTTTTTCTTGTTGTTATACACCGCGCAAGACGGAAAGAGTAAATTTTGGCGAATTTATTTTTTGACCAGCAATCGCTGACCTACGTTCAGAGCTAGCAGGGACATTTGCCCCCCTAGAGCGAAAAAAGAAAGCGAAAAACGCCGTAATTTACATTTAAATCATTCCTAAAATCTCATGATGATGTTAAATTTGGAAAATCGTACTTCTTCACCTTGACAGTCTGAATTTTTTGGATTACTTTTTGCAGCTCAAAAGGAGTAAGTTATTGCTGAATCATTCCTAAAGCACTAGTTTGCAACTTCCAAGTGGAAACTTTTGTATTTTTTGATAATTAATGCTATACTTGTTTCAAGTTGATAACTAAAGCATTCTCAGAACAGTACCACCTATGAATAATCGAAGATTCTCACCTAAGGTGAAGCAGGTCATAGCCAAAAGTCGAGAGGAAGCCATTCGACTAGGCCATGATTTTATTGGAACCGAGCATCTCCTTTTGGGAATTGTATCGGAAAAAGACAGTTTGGCAGTACGTGTGCTGGAATCGCTTGACGTCGATTCTGGCGAACTTCGTCAGACCCTGGAAGAGTCGGTGCAGAAAATCCCTGCCGCCGCTACCACCCTTAATGTTGGAACTTTACCCTTGAACAAGCAAGCGGAAAAAGTATTAAAGGTGACTTTTCTGGAAGCCAAAATGTTGAAAAGTGAAGAGATCAGCCCAGAACATCTGGTACTCTCTATCCTTAAGCACAAGGAAAATCCCGCATCGAAGATTTTGCATCAGTTTGACATTGATTACGACATCTACAAAGCAGAGTTGGAATATGTCAAGCAAGATCAAGATTTTACTTCGATCGAACCTTACAATCAAGCGCCTTCTGACAACGATGATCCGTACGAAGAAGACGATCAAGGCAGCCGCTTCCAGCAACGCAAAGCCAACACCAAGTCTCGCACGCCGGTGCTAGATAATTTTGGTCGCGACATCACCAAGTTAGCAGAAGAAGGCAAACTCGACCCCATCATTGGTCGGGAAAATGAGATCGAACGCGTATCGCAGATCCTTAGCCGTCGCAAAAAGAACAACCCCATCCTCATCGGCGAACCTGGCGTAGGTAAAACGGCCATCGTTGAAGGATTGGCGTTGCGCATTATGCAACGTAAGGTATCCCGTACCCTTTTTAACAAACGCATCGTAATGTTGGACTTGGCAGCTTTGGTTGCCGGAACCAAATACCGCGGTCAGTTTGAAGAGCGCATGAAGGCCATCATGAACGAGTTGGAAAAATCTCGCGATGTGATTCTTTTTATCGATGAAATTCACACCATCGTAGGTGCAGGCGGTGCTACCGGCTCACTTGATGCATCCAATATCTTCAAACCAGCCTTGGCACGTGGCGAACTTCAATGTATTGGAGCCACTACGCTTGATGAATACCGCCAGCATATTGAAAAAGATGGCGCGCTGGATCGACGTTTCCAAAAAGTAATGGTTGACCCGCCATCTGCCGACGAGGCCATTCACATTTTGCACAACATCAAATCGAAGTACGAAGATTTCCACAATGTAATCTATGCGGACGATGCCATCCGCGCTTGCGTACGCTTAAGTGATCGTTACATTACCGATCGTTTTTTGCCCGATAAGGCAATCGACGTACTTGATGAAGTGGGTGCACGGGTACACTTAAAAAACATCCATGTACCAAAGCACATCGAAGAACTGGAAAAGCAAATCGAAGAGCTAAAAGAGCTAAAAAATCAGGCCGTGAAAAATCAGCAATACGAACGTGCTGCTGATCTTCGGGATCGTGAATCTAAATTGGTTCGCCAATTGGAATTTGCCAAAGTGCAATGGGAGGAAGAATCCAAAACCAAGCGTTACCCCGTATCTGAAGAAGATATTGCCGAAGTAGTTTCCATGATGACGGGTATTCCCTTGATGCGCGTAGCTCAAAGCGAAAGCCGTAAGCTGGTGAACATGGAGAAAGACATGCAAGATTCCATCATCGGACAAAACGAAGCACTGAAGAAAATCACCAAAGCCATTCAGCGCAACCGCGTGGGCTTGAAAGATCCTTCTAAGCCAATCGGTTCTTTTATTTTCCTTGGCCCTACCGGGGTGGGTAAAACCGAATTAGCAAAAGCTTTGGCGCGCTATCTTTTTGACTCTGATGATGCCTTGATTCGTATTGACATGAGCGAATACATGGAGAAATTCTCCGTGAGCCGTTTGATTGGTGCGCCTCCAGGATACGTAGGTTATGAAGAAGGTGGTCAATTGACGGAGAAAGTTCGTCGCAAGCCTTATAGTGTAGTTCTTTTGGACGAAATCGAAAAAGCGCACCCCGATGTGTACAACATCCTGTTGCAGGTTTTGGACGATGGCCAGTTGACCGACGGTTTGGGTCGCCGGGTGGATTTCAAAAACACCTTGATCATCATGACCTCGAACATTGGCGTTCGTCAACTCAAAGATTTTGGACAGGGCGTTGGTTTTGCGACCAAAGCTCGGGAAGACCAAGCGGAAGAGTATTCAAAGGGCGTTATCCAAAACGCGCTCAAGCGTACCTTCTCGCCTGAATTCCTCAACCGGATCGATGATGTGGTCATCTTCAACTCATTAGGTCAAGAAGAGATCTTCAAAATCATCGACATCTCTTTGAAGGATTTGCACAAACGCTTAACGACTATGATGTACTCTTTGATTCTCAGCGATGAGGCGAAGAAGTTCGTAGCGGAAAAAGGCTTTGATCCACAGTTTGGGGCAAGACCACTCCACCGGGCCATTCAAAAATATTTGGAAGACCCTTTGGCGGAGTTCATCCTGAATGAAAATCCTCAAGAAGGCGCTGCTTTAGAGGCAGTAATGCACGAAAGCGGCGAAGAATTGAAGATCACCTTGGCGAAAGAAGTAAATACGGACGTTAAGGAATAAATAATCTTTTTATATTTGCAAAAGTACATCTACAGGAAGTTAACTGTACGATGTACTTTTTGCATTTAGTTCATCAAAAAAATCGCATTTGGCAAAGAGAGAATTCGTAAAATCTAGTAAAGAGAAAGACGACCAGTTCCGGGTCAATGAGCAAATTCGCATCCCGGAGATTCGCCTAATAGGCGATAACATGGAAGCCGTCAGCGCACTCCTTGGAGTAGAAATCAAATCCGGCGAGGTATACGCTACCCGCGACGCCCGCGAATGGGCAGAAAGAGCAGAATTGGATTTGGTTGAAATTTCCCCTAACGCCAAACCACCAGTCGTTAGAATCGTCGATTACAATAAATTCCTTTACGAGAAAAAGAAAAAGGAAAAAGAGATCAAAGCCAAAGCTGCAAAAACAGTAGTGAAAGAAATCCGCTTTGGTCCCAATACTGACGATCACGATTTCGAATTCAAAGTGCGCCACGCCCGCGAATTCCTTGAAGAAAACTCAAAAGTAAAAGCTTACGTCAACTTCCGCGGTCGTACCATCGTGTTCAAAGATCGGGGTGAGTTGTTGTTGCTGCGTTTTCTCAAAGAATTAGAGGACTTAGGAGCTGCTGAATCTTTGCCAAAACTAGAAGGCCGAAGAATGATAGTAATCGTGACGCCTAAAAAGAAAAAGTAACATTTTCTTGGTGGGTTGTTCAGTAATACCTACTTTTGCATCCTGTCATAAAAAACGAGTGTATATGCCAAAGATGAAGACGCACTCTAGTGCCAAAAAGCGCTTCAGAATTACGGGATCAGGGAAGGTAAAGCGTTTTCAAGCCAATACTTCTCACCGGATGAGAAGCAAAAGCAAGAAAGCTAAATTGCGCTTAAGAGATTCCACTCTGGTTCACGTTTCAGAAGAGAAACGCGTATTGCGCATGTTGTGCAAAGCTTAAGAAACATTTTTTAACGAGAATGCAGGAACAGAAGCATCTCCCAAATGGAAGATCCCTGTATTGCACTAAAATTTGAACAATGCCACGTTCAGTCAATGCGGTTGCCTCTAGGCAACGGCGCAAAAAAGTTCTAAAGGCGGCCCGCGGTTATTTCGGTGCCCGTCGTAGCTTGATTACGGTTGCAAAGAATGCCATTGATAAAGCAATGGGCTATGCTTATACCCACCGGAAGCAAAAAAAACGCGCTTATCGCACCCTTTGGATTGCGCGAATCAACGCCGGTGCTCGTCAGCACGGCATCTCTTATTCGCGTTTGATCCATGGTTTGGATAAAAACGAAATCGCGCTGAATCGCAAAGTATTGGCCGATTTAGCTCTACATCATCCTGATACCTTCAAGACCATCGTGGATTCTGTAAAATAAGGGTCTGGTTTTTTGCCAGCTTAAAAGGCGCGTTAAAGTCAAGACTTTAGCGCGCTTTTTTTATTTTTACTCCGCCGATGGTAAAGACCTTGTTCCATTTTTCAACGAAAGAACCATAAATTGTCATTGTATACGTTAAAACTATGGCGTTATTCATTCTTTGGTATTTGGAATATTTAAAAAAACGCCACATCTTTAAGATCTTGTTCATCTCAACCCCCTTCAAAGCACCAAAATAATGATCAATACGGAACCCATCCTCAATCTGCTGCGTACCAACTCGATTAGTAAATTTCTTCTTTTACGGGCACGTAATGAATATGTGAAGAACTTGCGTGAATTGCTCAACGAGTTGGGGTTTAGTAAAGAATTAGACTGGCGGCGCTTAGGCCCTATCGAAGCGTACAATGAAGAAACCGTAGCTGCCGTTCGCTCATTTTCTCAACGCAACCGTTTGGATGCCGATGGTTTGGTGATTTCACCTTTTCAAGCCATAACCATGTTGGAGCGCTACCGCATCGTGGAAGGCGTTAAATTGCTTCAGCGCTCCATCAATAATCGCTCCTTGTCAACTGATTTTGATTTGGTCGATTCCAACAACTTTGGCGTCAAGCAATTGGTACTAATACTTGACATGCTCAACATCAAAGAACCTACGCTGCAAGCAAACTTATCGGATTATGCCCGCCGCAAAGGACTTAATTCGGATGGTCGCCAGCTTAACGAGCCCTTGGCAAGGGCTTTACTGGCTGATATCAGCCAATTTTTTGGCGATGACTTTCAACCGCAAACTTACAACAACGGTAGCAACAATGGTAACGGCACAGGCAATCCAGTAGATCCACCTTATAATCGCCCCCCCATATCGCAACCACAACCACTGCCTGCCAAAGACATTCAAGTAGTGGATCAGGGGGCAAATTTACTGGTTACTGACGGGGTACAACAAGTACAGTTTCGCAAATTTCAACCTACCGGAGTAGCAACCGGCGGCTTTCAATTGGTGACCAATTTCGTCAACCAGAATCAAGATCAATTGATGGATCTTGATCTTACGCCTTCCGCGTTACAGGTAATCGAAGCAGTGTCAAAAAACGAAGGGCGCTTGGATGCCATC
>JBBRGN010000178.1:0-9967 GCA_038240665.1 Chitinophagales bacterium | reverse complement strand
CCAATAAATAGGGTAAAAACTGTTGCAGATAATTGCGGCCATTGTAGTTCAGCACCACAACAGCAACTTGGGGTGGATTTTCAAGATGGAACGTTGAGTCTATTAGAGGAGCATCAAGCAAAACCGCTTCCGCTGCGATTTTGTCCTTGGCCAGTTGCTCTTTTAAAGCGGTTAAGCCATTGAATTTTTGGTCTCCCCGTAGGAAGTCCACCAATTCCAACATCACGTACTGCCCATAAATATCGGCATCGAAGTCAAAAATATTGACCTCAATCGTACGGTTATTGAACTCCTTTAAGGTAGGACGCCTTCCAATGTAGAGCATCCCTCGGTACCGTTTGCCGGCCACAGTTAAAAAAACCGCATAGATCCCGTCGGGCGGAACCAACTTGCTTTTTTCGGATACCTCTAAATTGGCTGTAGGATAACCAATAGTACGGCCTATTTTTTGACCTTCCGCTACCTTACCATTGAGCAGAAAAAAATGTCCTAAAAACCGGGCGGCATTTTTAACGTCCCCTTCTTCCAACGCTCTACGGATTTTGGTGGAACTGACGGTGACATCTTCTAAAACTTGTTTTTCGATCTCAACCACTTCATAACCAAACCGTTCGCCGTACCATTGCAAAAAATTAATATCGCCCTGGCGACTCAAACCAAAGCGGTGATCATAACCGATGACAATGTAGCGGGGATGAAAACGGCCCACCAAAAATTTTTCAATGTATTCATCGGCATTAAGCTGCGAAAACTCTACGGTGAAGGGGACTACCACCAAATGATCCACTTCATAGCGACCAATGAGTTCGATTTTTTCTTCAATCGTAGTGATTAAGCGCAAAGTGGTATCCTTGGGATAAACAATAGCGCGGGGATGGGGATGAAAAGTTATCAATACGCTTTCCCCTTGGCAGCGCTGAGCGAGTTGTTTAACTTGTTCAATAATTTCTTGATGCCCTTTGTGTACGCCGTCAAACGATCCTATCGTGATGACGGCATTCTTAAATTCAGGCAAAGCATTGAGGTCATGGTGTACTTTCATGGCAAGTGCAAAAGTAATCGGATTGCTTGAAACCTAAAAACTCTTTATTCCAAACAATTGTTTCTATTTTTGTAGCTAGAATACTTGTATACATGACAATTGAAACGACACTGGTTGTAAAAGCGCTGGCCAAAGTCAAAGATCCAAGCACGGGTCAAGACATCATCACCCGAAATATGGTGCGTGATTTGTCGATTGACGGTAATAACGTGGCATTCACCCTTGAATTGCCTTCGCTCAACAGCCAATACAAATCTGATTTAAACTTTGCCTGCATCGGTGCTATCCAAGAGGTTTATCCCTCGGCCAACGTGCATGTGCATCTGATGGCCAATAACCCAGCAGCCCCAGAAGTACCCAACGCCGTACCGCAAATCAAAAACATTATTGCCGTAGCCTCCGGTAAAGGTGGTGTAGGTAAGTCAACCGTAGCTGCTAATTTAGCTCTGGGATTGCGGCAGATGGGCGCCCAAGTTGGTTTGGTGGATGCCGACTTATATGGTCCTTCCATTCCCACCATGTTCGGTTTGCAAGGTCAACGGCCTAAGGTTCAGGATGTATATGGGCAGCCAAGAATGGTTCCCTTGGAAGCTTATGGCATTTCCTTGATGTCCATTGGGTTTATCATTGAACCGGATCAAGCGGTGGTGTTGCGGGGACCTCGCTTAGCAGCAATTATCAAACAGTTTTTCAACGATTGTCTGTGGCCGGCGCTGGATTATTTAATCATTGACCTCCCCCCGGGTACTGGAGATGTACAACTGAGTTTGGTGCAAACCGTAGCGGTAACCGGAGTAGTCATTGTAACCACCCCCCAAGAAGTAGCCGTTATTGACGCGGTTAAAGCCATGAACATGTTTTTGTTGCCGCAGATTGGCGTTCCAATTTTGGGAGTGGTAGAAAACATGGCTTGGTTTACGCCAAAAGAACTACCTGAGCATAAATATTTTATCTTTGGGCAAGGCGGCGGCAAAAAATTGGCTTTGTTGAGCAACAGCATGTTGCTGGGTCAAATCCCGCTGGTACAAGGAATTCGAGAAGCTGGGGACCTGGGCAAGCCAGCTATCTTGCAAGATGATGATCTGATTACTGGCGAAGCTTTTATCCAAGTAGCCCAAAATGTGGTGCGGCAAGTGGCACTGCGCAATGAAATGCTGGAACAGACCAGAATTGTTGAAATGAAAAATTAGGAATAAGTTATTCTTAATCAAAACCATAGCAAGAACTCTTTTATATCATCTTTCCCAAAGCAACATGGCTTGGGTGCAAAAAAGTAAATTTTGGAAAAAGCGGAATTGCTATCAAATATTGACATCGCCTTGGAGGAGGTTCGCCCTCATTTGGCCGTAGATGGCGGAAATGTTGAATTAGTAGATGTTACCGATGACAACATCGTATTGATTAAATGGATGGGCAATTGCGAAAATTGCAACATGTCGGTGATGACCATGCGCGCAGGCGTGGAAGAAGCCATTAAAAGAAGACTTCCATTTATCCGTGGTGTAGAAGCGATTAACGGTCTTACGATTTAAGTTTAGGTTATTATGACGCGGCAAGAACTGGTTGGACTGATCCGAGAAAGACAATCTTACCTTTGCGTAGGTTTGGACACCGAATGGGAACGCATTCCCGCTCATTTGTTGACAAACGAAGATCCTATTTTTGCTTTTAATCAGCAGATCATCGATGCTACCCGCGATTTGTGCGTGGCTTACAAACCCAATTTGGCTTTTTATGAAGCCATGGGGATTCGGGGCTGGCAGGCTTTGGAAAAAACCATCCATTACATCGGGGATCGCCATTTCATCATTGCTGATGCCAAACGCGGTGATATCGGCAATACTTCCCGCCAATACGCCAAAGCTTTTTTTGAAACCTTACCTTGTGATGCCATCACCGTTGCACCTTACATGGGCGCTGACTCGGTACAGCCGTTTATGGGTTTTCCGGGTAAGTGGGTCATTCTATTGGCCTTGACTTCTAATCCTGGTAGCAGCGATTTTCAAATGAATGTCCAGGCAGACGGCCAAGCGCTGTTCGAATCAGTACTGCAAAAAGCCATTACTTGGGGTACACCAGACAACCTGATGTTTGTGGTTGGTGCTACGCATCCCCAACAGTTTGCGCAGATTAGAAAAATCATTCCTGATCATTTTTTATTGGTTCCGGGTGTAGGCGCTCAGGGAGGAGACCTGGCAACCCTTAGTCAATTGGGTCTGAACGCCGAGGTAGGTCTTTTGGTCAATGCCTCGCGGGGCATTCAATATGCGGGTTCTGGATTAGACTTTGCCGAAAAGGCGCGCGCAGCAGCGCTAGAAATCCAACAAGAGATGGCGCAGTATTTGCTTCAGGGCACTGCTATTTCCCGCTAAAACGGAATGATCTTCAAACTAGCATCCGTCAAAATGTGGCGGTGGATGATCTTGTTCAATTCCGGATTGCCCTGCTGGGTTTTTACGGAATCGCGAAGCAATTCAATGCTCGATATATTGACGTCGGCATCCAAAAAACCATGTCCTTGGTACCGACCATCTTCCACCAAGACTACCGCGTGTTCTTCTGCCGTTCTTCCTTCATCAATGAGAAAAAAATTGGTATCAAACAAGGTGGACAAAGCTTCTAAGGCTTCAGTAGCACGCAAATTGTACTGTTCAACCGTTTCTTTTTCGATACAAGCACCCGCACAGTTTTGAAGATGGTACTGAAAACAAGCTCCTCCGCGCGTACCCAACCCCACTAGTTTTTCACACAATTCAAATTGCAGCCTTGCAGCATTCAATCGGCCTTTAGCATGTCCAGCTTTGGGGAATTCAGCTAGGATTTGCAATTTTTTTCGGGTGGAAGCGGTGGTTTCAGCCATTCCAAAACAGCGGTATCCACCTTCGTTGATCCAAGTATGAATCGCGTAAGGAAAATTGCGTTGGCGTTGAGCTCGGTTGATTCTAGGTCGCAAACGTTTGATTTCCATAGACTCGTGAAGCAAAGCGATCAATTCACTACCGGTTAATTCGTAAGAAATGTCGTTAACGCCTTCCTGTAATTTTTTGGCTTTTTCGGTTTTATCGGCAAAATGTTCGGCTACCCTTTTTTGAATGTTGATGCTTTTACCTACGTAAATAACTTCTCCATTTTCATCGTGAAAATAGTAGACGCCGCAAGATTCCGGCAGGGCATGGATTTTTTCCAGGTCTAAATTTTGTGGCAACAACGATTCTCTAATCCCCAAATTGATCATCAAATCTGCTTTGACCTGATTTTCTTCTTGCGAAAAAAGATATGCCAACAATTCCGCAGTGGCTAAGGCATCCCCCAATGCGCGGTGACGACGGTTGTTTTCAATCCCTAAAAAATTGGAAAGTGCATCAAGCCCGTGCGAGTGCAAATTTGGAAGTGCCTGTCTTGCCAAACGCAAGGTACACAGCTGTTTGCGGGTGTAGGTATACCCCAAACGTTTGAATTCTTCGCACAAAAAAGAGTAGTCAAAACGGGCATTGTGCGCTACAAAGATGGCACCTTCGGTCATTTGCACCACTTTTTTAGCTACCTCAAAAAACTTAGGCGCGTCCACAACCATGTCTTGAGAAATACCGGTAAGTTCAGTTATTCCCCAAGGGATATAGGTTTCAGGATTAATGAGGCTTTCCCATTGATCCAGTATCTTCTCTCCATCATGCAGCACAATACCGATTTCGGTAATTCGATCCCGACTGGCTTTCCCGCCCGTGGTTTCTAAATCAATGACGGCATATATCTTTTTCATAGTTAAAACGACCGTAAGGCATATTATTTTTCCAAAGAACACATTGGGGGTCAAAATCCAGTTTTTCGCTTCTCCTGAACCCTTCCGCCTTTTTAGCAAAAACATTAAAAATAAACAAGATTGTGTATTTTGCTAATCTCAACAATAACATCCTAAAATTAAAACATAATGGTGCGTTTTTTAAAAATATTTGTTGTTTTTTTAAATTTAGTAATTGTTTTTTTCGCCCAAGGTCAATCTGGGACCACCATCAAGGTCAAAGCAATGACCAAAAGCAGTGCGGCTTTGCAAGTCGGGGCGGCGCAATTTGATTTGTACCTCGCTGACTTAAAAACCAAAAAGGTGGGGATGGTGGTGAACCAAACTTCCATGGTAGGTAATTCCCACTTGGTCGATACTTTGGTACAATTGGGTGTACCCGTTAAACGCATTTTTTCTCCTGAACATGGATTTAGAGGTACCGCTGATGCCGGGGAAAAGGTAAAAGACGCTCCTGATGTCAAAACTGGTATTCCCATTGTTTCGCTTTATGGCGCCAAACGTAAGCCAGGCAAAGAAGATTTAGCTGGTTTAGATGTTTTAATTTTTGACATTCAGGACATTGGCGTACGCTACTATACTTTTGTAGCTACCCTGCACAATGTAATGGAGAGTTGCGCCGAAAACGGGCTTACACTCCTGATCCTCGATCGACCCAATCCCAATGGCCATTTTGTAGATGGATCCATTTTGGACATGGCTTACAAATCGTTTGTAGGCATGCATCCTGTACCGGTTGTACACGGGCTCACCATCGGCGAATATGCTCAAATGATCAATGGTGAAGGCTGGCTGGCGGGAGGCATACAATGCAAACTTCAGGTGATTCCTTGTAGCGGATATACCCACCAAACCCCTTATGTTTTACCCGTTAAACCTTCCCCCAACATTCCAAACAACCGCGCCATCTACCTTTACCCTTCAATTTGTTTGTTTGAAGGAACGGTAGCCAGCGTAGGCCGCGGCACCGATAAACAATTTCAAGTTTACGGCGCTCCTGGGTCTACCTTTGGCGATTTTACTTTTGTTCCTGAACCCAAAGTGGGTGCCATGGATCCTTTTCAAAAAGGCAAAACCTGCCGGGGTTTTGATCTGACCACCCGCCAAACGGAAGACATCAGGAAGGAGGCAAAAGTGAACCTCTCGTACATCATAGATTATTACCGCAATTTCCCCAAAATAGATTCCTTCTTCTTGGCTAACAAATTCATCGATAAACTGGCGGGCGGCAAGACCCTCCGCGAACAAATCATTGCTGGAAAAAGCGAGGAGGAGATCAGAAAAACTTGGGAGCCTGGTTTGAGTAAATTCAAGAAAAAAAGGAAAAAGTATTTGTTGTATCCTTAATATTTTTTTAATATAACAACCTCAACATGAAGAACAATTTACTCTTTGCAATCATCTTCGGTTTGATTGTGGGGTGTACGGCTGTAATCCCCAATTTTATACCCCAAAAAAAAGGACAATTGGTGAGCGCACAGGAAGCTATGAGCGCCGATCAATATTTCTGGGAACAATTCCACCAAGGCAACTACGATAGCATTGATTTGGTGTTGAACCGACTCACCGCTGCCTATTTAGAACATCCTGCCGATTATCGGTTAGCCGCGCATTTGGGTTTTACGCACATTTGGGCATTGGCTGAATTCAGCCGCAAAGCGGAGCAAAAGGCTACAATCATCGATCACGCCGCCTTGTCCAAAAAATATTTTAAAGAAGCTTTTCATTTGCACCCAGGTAAAGAATGGCGGTATTATGGTTTTTTGGCCAGCGTTTCGCTGACCGAAGCTTCGCTGGATCAAAATACCCGAAAAATTGTGGAATCATATTTCATGTTAAAAAAATCAGCGCGCAAATTCCCGGAATTCAATCTGTTCACCGCTGCTTATACGCTGTCACAATCAAGCAGAAAAAAAGACCGACGGGACGCTTTGGACATGTTGTGGAAAAATATTGAAGCCTGTGTGGGGAAAAAAGTAGCGCCTAGCAACTTGGATTACCTGCAATTTTTACCACTAAATACCAATCAAGGCGACAAAAGGGTTTGTTGGAACTCCTGGATTGCCCCGCATAATTTAGAGGGTTTCCTTATGATACTTGGTGATATGCTATACGAAAAAGGAGATTTTCCCAATGCGTTAAAAGTTTATCAAAACACCCAACTCATTCCTGAAAGTGCGTATTGGGCTTACCGCTCCCACTTGGAAGATCGCTTGTCAAAAACCCAACAACAGCTGCAAAAACAACCCAGTGCAGCGCCCGGAAAGTTGCTGCCTATTGATCGTTGTATGGTTTGTCATCAAGAAAAAAAATTGACTACAACCCCTTTGGAAGTGCATCAGGTCATTCCGGTAGAGTACCAATTAAAAGAGTAGAGCCGCTCAATGAGCGGCTCTACTCTTTTAATTATGATTTTGCCAAATCCAAAATTCCCTCCACCAGCACATCCAAGTCCTTGGTAGTGGTGTACACATTGGGGGTCAGTCGCACCCCGTGTATATTCTCCCAATCAATGGGTACGCAGTGAATTTTGTACTTACTGAACAAATGATTGCCCAAATCTCCCGGCGTTTTTCCATCTACGCTGACCAAACCAATGGCGCAGGCAAATTCTGGTTTTAGGGAGGTATGCACTTTCACCCTAGGATTCTGCAAGACCTTTTCCGCCCAGTAATTTTTGAGAAAATGGAGCCTTTTTTCCTTCCGATCGCTACCAATCATGTGGTGAAAATCTATTGCCTGTCCAATACCTTGTTCGATGGCAAAAGAACGGGTCCCCAAATTTTCAAACTTGCGAATGTCGGTACTCTCGGGATCGGCAGCGCCAAAAAGTGGATATAGATTTTTGATTTTGTCTTTTTTCACGTAAAGCATCCCGCTGCCGAAGGGAGCACAAAGCCATTTGTGCAAGCTCACCCCCAAGTAATCACAACCCAAATCGGAAATTTGGTACTGAATCAGGGCAAAAGAGTGCGCCGCGTCGCACAGCGATTCGATACCCCGTTTGCGGGCTTCTGCAGCAATTTCTTTTACCGGAAGGATCTGGCCATTCCAGTTGATGATATGGGTAAGTTGTACCAGTTTAGTTCGCGGAGTAAAAGCCTCGACAAAAGTTTTGACGATCTGCTCTTTGTTTTCAATCGGAAAATCAAAATTGAGCCATTTGAGTACGATGCCATCCCGTTTTTCCCGTTGCTTCCAGGCATTGATCATGTTGGGATAATCCTGTTTGGTAAGCACCACCTCATCGCCAGCTTTAAGCCGCAAGCCAAAAATGACGGTTTCCAATGCTTCAGTTGAATTGCGGTTGATGGCAATCTCTTCATTTGAACAACCGCCTAGATCGGCCAATTTGCGGCGAAGGGGTTCGCGGCCTTCGTCCAAAGTACGCCACATATAATAAGAAGGCGTCTCATTGCTCAATCGGTTGTAGCGTTCTACAGCTTCTTGAACCACCTTCGGCTGAGGAGAAACGCCGCCATTGTTGAGGTTGATGATATTGGAAGATACCGTATATGCTTGTTTAATCTGGTACCAAAACGTTTCATCAGCGGCGATTTCATCGGCGCTAAGATGAGCATGCTGTTCTAGGTAGGCAAGCAAATTTCGCCCCTGAGTGGAATTAAAAAAAGTAGGCGTAATCGCCAAACCGGCAAAACCGGCCAGGTTGTTAAGAAATGATCTACGGTTGGCCATCGTTGTTGGTTTTTGTCAAAAAAACTCAATTTGAGCAGGAGAATCGATTCATAATCCAGTTCATTCGGGAATTTACACAAAAAACCAATTTTATAAGGGACTATCGGCGAAAAAAATAGATGAACAACGCTTTCAAAGCCGGATAGTACAGAATCAATTGTTCATCATTCCTGCGGCTTCTGTCTTAATGGCTTGCAAAGCTGTATCCAAACCAGTTGCGCCGCCGCGATGATCCAGCAAAGCAAAAATGTTATCCACCAATAAACGGGCATCCGCCTTGGGATCTAAATTTTCCGCGCCCATGGCAATCATACTAACCGAATCATCGCGGGCAATTTTTAGGATTTGCCACAATTGCTCCGAGACATAAACTTGCTGGGTCACATTGTGTTCGTATTCCTGTTGGATGTTCAGCAGCAGCGCTACTTGCAATTCTGCTACCGACAAACCATCTGGCCGGAAGCGCAGAAGCATGATGGCCGGCGAAATACGTTCACAAAACAAAGAAAGCCGTTCGTAAGCTTGAAGCCGGAGGGGCAACACCATTTCTTGTTGCTTAAGCTTTTGAGTGGATTGCTGTTTTTGCAATTGTTGTTGCAAAAATTGTCCAAAAAGCGTTTTTACGGTAAAATAAACGATAAGCGCCGGAACGGTCACTTTAATAATATCCAATAAAACTTCAAACAGGTTTAACATCGCGGTTGGTGTAGTTCAAATGTAAAAATAATGCCGTAAAATTAGCGGAAAAATGACGTCCTGCAACTCTAAAAGCATTTTTTGAAAAAACAACCCTCATTCGCTGGAAGGTAAGGAATGATTAAACCTGCAAAAATTCCTCAACCAAAACGTTCAAGATGATGTTCCAATGTTGTATCTTTGTTTAGATTAATTCTAAAGCGAACACAAGCATGAGCGAAGTATTAACGGAATTGCAACCGATCACTTTTACCGATAGCGCAATCAGACAATTGCGCCGCATCCAGGAAGAACAAAATGTCCCTGCTGAATATGGGCTCCGTGTAGGCGTTAAAGGCGGAGGATGCTCTGGTTTTTCGTATGTACTGGGGTTTGATGAGGCCAAAGAAACCGATTCCCACTACGAAATTGGCGGACTCAACGTTTTGATGCAAAAAGGCCCTGGAATTTACTTGCTGGGTATGCAAATTGACTGGTTGGACGGACTTAACAACCGCGGTTTTACCTTCAACAATCCCAACGCTAAGGAGACCTGCGGCTGCGGCACCAGTTTTTCAGCTTAATTTATACTTTAAAAAAACGGCAACCCAGGCAGTGATCAATCTCATTGGGTTGCCGTTTTTATAAAAAAGCCCTTCCATCCCATTTATATTCCTTTAATTTGTATTCATTCTTAGCTCCTTATGTCTTTTCTTTGCAATTTACTGACTTTTTTTGCCTTATGATTTGATAGT
>JBBRGN010000177.1:0-10191 GCA_038240665.1 Chitinophagales bacterium | reverse complement strand
CAGGCGGGGCCAATCCTCAATGGGCTTACGAAGTATTTTTTCGCAACAACAACAGCGGAGAACTCCGCCTAAGAAATAAAGCGGTTGCAACTTTTTCTTATGCCAATGGTGCCTGGAACAAAGTAATGCAAATCATTGATTTGGACAAAGACGTGGCTGAGCTCTGGATCAATGATCAAATGGTCTATTCCTGGCGATTTAGTATTGGAAATCCTAGCGATTCCCGACAACTGGGAGGGATCAATTTTTACGCGGGAACGGATCACAACTTTACCATCGACAATATTTGTGTGTGGAGCAAAAACAACGACGCCACTTGCAACAACACGGCGTACAGCCCGATCTGTTTGAGTAGCGGTAAAAGCTACGTAAATGAAACCGCCGCGCGTTGCGATTTGTATTCCCGCGCCGAATTTGGCGGCTGCGCTTCGGTTTGCGATATTGGGGGAACGATGGTTGGTCGAGGCGACCGTTTTTCAGGTACTTTTGCTTTGACCGATCGAGCGCCCAACTTGGTGACTCAAGATTCTTGTGTGCGCAGTTTTTACAAAAATGTATTACCTGACTCTCTTTTTGGGCATATTTATGTTTTTTATAATGATGCACCTAAGGTTTTTTCCGTCAACCTGGCTTTAACTGACAACGTGCGGGCATTTATTTACCGTTGTCCACAAGATATTCCCGGCAACTCGTCAAATTTGTTGGGATACCGATGTGTAGGTATGGATGGGCAAAATCTATCTGAACAAGGTTATTACTATATCCTAATCCTCGGCAATTTGCCCAATCTCAATTATGCTTTTTCCATCTTACCGGAAGGAAACTGTCGCGCTAACTCCACGCCAATAGCCTGCAATGTGGCCGTAGCACAAACGCTTGATGGTAGCTCTAATCGCTATACCTACAATGCTGGCGGCATCAATGCTTATCAAGCTTGTTATACGGGCGGCAAAAATTTTGTAGGCGAAGACCGAGAGTTTCAATTCAAAATTGACAAACCCAGCCGAGTCAGCGTCACGCTACAGTCTGCCAATGTCATGGGCGTATTTATGTACAATTATTTGTGTGGTAGTTCCTGCCTTACTTTTGCTGAAACACCAGACAAAGGAGGTTCTGTCAGGACGGATACTTTATTATTGGATCCAGGAATATATTACTTGATAGTTGACAAGGCTGCTTTAGGGGGCGTCAACAATTTTACGCTGACCATCAACTGTACAAGTGTAACACAAAGCGGCTTTTTAAGTGATGCTGCCGGTGGGAAATGCCCCGCAAGTGCTCAAAACCTTCATTCAGTCACGTTAAGATCCCTACGCGGGAGTAAAATTAATGGCGGCAATTTGACGGCTACGGATCAAATCTACTTTTTTTATCGAAAAAACACGATGGGCTCCTTATTGGCCAATTCTATCCCTTGGAATGGTACAGAAGTAAAAATGATGCTGAATGAAGATGCGCCTGGCGATACCACCAAATGCGGGTATGACGTAGGCGAATCTTTTATAGTGAAAGTCAATCGCGGCGGCGTACTCTATGAAATGAAGCCTTATTTTCAACCCGTTGATGGAACCACGGTGACGGCTACCGGAATTTTTCAACGCAATGGCAGCAGTTTAATTACCAGCTTGATCAGTTGTTGTAGGCCTTCTACGATAAAAGTGAGTCCTACCGCAAAGGTAATGTCTTCGTTGGGTGGAAAATTTGACATTCAAATTGCTTCCAATCTGGCTTGGAACCTGAGAAGAGCAAGCACCGAAAGTTGGTTGAAAGTCAGTCAAACCCGCGGCGCTTCGAATAGCTTACTCACTGTAGAATTAGAGCCCAACAACACTGGAAAAGCCCGAACCGACACGCTGTATATCCGCGGAGGAGGAAATGAATTGGAAAAAGTGGTTATAGAACAAAATGCTTGTGCGGCACTCGCAGTCAGTATTTCTGGCGAACAAAGCATTTGCTCCGGGCGTTCTGCTACACTCAGCGCCAATGGAGGAGGCGTTTTTCGTTGGAGCAATGGTGCAGCCACCCCTACCATCACAGTTTCACCCAATGCTACTACGGTTTACTCCGTTACCGCTACCCAAGGTGGATGCAGCAATACCAATCAAATACGCTTGGTCGTCAACACTCCTCCAGTTGTAGATCTTGGTCCAGATAAGAACATCTGCGCCAGCCAATCTCTAACGCTTTCTGCTGCCAGTTCGGGGGGCGATAGCTACTTATGGAGTACCGGTGAAACGACGCCCTCGATCCTAGTGAAGCCCGAAGTAACCACTGGATATAGTGTAGCCGTTACTCGGAATGGCTGTATAGCCTCCGACCAAGTTCAAATCAATGTGGGATCAACGATTCAACCCATTATTACCCCAGACGTCAGTATTTGTGCCGGGGAGTCCACTAATCTTACCGTATCTGGCGCTTTGTCCTATGCCTGGAGTACTGGAACTTCAAATACCAGAATCAATGTTAGTCCTGCTTTGACTACTACTTACCGGGTTACTTTGACCGATGCCACTGGGTGTACTACAACCGCTCAATCCACGGTAACCGTTAAGCCATTGCCAGTGGTAAATCTTGGCCCTGATTTGAGTGCTTGTCCGGGAGAAAATAAAACCCTGACCGTCAACGGTGACGGCCAATTCAGGTGGAGCACCGGTGAAACTACTCGTTCCATTCAGGTACGTCCAAATGCCAATACAACCTACTCCGTTACCGCCACCAACAATGGTTGTAGCGCCAGCGACGAAATCAATATTCAAGTATTCAATCGCCTGCAAATTGATTTAGGCCCTGATCGAACCATCTGTCCTGGCCAACTTACGGATTTGATCGCCCCATTGGGGTCAAATTATCTTTGGAGCAATGGCGCTAATTCGCCTTCCATTACCGTCTCTCCCAATACAACTACCTCCTACTCAGTCACGGTAACCAAGGATGGCTGCTCGGCATCGAACCAAGTACAATTGATTGTCAATCCGGTTCCAATCCCCAGTGCCGGTCCAGATCAATTCATCAGTTGCAATACGGGGCAAGTACAGTTATTGGGCGGACTTTCTTCCACTGTGGGCGTAACCTACTCTTGGCAAACTTTCAATGGCGGAAAAATCGTTTCCGGCGAAAACACCCTCACTCCCAAGGTGAATCGACCGGGTAATTACCGACTAACAGTCACGACTCTCAATGGCAATTGTACCGCTAGCGATGAGGTAGTTGTCTATGGCACGCCACTGGTTGAAATTGCATCAATTGGCCTCTTGCCAGTCCGTTGTCCTGGCGAAGCGACTGGCTCCATTGAAATTTCCGTTAATGGCGGACAAGCGCCTTATCAATATCAGTGGTCAACAGGTACAACCAGCAATAGCATTCGTGGCATTCGATCTGGAAGGTATGGCGTAACCGTTGCCGATAAAAATGATTGTCGGGATACTGCGACCATTGAGTTAAAAGAACCCACTCTAATCCGCTTGGAAAGAATATCCGTTTTTCCATCTACTACGGGCAACAATGGCTCGGTCAACATTACGGTTCGGGGAGGTTTGCCTCCTTATCAATTCAAATGGTACAACAAAAATGGCGTGGTGGTGGCCAATTCTGAAGACATTAGCGGATTGTTGGTAGGGGAGTACGTGGTTGAAATTACCGATGACAATGGTTGCGCTTTCCGCAGCAATGCCATCAAAGTAACCAATACCGCTACCGTAGGCACCGCTGATTTAAATTTAGTAAACCACTTAACGCTTTACCCCAACCCAAGTACCGGAAAAGCTTATCTTGACTTAGAACTGAGCCAGGAAGAGAACTTTCAAATTCTGGTTTACAATATGCTCGGACAGGAAGTATTGCGAACCAATAAACTTCGCGACCGGAAAATCCTGCAAGAGCTCAACCTAGATGAGTTGGCTGGAGGACTGTATCAAGTTCGTGTGGTCATTGGCGAACTACAAGCAATCACCCGGCCATTGATGTTGTTAAGGGATCGATGATAAGGAAACTACAGACTGCTGTGTTTTTTTTGTGAGGCATGAATCAACAATTGAGTTGATTCATGCCTTAAATGAGTGGATCGATCTCACTTTTTGAAATCAGCGCTTATCTTTAGTCCCAAAAACACCTATGGGCAAAGAAAAAATTACCCAAAAAATCTCTATTTATCGCTTTGAATTCCTGCTTTTCGCATTGTTGTTGTTGCTATTCGATAAAATCTTCTTTAGAGACAATGTATTTTACCTATCTTATGTATGGCCAACCAACATGTTGATACTCGGTATGGCCAGCGTAGGTATTTTTCGCGAGCGCTCAAGGTGGATCCTTTTTACCAAAAACTGTTTGTTTATTGCTAGTATCTGCATTCCTCTTTTATTCAGCACGTTCAATGGAAATTGGCTATTTATGATCATTTTGATCGGGGTTTATATTTGTTACTACACCCTGATTTTCATAGAGACCTTAAGACAAATTACCCAAAAAAGCGAGGTCAACCTAAGTGTCATTCTAGGCTCATTCTGCGGCTATTTACTCCTGGTTCTATTGTGTTTATTTACGTTACAGCTCATCGAATTCAATTTCCCCAAATCATTTCATGGCATATCCTATAATCACCCTGAGATGGAGTACCATGAACTTTCCTACTTTAGCTTCATTGTTTTTACCAGTATTGGGTTTGGCGATATTTATCCAATTACTGATACGGCTAGATTGGCCACCGCTTTTTTTGGAGTCATAGGTCAGTTTTATATGACCGTTTTGGTGGGAATCATTATTTCAAAATACGTAGTCATTGCTGAAAACCCTTCGTAGGGTATTTCAAACAATGATTTAAAGGGAGCTAAGATGAAAATTTCCGTTTTTTTGAATGCCGACTTAGAGAGCAATATTGCCTTGAACTGCTTATTGCCGATGCTCTCAAACCATGAATTCAAAATCTATCTCTCCGAAAAAGTGGGTGGAAACAGCACGCCAATTCTTGCTTTAGCACAACTGGGCGTTTTGGAAAAAGGTTTTGTATTTCAGCGTCTTTTTCCTTTAATCGAAACCACGAGCCACGGCGGTTTTTTATCTTTCCTTCAGATAAAGGAAAAATTCCAAGTGCCACTGGAAGTAATTCAGGAAGTTACGACTCCTGAAACGGTGGCAAAAATTGCCGCCTTTCAGCCTGATCTTTTTTTATCCATCCGTTTTGGAAAAATCTTCAAAGGTGCCATTCTTCAAGTGCCCAAAAATGGCATCATCAACCTTCATTCCGCTATTTTGCCCGATTATAAAGGTGTGTTGGGAACCTTACGCGCTTTTCAACACCAGGAAAAAGAGATAGGCTGTACCTTGCATTATATCAGCGACAATACCATTGATACGGGAAATATCCTCCACATCGAGCGATTACCAGTATCGCCAGGAAAAAGCGTCCTTTGGCACATCATTCAACTTTATCTTCCCGGAACAAAAGCCCTGTCCAATATTGTGGAAAAAATTGCCGCAGAAATACCCATCACTACCACGCCCCAAACGGAAGGCGGGATGTATTTTACTTTTCCTACTGTAGACGAATTTGATAAAATAATGAATCTCGGTTTCGATTTGTTTCAAGTTGAGGAGTATGGGGAGCTGCTCCATCATTTTTATGGCGTAGATCAAACCTGGGTCAGCCAACAAATTGCTGATTTGTTGGCCCATTCCTAAGCAGGTCTTAGGAATGATTCAACAATAAAACAATTGCTTTTGAAGGGACTATTTTTTTTTCGGCTGACTTGGTTTTGCATATTTTTTCTATTTTTAGAAATTCAATTTTTTCTAAGTGAGTTTCTAAAAATATCTTTCCTTATGGAGCAGAATAACAGACGCAAGTTTATTAAAAAAATTGGGGTTGCCAGTGCAGCGTTAGCAACTGGTCAAACATTGATGGGAGCAGGTGTTCCAACTTCCGTTACCCATTACCTCAAGAGATCAGAGGAATTTTCTGCGGATCAACCCATCCGAATGGCCTTGATCGGCGCAGGTGGCATGGGTACTAACGACATGACCACGGCTTTACAGCATCCAAACGTTACCATTACAGCAGTTTGCGATCTTTACAAGGGTCGATTGGAAGCCGCGAACACGCGTTGGGGCGGCAAACTCTTCATGACGAACGACTACATGGAGTTGCTCAAAAGACCCGATGTGGATGCAGTCATCATCGGTACACCCGATCACTGGCACATGCCCATCAGCGTAGCCGCCCTGAATGCCGGCAAACATGTTTATTGCGAAAAACCCATGGTGCACTCTGTAGATCAAGGATATAAGATCATTGATGCTTGGAAAAAATCAGGAAAAATCTTCATGGTCGGCAGCCAAGGTTTGAGCTCGCTGGGTAACGAAAAAGCCCGTGAATTACTCGCCAACGGCACCATTGGGGATCTGAATTATGCCGAAGGCTTCTGGGCGCGCCACTCTCCCGAAGGCGCTTGGCAATACAAAATCCCCGCAGATGCGTCTACTCAAACCGTGAGCTGGGATCGTTATGAAATGGAGAAAAAACATGCTTTTGATCCCTTGCGCTTCTTCCGTTGGCGGAATTACCTGGATTATGGCACGGGAATGTCGGGCGACTTATTTGTTCACCTTTTCTCTAGTTTGCACTTCATCACCAATTCATTAGGCCCCACTAAAATTGCTGCTCTTGGCGGTTTGCGTTATTGGAACGATGGTCGGGATGTACCGGATGTATTGCTGGGTTCTTTTGATTATCCAAAATCTCCTCAGCATCCTGGGTTTGATTTATCGCTGCGTTGCAACTTTGTAGACGGCACCAGTGGTACTACCTATTTACGCTTGGTGGGCAGCAAAGGCTCAATGGATGTGAAATGGGAAGAAGTAGTGGTTCGCTTCAACGACAACCCAGAATCGGATGATCCATTCATGAAAGACAAAGCCAAAGAATCTTCTACCGGCCCTATGGAACAACGCAAACGCATTTTGCCGCCGCGAGAAATGGTCTTCAAAGCAGAAAATGGCTATAAAGGCGCTCACTACGATCACTTTGGTAATTTGTTCCGCGCCATCCGCGAAGGCGGTACCGTAGTTGAAGATCCAATTTTCGCTTTCCGTGCTTGCGCTCCGGCCTTGCTTTGTAACGACAGCTATTTCCAAAATAAATTCATGCTTTGGGATCCCATCGCCATGAAGTTGATGGGTTAAAAATGAGTCAACTTTAAATCACTATCAATCATGAAAAATACATTTTTTGCTGGGTTCTCCCTTTTTGCCCTTTACATGTTGTTTCTAGGGCAACCTTTGCTTGATTTCGATGCAAGTAAAACCTTAGCAGGAAAAGGTGATAACCAACTTTCTGCTGCGGAGGCGAAAGCAGGTTGGAAACTCCTTTTTGATGGCAAAACCAGCGGCGGTTGGCGCGGTTTCAACAAAACCAGCTTCCCGGAGGGTTGGGTGGTAGAAAACGGTACGCTCAAATCTTTGGGAATCGCTAAAGATGCCCATGGCGGCGACATCGTTTACGGCTTCGATGTATTCGAAAATTTTGAATTGACGGTAGATTGGAAAATAAGCCCGGGTGGTAATAGCGGTATCATCTATCACGTGTTGGAAGGTGCAAAATATACGGCACCTTACCAGACCGGGCCGGAATACCAGCTTATTGACGACATCGGCTTTCCTCAAAAGCTAGAAGAGTGGCAAAAAACCGCTGCAGATTATGCGATGTATTTTCCAGCTGCCGACAAAAAGGTAAAACCGATTGGGGAGTGGAACCGCTCACGTATCGTGTTTACGGATAAGAAAGCAGAATACTACCTCAATGGCAAGATGACTGTTTCCTTTGTTCCTTGGAGCGACGATTGGACCAAGCGCCGCAACAGCGGCAAGTGGGAAGCTTTTCCGGATTATGGCAAAGCACACAGCGGACTGATTTCTTTTCAGGATCATGGCAGCAATATTTGGTTTAAAAACATCAAAGCAAGGAAGCTGTAGTACATCAAAACCAATCGAGAAATTTAACTTGCTGCATAAGGCGCAATATTTAATTTCCGAACCGGTTCAACAAATTCAACTCTTTTCTTTGACATTTTTATTCCTAAGGTTCGGAACTTTTATCAGCCCAACACTGGTAAAACCTCCGAACCTTTATTTTTTTTTAAGTAATGGGAATTTATAGTGCCCATCACTTATCTGAGAAACTGCTAGCCATGAATACCCTTTACCAAGATCTCTCAACTGTTTATGAGGCCATGTACCAAAGCTTCATCGATTACGACGAGGAAGCGACCTTTTATGGGGAGATCCTAAAAAGTTATCGGTGTAAATCGGTATTGGAAATTGGCTGTGGAACGGGGCATCTAGCAGAGCGTCTGAGTAGGCAAGGGTTGCTCTATCAAGGGCTAGATTACAGCTCCGATATGCTAAAAATAGCCCGCGACAAAAATTCTTCGTTTCATTTCATCGAAGGGGATATGCGCAATTTTCGGTTATCCAGACCCGTTTCCTCCGCCATTATCACCGGAAGAACCATCAGTTATTTGATCACCAATCAGGATTTAATGGCGGCTTTTTCAGCCATACATCAGCAATTGGATGATCATGGAATGCTTGTTTTTGACTTTATCGATGCCAATGCTTTTATTCCGCAAATTGATCCCCAAAAGCGCATTGTACATTCGGCTACATTCGAGAACCAAAAATATTACCGCGATAGCTATTGGTCGCTTAACCTAAGCCAAAGTTGGACATTTGATTGGTCCTCGCACTATTTTCAAGCCGATGAACAGGATCTTTGGCAAAAAATTGGCGAAGATTTTTCAACCATCCGGACTTTTTGCAAAGACGACATCGCGCTTTTTTTAACACTTGCTGGTTTTGAAATAAAAGCCTTTATCCCACGCCCTGCTTATGCTTTTGACACTTTTGTAGCCATAGCGCAAAAAACGATAACCCCACAGTTGGCCTAAAGCATTTTTCAACAAAAAATACATTTCACCTATGCAACGGATTTTACCCTTGTTCTTTGTATTGATTTTTGCCTGTTCTGCCGGGTGGTCGCAAAAAGCCACTACCCTCACCGTTACCGCCGATGCCAACGGAAATGCCACTGTGGTTTCTGGTGGCGGCCCAGTGGTAACCAAAAATAGCGTTACCATTTTAGGTGGAAAAAAAATTGATTACACTGCCTATACCGGCTACCTCGATCTAAAAAACGATACGGGCAAACAGATTGCCAAAATATTTTTCACTTACTACCGCAAAGAAGGCGAAGACGTTAGCAAACGCCCCCTTTGTTTCACCTTCAATGGCGGCCCGGGCTCTTCGTCGGTTTGGTTGCACATGGGCGGTTTGGGACCTAAACGCGTACTTTTGCAGGATGACGGCACTACGCTCCCCCCGCCCTACCAAATTGTGAACAACGAATATACCTGGCTCGACAAAACCGATTTGGTATTCATTGACCCTGTTGCTACGGGTTATAGTCGGGCAGCCAACGGAGAAAGCAACAAGCAATTTCATGGTTTTGTAGAGGACGTGCAGAGTGTAGGTTCTTTTATCCGCAGTTTCCTTTCTAAGTACGAGCGCTGGGCATCGCCTAAGTTTTTGGCTGGTGAAAGCTACGGTACTACCCGTGCTGCGGGGCTGGCTAAATTCTTGACCGACAGTTACCGCATTTACATCAACGGTATTTTGTTGATCTCGCCAGTACTTAATTTTGGAACCAATGACTATTACATCGGCAACGACTTGCCGCGCGCTTTGTACTTGCCCAGCTATACGGCTGCTGCTTGGTACCATAAAAAACTGGCTCCGGCCCTTCAAGCTGATTTTCAAACCGCGATTAAGGAAAGTGAATCTTTTGCCCTCAACGAATATGCCAATGCGTTGCTGAAAGGCGATTGGCTCAGCACCCAGGACAAAGACAAGGTTGCTGAAAAAATGAGTTACTACACCGGAATGAGCAAAGAGTACATCTTGTCGGCCAATTTGAGGGTAGATGAAAGCCGTTTTTACAAGGAATTGCGCCGCAAAGACGGGCTGGCCATTGGTAGATTAGACAGCAGATTCACCGGGCGTAATTTTGATAACGCTGGCGAAAGGGTAGACTTTGACCCCTCTTTTACCAATATCGACGGGCCTTTCACCACGGCCAAGAACGACTACTTCCAAAGGGACGTGAATTTTAAAGAAGAAAACGCTTACACCAGCGTTGGTAACGTT
>JBBRGN010000176.1:0-10315 GCA_038240665.1 Chitinophagales bacterium | reverse complement strand
TGTTCAAAACTAAGCGCTTTGAGTTTTGCGCTACTCTGTACCGATAAATGGGTGTCCAAATACAGCTCAAAGTTATAGATCACATCTAAACGCGTATCATTGAGCAAGTAAATGGCAAATTTTTCGGTTGTACCGTCCGTCCTTACAATCGGGTCAAAAGCCAATTGAATGCCATAACTTTTGAGGATGGTGTACTGCGTTCGCGGCGCTTGCACGGGCGGTGGGGGAGGAGAAGGCATCATTTGCTTGGGCGAACCCGGCTTCAAGGGTTTGATTTTAGCAGGTTTTACCGCCTGCGTAAAATCCTCGCTGCGAACGACGTCGTCCACAAAGACTGGAATTTCATCCTGATCGCCTACTAGTCGAACCTTAACCATATCATCGGCCAACAAAGCCGTTACCACACCTTCATCTCCAGTGTGAACCATTCTAACCCGCGTACCTATTGGAAACAACACGATCTATTGTAATTAATAACTTACTTAGAAAAAATGCAACTTCACTGCCGAGCAGTTACCTTTGCTTTCGTTTCAAAGGTAGTACAATTTTGCAGAACACATCAACAAACCGTCGCTGGCGCATTGCTCAGGCTGCCGAAATACGGTGGTGGCGCGCCTATTTGGGACGACAAGACTGGCCGACTTACCTCAAAGAAAAACAGGCGGGCTGGAATCGCTTGTTGCAACGCTTAGAAATGGTTGTACCAGAGGAAGTTCCGGTTTTAGATGCCGGTTGTGGACCGGCGGGTATTTTTATGGTATTGAAAAAAAATCCAGTAGATGCTTTGGATCCTTTGTTGGGTCAATACCAACGGCACATTTCTGGATTTGACCCTCAGCTTTATCTGCATGTTCATTTTTTAGAACAACCTTTGGAAACCTTGGAAAACATAGAAAAATACGCCGTTATTTTTTGTATCAACGCCATCAACCATGTGGCTGACTTAGACCAGAGTTTAACTCGACTCTACCGGGCAGGAAAACCTGGAAGTACCCTGGTTTTGTCCTCTGATCTGCACCGCTGGCGTTTTTTGCGGTGGATTTTTCGACTCCTTCCCGGCGATGTCCTTCACCCCCAACAACACAACTTAGCCGATTACCGACAATTGCTGACCCGTCAAGGTTGGCAATTGGAAAAAGAGCTATTGATTCGTCAAAGCCTTATTTTCGACTACTGGGTCTTGGTTTTGAGGAAATAAAAAATATTCCTCATTCCTTTACAGCTCCATCTCCAAATTTACCTTCGCTCCTTGCAATTCAGCCAAAGCATGCTGATCGCCTTGTTTTTTTGCCCAAGTCATTCCCTCGGCATAGGTCGACAACGCTTCTTCAAATGCATCTAGGCGTTCATGAAGTTTGCCTAAATGGTAATAAGCCCCCACATAACCAGGGTCAGCGGATAACAATTGTTTGTAGTGTGTCAAGGCCTGTTGGTCATCCCCCAAACCTTCGTATTCTTTAGCAATGGCGTAGATCAAAAAAGAATCAGCAGGGCTTTCCAGGAGTAGGGTTTGTAATTGTAGCAGTCTATTGTTGGACATCAGGATAATTTGTAATTGCTCAGTTCATCACTTTGTAAAAATAGGGGTATTTTTAGACATTTAGTCGGCGTTAACCTATTGTTTGGCGAAATTAAACCAACCACAGCTCTTTTTGCGCACTCAGTTTAGCATCTTTAGCTTAAAATCCAATTTAGCGATGCAGAAATTATCCAAAGGCGACATCCATACCCCTTTTTTTAGTAGCAATATCAAGTTGTTCAATACTTTGGAGCGGGGCAACAATACCGTTGTTTTTTCATCGCTTAAAGAATTTTATCACCCTGTAAAATCGGAGGGTTTTGCCATCAAATATGTAGTAGAAGGTTTAGAACGGTATACCTTAAATGGACGCGAGTACTTTATAGACGCTGGGAAGTATCTATTATCCAACCTTACCCATGAAGGACATGTTGAGATTCAGAGCAACAAAAGTGTTCAAGGCATTTGTATTAACATTCTTCCCGAAATCCTAGCTGAAGTGGCAGCGAGTAGACAGCGTCCCGATACAGCCTATTCAGATGTGGAGTTGGGGCGTTTTTTTTGCTCTACTCTTTTTTTAGAACATCAAAAGGAGGCAAACCAAACTCAATTGGGGCGATTTTTGCTTGAATTGGCTGTGCATTCATGGGGTAGAAACCTGGATGAAGGCAATTTCAACATCGAATTTTTTTATGCTTGTTCAGAAAAAATCATTGCCGATCAAATTCCAATTTTCAAACAATTACAATCCATACCTACTGTAAAAGCAACCACGAAGAAAGAATTGTACCGCCGCATTTCAAAAGGCAAGGAATTCATAGATGCTTATTTTTTGAGTCCGTTGACCGTAGGAACGGTGGCTAAAGCAGCTTGTATGTCAGAGTATCACTTTTTTAGAATTTTCAAATCAGTATTCAATTTGTCTCCCAATCAGTACCTCATTCAAAAACGGCTAGAGTACGGACTTTCGATTTTGCAACAGGATAAAAACTCTGTTTCGATCGCGGCTATAGAAGCGGGTTTTTCGGATATTCATGCTTTTAGTAAAGCATTTAAAATGCATTTTGGGTACTCGCCATCTGCCGTTATGAAACCAAAATAGCAGGATTTAACAAATCATGACAATGATCTTAGCCTATTTTTGGGCTAAATCCAAACTAAAGTCATGTCAAAAATCACCTTTTTTGCTTTTTTATTATTTACTGTACAATTTGCTTATGCCCAGGGTATTGGAAAAATATCAGGCCAGGTAGTTGACGAACAAAAACGAGCCATTAATGGAGCTACGGTTATTCTAACCAAAAACAGCAACAATGCCTTGATCAAAGTTACGCTAACGGATACAGAAGGTAAGTTTGAATTTGAAAATTTAAAATTTGACTCTTGCCAACTTTCTGTCAGCTTTGTAGGCATGAGCAAGTACGTCTCGCCATTGCTGGTGCTCAACGACCAAAAAACAACAGTAGAATTGCCCTTGATCGGGCTATCATCCGTAGCAAATGCGCTTGAGGAAGTTAAAGTGACGGCTAAAAAGGCTTTTGTAGTCCAAAAAATTGACCGAACAGTCATCAATCCAGATGCGTTGATTGGCAATGCGGGGACTACTGCGCTGGAGGTATTGGAAAAATCTCCAGGAATCACTGTAGACATCAATGGTATTATTGCCTTGAAAGGGAGGCAAGGAGTGGTCATTTTTATTGATGACAAACCCACTTATCTATCGGCAGCAGATCTGGCGAGTTATTTGCGTACCGTGCCATCTGCTTCCATCGAAAGCATTGAAATCATGATCAATCCACCAGCCAAATACGATGCTGCTGGAAATGCAGGGGTGATCAACATCAAGTTGAAAAAAAACATTGCCAAAGGGTTTAATGGCGGAATTAACTTGAGCTACGGACAAGGGCGTTTTTTACGCTCCAACAACAGCTTCAACTTTAACTACCGCATCAACCAATTCAACTTCTTCTCGAATTTTGGCATCACGCAAAACAACAGCTATCAAGATTTGACCATTGAGCGAAAATATTTTACGCCTACAGGGCAGTTAAGTTCAACTTTTACCCAGAATTCGTACATCAAACCCGAAGCAGGAGGCAAAAACATCAAAGCTGGATTTGATTTTTATGCCACTAAGAAAACCACATTTGGACTTGTGCTAAGTGGTTTTAGAAACCTTACCAACAGAAATGTGGCCAATAATGCGACCATTGGCAATCCAAAAAATGAAGTCGTTGGCTTGGTAGAGGCGATCAATCCTTTGGAAAATATATTGAAAAATGGAAGCATCAACCTCAATTTTTCCCATAAATTTGACAAAAAAGGCCGAGAAATTTCCGCTAACCTCGACGACATCAATTACCGTTCAACCATCAGTCAGACCTTGACAAATAGCGCTTTGGCTCCAGATAGAACGTTCATTAATAAAAGCATTTTGGCTTCCAGCTTGCCTTCCAGCATTTACATCAAAACGGCTAAAATTGATTTTGCCAATCCATTGGCCGATGGCGGAACGTTTGAAGCAGGGTTAAAAACCAGCTTTGTCAAAACTGATAACGTGGCAGATTTTTTTGATGTTGTGGATCAAACTCGGACACCCAACTATGAATTCTCCAACAACTTTAAGTACAGCGAAAACATCAACGCTGCTTATGTCAATTACGCGCGAAATTTCAAAAAACTGTCCATACAAACTGGTTTGCGTTTTGAAAATACCAACATCAAAGGCAATCAATTGGGGAATGTGGTGGTCAAAGATTCCTCTTTTACCAGAAAATATTCCAATCTTTTTCCAACATTCTATCTTTCTTACCAATTTGATACCACGTCCACACATCAGGTGAATCTTTCTGTAGGTCGACGAATAGATCGTCCTAACTACAAGGACATGAATCCTTTTTCGTATCCCCTCGATAGGTTCACTTACTATGGCGGGAACCCGTTCTTGAGGCCTACATTTTCCTATAACATCGCACTGTCCTACATATACAAAAACTTCTTGACCACCTCGCTTGAATTTAGCCAAGTCAATAATGTCATTTCCGAAACCAATGAACAAAGAGGGAATATTTATTACAGCCGCCCAGGCAACTTTGCCAAACAAATAGCTTATGGCGTTTCTGTAAACGGCGTATTTAAGCCCTACAAATGGTGGACCATTCAACTGTATACTTCACTATTGAATAATACCTACCAGAGTCCAGTATACACCGAGATCCTCAATGCTTCCCGATGGTATTGGGTCTTGGCGCCAGTAAATCAGTTTCAAATCAACAAATCCTGGAGCGCCGAATTGGCTGGAAACTACCAGACCCGGGTTTTGTCTGGCCAGTTTCTGGTGATTCCCATTGGGTCAATCCGAGCAGGAATCGCTACGAAGATCCTTAAAGAAAAAGGTACGCTCAAACTTAATGTCAGCGATGTGTTTTATACCAATCAAGTAGGAGGCGACATCCGCAACATCGCCAATGCTTCCGCAAGTTGGTACAGTTATCTGGATACGCGGGTAGTAACAGTTTCCTTTTCTTATCGATTTAGTAAGGGAGAAAACCTCAAAGTCCGGCAAAGTGGTGCCTCTGATACGGAGCAGAAAAGAGTGAAATCCTAAAGATTGTGGGTTTGGGAGGGAACGAAAAAAAACAAACCCACACAAATGCCTTTTGCTAAAAAGTCAGTATTTCGACACTTTTATAAGTTTTGATTGAATCAATAAAAATAAATCCTAAATTAAAACTTCTAAATCCATGAAAATATAGGTAATTTGTTGTTAATTCCTTTATTTTTAAGTGATTAGCAGAAAATATTTTTGAATTATTACCTGCAAAAAATAAAAATGGCATGATGGCACTAGTAAATAAAACAAGCTTAGGACTTAGCATCCTGGTACTTCTATCTTTTACCCTCGAGCTTAGGGCACAATGCCCCAAATTGGTCTGGTCGGATGAATTTAACGGCACCACGCTCGACGAAACTAAGTGGAATTACGAAATTGGTGATGGTTGCTCTTATAATCTTTGTGGTTTTGGAAACAGTGAACTACAATCTTACCAGAGAAATAACGTGGTAGTCAGTAATGGCATCCTCAAAATCATTGCCAAACAAGAACGAGTAGGCAATTCCAACTATACATCGGCTCGAATTCGCACCAACAACAAAGGCGATTTTAAGTACGGTCGTTTTGAAGCACGGATGAAATTGCCCAAAGATCAAGGGATATGGCCAGCTTTTTGGATGCTCCCAACTGACGAAGCTTATGGCGGCTGGCCACAAAGCGGCGAGATTGATATCATGGAATTGATTGGTAGAGAACCATCTACTTCATATGGTACCATTCATTTTGGCAAACCATTTCCCAATAACCGCTCGACGGGTGCCAATTATGTTTTACAATCGGGTGTTTTCAATGACGATTTTCACGTTTTTGCGCTAGAATGGGAGCCAAACGTGATGCGCTGGTATATTGATGATTATTTGTATGCTACAAAAACAACAACCAATGTTTCTCCCGAACGCTGGCCATTTGATCAGCGATTCCATATATTGCTTAACTTGGCAGTAGGTGGTAATTGGCCAGGTAGCCCCAACAGCAGTACAGGATTTCCGCAAACTATGGAAGTGGATTACGTTCGCGTATACGACGGCAATGCACCGTCCATAACTGGCCCTCGAAACATTGCTTTTAATGCGCCACAACAATCTTACACCATCGGCGCGGTAGCCCTCAATACCAAAGTAAATTGGACAGTTCCTGCCGGTGCTACCGTCATGTGGGGTCAAGGCACTCCCGATGTGCTCATTGACTTGGGCAATAAAGGGGGGATTATTCAAGCCGAAGTGACCACGCCTTGTGGGGTCAAGGTGTACAAAGTTTCCGTGGCGGTAGCGCCGGATTTTAGTCGCGACTTTAGCTTGAAAAATTTTGATCAAGCCTCGGTATTAAAGCTAAATTATACAACCGGTCAGTTGACGGAAAATTCTGCCAATCCAGCTAAAAATGCGGTGAATGGCTCTAACCTCTGCGCCAAATACTTTCGGGCAGGCAGTTCACAATATGATTTGATCATTTATGAAGGCGCAGCTGTACCTGATTTGAATGTTTTTGTACGCAAAGAAAAAAAATTCTACATCGATATCAACACTGACGCACCAGTAGGAACCACCATTTTGCTGCAATTCGAAAACTCCAACCGCGCCTTACCTAATAACTACCCTACAGGCCGGCATAGCCGTTTTCAAGCCGTTACCACCAAACGGAATGAATGGGAAAGAATTGAATTGCCGTTCTTGGATCAACCAGATGGGGCTACTGCGGGTACTTCTATTAACCGAGTGGTGATTCTATTTAATCCCAATACTTATTCAAGCAATACCTATTATTTTGATAACCTTGATGTCTTCGCTGTTGTGGTGACTGCCGTAAAAGACATCCTGCCAAATCCGGAAACTATTTTTAAAATCTATCCGAACCCAGTTGGTGATTTCTTGACCCTTGAAAACAAGGGAGATAAAACCATTCAATCGGTGGTAGTTTATGGGATTGACGGACAGGTATTGCTGCAACGCAAACTCAACCTTAACAGTAAAGAACAAACTCAGTTAGAGCTGAAAGGAATTCCTACCGGTACTTTGATGATTAAAGCCTTGCTTGAAGATGGTAAAGCAGCGATCCAACAAATGATCAAAAATTAAAGCTACTAGCATAATTTTATTGATGCAAAGAAAACGGTCGCTCTAAAGCTAGAGCTACCGTTTTCTTTGCTGAAACAACCCTTTTAAAACTTCAGCTAATTTTTTTTCATACGACGGCTACAAAGTGGCATGATTCTTGGCTTCCCATCAATGAGAAAACTTTCAAATTTGATGGCCAGATATTACACATGCCGTTTAATGAACTTTTATACCTATTTGCCCTCCGGCCTGTTATTGATACTCTGTTTGGTACTGGGTGGAGCAAGCGTATGGTGTAAAGCTTCAATACTCCCTAGGGCCGAAGACATTAAACTGATCTTGTCTTCACCTAACCCCATCCTTATTTCTACTGGGCCTTTTGATTGTACTGCGGTTGTACCCTGTACCCAAGCTGGCTTAGCTACACTAGGCGTTACCATTAATAGTCCCTGCTTTTTGAGCAACATAGGCGTTCGTTTAGAACGTTGGGGACAACAAGTCAAAGGCTTTGAAATAAATACCGATCGTTGGTTTCTGGTCAATAAAGTTGCAGAAAAAGGAAACTTTATTGGCATCGAAACTGGTCATTATCGAATGATTCTTGATCTGATGGATGGCTGTGCCAATCGGGGGCGCGATACCTTTGAATTTTTTGTTGAAGACCGGATCGCTCCAGTGATGAAATGCAATAAGGGGTTCAATCTAGGTTGGTCTTCCTATGCCAACGAATCCGCTACCTATGCTCGGATTGATGTGCTTGATCTCGATGAAGGCAGTTCTGATAACTGCGGATTGCAATGGATTCGCATCCGCCGCAATTACCAATCTTCCTGCGAAGCAAATTTCATTGATAAAGGTTACGACTATGATGAAAATGGTCGGATCGAAGTCGGTAAAGATGGCTTCGACCGCAATGGCGATGGCGACATCAACGACTTTGGCGAAGCATTTGAACGGGTAAATGGCATGATCATGACGCCATTACAAGATTACATCGAGTTGTTTTGTTGTGATATCGGTAACACCCTCACCTTTGAACTTTGGGGGCAAGATTGGAAGGGAAATCGTAATTTTTGTTGGACATCAAAAAAGCTGGAACCCCAATGCAACGTCAAATCTAACCTCACGCTGTTTTCTGACGACCCCAGATTGGCGGTAATCGATGATTTTGAGGCAGCTAGCATCGCTTTTGGTGATCAATTCAGCTGGCACGGCATTACCTGCTCGAATGTCAAATTGGGGTATCAGGTAGAAAAAAAACTAAAATGTGGCTATGGAACCATCGTTCGCAGTTGGACAATCGATAATGCAGATGTACCCGGAGGCAGCAGTCCATTGTGTAGCCAAACGATTTTGGTTCGTCCTCGCAGGAATTATGCCATTCTTTTTCCTGCCGATAAGCGTTCGGATTGTCTTATTCCCGCCGTCGATTCCCTAATGATCCGTTCCAGTAGTTGTGATTTGCTGGCTGTAACGGTTGTCGATAAACAATACGACCGAACCGGCGCAGAGTGTTATAAGATTTTTCGCACCTATACAGTCGTCAATTGGTGTGCCTATGATGAAAAAAAATGCGGAAGCCCTGATAACCCCAACACCCTTTATAACATTGATCGGCGTTGGAGCGGTTATGGGCTATTCCCGCTCTATCTTTTGGTGTTGACGGAAGGAGAAGCCGGCGAAGAATCGTTTTATCTCTCGCGCAATCAAACACCCGGCGAAGGTAATTTACACGACTTGAACGTGACGGAAAAAAACGATGAATCCATTCAGCCGGTTTTTTGCCAGGCAGCTTTGCAGTACCTTCATGCTTTCCGGTACACCCAAGTGATCATGGTCTATGATGAACAAGCGCCGAAAGTAAACATTCCCCCCACTTCTGTTTTTTGTATGAATGACCCCGCTAAATGCGTTGCCGATATCCAGGTCAATTTCAGCGCCAAGGACGATTGCCCCTTTCCCGTTTTTTTGGATCTTCGTTCGGTACAGATCGCATTGAATCAAACTAAAGATTCTTCCTCGTATTTTCCAGCTCTTTTTTTTGATCCCAACTGGCAATTGACCCGTTATGCTGTCCGCAAGGATTCTTTTGCGATAGCCATAAAAAATGTACCAGAAGGAATCCACGATCTGCTTTTTCAAGTAGTAGACAAATGCGGAAACAACAGCACTTTGGTCAGAATTCCTTTTGTGATAAAGGACTGTGTCATTGCACGCCCCATTTGCCTCAATAGCCTAAAAGTAAACATGGGAGCGAATACACCTCAAGGAGCGACAAGGATTTTGGCTACCGACTTTATTGCAGCGCCCATTTTCGATTGTAATGGTCAAGGCACAGAAACAAAAAATGGCCTAGCTAAGGTGACAAATTATTCCATAAACCGACAAGGAATTGCCAAAAACCAAAATCAAAAAGAATTCCTGGTCGATTGTAGTGCTTTAGGAAAGCCGATTATAGTGGAAATTCATGCCTGGGACGCCGTGGGGAATACAGATTCTTGTTTTTCTATCCTTATCCTGGAAGATCCCTTTAAGGCTTGTCAGACAAGTGGCAACTTTGATGGGAAAATTTTTGGGAAGATTGCCACGGAGTTGAAGTATCCGGTGGAGGGAGTCGAAATAGCCTTGAAAGGTAATGTTCAAAGCAAATCGCTTACCGATTCTAAGGGGAAATTTGGCTTTATTTCCCTGCAAAATAAAGCAGATTACAACATTAAACCTTCTTTAGATGTCGACTTTCTTAAAGGTGTTTCTACATTTGATTTGGTGATCATCCAGAACCACCTCTTTGGGGTACAAGTAATCAACAGTCCTTACAAACTGATTGCCGCTGATGTTAATAATTCTAAATCCATTACCACACTGGATTTAATCATGTTGCGCAAATTGATTTTAAACCTCACGGATCGATTTGAATCCAATACCAGTTGGCGTTTTATTGATGCCAACTATAATTTCCCTAACCCTGCAAATCCCTGGATGGAAGATTTTCCAGAACAAGTGAATGTCATTAGCTTATTAGATAGTGCAGCTGCCAATTTTGTAGCCGTCAAAATCGGTGACGTGAACGGTAGTGCTGGTTTGCCAGAGATTGGAGAGATTCGATCTTCTTCCCAGGGTACTTGGCCC
>JBBRGN010000175.1:0-10644 GCA_038240665.1 Chitinophagales bacterium | reverse complement strand
CAGTTTGTAACACCGTTGGTCCGTCCAAGTCTTTGATGCCATTGAGGGTGTTGACCGTCCAGCGGAGTTGTTGGGCAGGGGTAAGCGAAATTTTCCAGCGCTCTTGCCAACTTCCGTGTGATAACAAAAAACTTTCCCGATCAGGTAGTGCATTGATTTTGAACCAGGTACTTAAGGTAATGGCTTTGTCAAAATTGAGCAGCACGTTATTAGGAACCTGGATATTTTGGGTATTTCCGTCAAAAGAAAAAGCTTCAGCGGGTAGGCCATTGCGATCCGAGCTGATGCGGGCACGCATTACGATTCCATCTAAATGATTAGGACCACTATCTTTTGCATCGCCTTGAAAAGGGTAAAAAGCAGCTAGTTCGCCATTGGAAGGTCCAAAAACGTGTACCCAAATTTTGCTGGAAGAAGTTGCTTTTAAACCGCCTGGATCCTTTACTTCAATCGCAATCGTATAAATGCCTTCATTGCTAGGGGCTTGCCAGCTCACCTGAGCTCCAGTGCCTTGAATGCTGCCGCCGCTTGCTGTCCATTGATAAGTCAAGGGATCTTGGTTGGGGTCGGTTGCCAAACAGTTGAGCGTCAAGATACCCTTGGGCAAAAGGGTGGATGCCGATTTTTCAAAAGCTACAATTACCGGCGCTTTGTTGATGGCGGCAACGACCGGAAGTAGAAGCGTGGCCGTATCCGCAAGTCCTTCGGGGTCAGTTACGATCAATTGGACCTGAACGGGGCCTACTGTAGCCGGTGTATTCAATAGTATTTCCTTACCGTTACCTGACATGCTGCCTTTATTCACCGACCAGCGGTAATCCAGTGTGCTGCCTTCCGGATCAATCGCTTGACCATAAATATTAGTCTTGTCGTTGATGATCAAGACATCATCTTTGCTGCCTAGCCCTTGAATGCGTGGCCTGCCGTTTATTTTTACCTTAGTTTGGCGGTAATCAACCACCACGCCATCAATCAAAAATTGGTTTTCGCGGTAGCTGGTTTCCCCCCCCGATGGCGCCAAAACCAGCAGTACCGCCTGATTGCCAGGGATAGTAATACTGGTTTTTCCTTGGACATTGGTTTTTAAAAAACGCTCCTCCAGGGTATTGTAAACATCAACTGGCGATTGGCCTAAATCGAGTTCTACATCCCGGGCATCAGCATAAGGATTGTACAACAAGTAAGTAGGGTAGGCGGCATTTTTGAAAAAATCAGTTTTCAAAAGATCCAGCCGTAGGATCTTGTCGATGTTGGTTTTTTGTACCATAGAACCCAAATAGCCAATCGATGAGGTGCTGTAAAGCGACAAATTGGTGGCCGCCCATTTGCCTCTCAAAGCATCGCCGGTAGAGTAGGGGGATTTTCCCTGCCATTTTTCCCGCAATGCTTCATACCCAATCACCCGATCCGCGTCGTACAGATTGGACCAATCGGAAGCATCTTGTAGGGAACTGGTCAAAAATCCGGGATAAAACAGGCGAGTGGCATTGGTTAAATTGAGCATCCATTTTCCAATGGCCCGCGCAAAACGTTTATCATAACGCAGCATCGGAACTAAAGCCGTAGCTTGTTGAACGCCATTGAGCTGAAAAGCGTAGTCATTACCGGCATCGTTGGCTTCGCCCACTAGACCAGAAACGTCGAAGCCCCCCCATTTTCCTACAATGGTACCCCAACCGCGCAAAGCGCCGCGATTGAACGACCAATTTAGCATTTTTTCAATGTCGTAGTGGGTATTGAGCTCGGCATTCATTTTGGCGGCAGCGTAGGTACCGTAGGGTAGTTGTAGTTCGTAAGCGGGGTTGTCCGGCCAGGCATTGAGGAATTCCATTGACCATTCGGCGCCTTGGAGGTAGTTTTTGTTCCCAGTTTTTTTATAGGCGTGGTACAACAGCCAGGAAAACGTACCCGCAGCTTCAGGTTCCTTGACCCCTTCTAACAAAGGTTTCATTTGGTCAAAATTCCAAGCCCGATAATTCATCGAAGCATTGGTCCAAGGCGTGAGGCCCCCGCCCATTTTTTTGGTAGCGGCCAATAATTTATCGGCAATCTGGGTGAACTGTAAACCCGATTCCCCAAAGCCCTGCGGATACAAATCAGCCAGTTGATAAAAATAGACATTGGGCATCATGTCGTACCACCAATCCTGACCACTGTGTGCGCCAGCATTATTTAGAAAGAGGTTTTCTCCGTTGACTTTATTGAAAAAATCTTGGGACATCAACAACCAATTTTTACCAAACTGTTTTTGTTTATCAATCCCCATCAAACTGGCGCCAACCAAGGAAGGCAATACATTGATGGCCTCATTGCCGGGAGGTGGAGGTGAGCCAACATAAGTCATTAAGCCAAAAACCGGCGCATCAGGATAGTTAACCCCAGCATTTTTGAAAAAAACGAGGGGTAAATAAGCCCCAACTTTATTGCGATCGTACACGAACGAATCATATTTCAAAGCCACTTGTCCCCAATCGCGGATGTTAAAGGGAGCTGGCTGATTGGGCATTTGCTCAATTCTTGGAATGGCTACTTGACCCGTTTGTGCTAATAGCATCCCTGCCATACCCCAAAAAGGGAGTAGCAGCGCCCCGCAAAACCAATTATAGCTTCTCTTCATGTATTTTTTAATGAAAAAAATGGAATAAATCTCGTTGATAACCGTAGAAATACCTTTTTCTCAGCTTACCGGTTAAGGAATTCCGAGCGGTATATTTTTTGTAGATAGGATCGAAAAAAGTAAGTAATGATTCCCATTACTTAAATACAGCTTTAGGAAGGTTAAGCTTTTTGGGCTACATCGGTCTTTCAGCTGGTTTAATAACCTGGATTTTGAATCAATTTGCTATTGAGATCCATTTCCGTCTGCGGCAATGGAAACAGTTCATGTTTGCCCACGATAAAGGCGGATAAGTACGTTTTGGCCAAACCCCAGCGCACCAAGTCAAAAAAGCGGTGCATCTCATAAGCCAATTCCACTTGGCGTTCGTGCCGAACCGCTTCTTGTAAAATAGCCTTGTCTTGGGTGGTGATGGCTGGCAAAGTAGTTGCTGGCGTCGTAGCTTGTGACCTGGCGCGTGCCCGAACCACTTCCAAGGTAACCTCGGCTTCGGTGAAGCGATTGAGTTCGGTCAATGCTTCGGCTTCCCACAGCAAAACCTCGGCGTAGCGAATGGCGGTGTAGTTAATGTCACCATCGGCTTTTTGCGTCGCTTCTTTGTCGGATTGTAGGTACTTGAGCGGACTGTACTGCGTGGAAGAAAAAGAGGCGAAATAGGTAACTCCAAAGTAGTCGTCGCGATTCTTGGCTACCGTGAATTTGAGTCGGGGATCGCCTGCTTCAAAAGCGTTCACCAAATCTAGAGATACTTCCGCAAATCCATAACCGCCACCGTATTTTTTGGAGGCCCACCATTGATTCAAGGAGTTGCCTACGCCCAGTTGTAAATTGGTATGCTGGATTTCCCATACCGATTCGCTGTTGTTTTGGGTGTTTTTTCTAAAATTGTCGCGGTAATCAGCCATCAATTTGTAAATCCCGATGGCCTTTATTTTTTGAATATAATCCAAGGCGCCTGCCCAATCTTTTTGGTAGATTTTGGTTTTTGCTGCCAAACCCAGCGCAGCACCTTTGGTAGCCCGACCTACCGAAGTGACAGGATAAGCAACCGGTAATACCAGCGCAGCATCCTCGCAATCTTTTAAAATTTGCGCACGGATGATCGCTACCGCCGTTCTTGGGACTTTTACTTCTGCGGGCGGCAACACTTGCAAAATCAAAGGCACATCGCCGTAGATTTGAGTCAGTAAAAAATAATAATAGGCCCGTAAGAATTTGGCTTCGGCCAAGTAGCGGCTTTTTAGCGCCTCGTCCATCACCACGTCAGGAACTTTGTCCAGTACGGTATTGCATTGCGTAATGCCTTTGTAATTCAACTTCCAGAGGTCATTGAGCTCCTGGGTGCGCGGCGTATGGGTTAAAAAATCCAATTCGGTTAATCCTGGGCGAGAACCATCGCCGCCCACAATGGCTTCATCCGAGGCTATCACTCCCAAACCCCAATAAAAATTATTGTTGTCGTTGTTAAAAAGCAGAGAATTGTAAGCGGCATTCACCGCTTGTTCCACATCCTGAGCCGTTTGAAAAAACGAACCCGTATCTAAAATACCGATGGGATCTTTGTTGAGTATCCCAGAACAGGTACTACACAAGAGCCAGACACCCAACGCTAATATTTGTTTCCAATACTTCATAAATCGCTTCTTTAGGAACAGCTTCAAAAAAAGAAATTAAAAATCGAGGTGAATTCCGAGCGTGTAAGTGCGCGGCGCGGGAACGGTTCCCCAGTCAATGCCCACTGCTAGATCCGATGATACATTATAGCCCTTGGTGTCGTTAGTATTGGCTTGTATTTCTGGATCCAGACCCTTGTAATGTGTAAATGTCAGGGCGTTTTGTATGGTTAGGTACAATCGAGCAGCAGATACGCCCTTTAGCTTCAACCCTTTCATTAAGTCATACCCAATGGTGAGGTTTTTGATGCGTAGATAAGATCCATCTTCCAAGAAACGGGTTGAGATGCGGCGGTTGCCATTGCGATCATCCAAGCTTACCTTAGGAATATTATTAGAAGGATTGGTCGGCGTCCAGCGATCTAGAATCGCACTGTAGGAGTTGAACCCCCGTGATTGGGTTTCATAGGCAAAATTTCCGTAGAGAAAATAGATCTGGTTGCCTTGTACCCCCTGGGCAAAGATCGAAAGATCAAAATTCTTGTATTGTAGGTTCACATTGAGTCCGTAGATGAATTTAGGAAAGGGGCTTCCTTGATGCGCGCGGTCCTTGTCATTGATCACGCCATCGTTGTTCAAGTCGGCAAATTTGACATCGCCGGGCCGCGTATCGGTCGTTTGGAAGGGGCTACGGGCAATTTCTTCCTGCGTCTGAAAAATCCCGAGTTTTTTGTACAAGAAAAAAGAACCAATCGGGTAACCCGGTTCGGTTTTCGTAATCGGACCATCGGAAAGTCCAAAACCACCGAGGATAGGTTCTGAATCCGCCAGAGAAATCACCTTGTTGCGTACCAAAGAAAGGTTGCCCGTGATGCCGTAACTGCCTTTTTTGAACCGGTTGCGGTAGTTGAGGTTGAGGTCTAGTCCTTTGTTTTGTACCTTACCTGCATTGATATAAGGTGGGTTAGAGCCTCCGCCGGCTTCGGGTACCGGAACACGGACAATAATGTCGCTGGTGGTTTTTTGGTATACATCGGCACTAATGGTAATCCGGTCTTTAAGTAGACTCAGGTCGATGCCCAAGTTGTACTGAGTGGTTGTTTCCCATTTAATCTTGCTATTTCCCGTCTCGACTAAGCGGGCGCCCGTGGCCACATCCCCACCAAAGGAATAGACTTTTTGGCCCGTTTGCACCAGGGAACTATAAGGATAATTACCAATATCTTGATTGCCTAATTGACCATAAGAAGCCCGGATTTTCAAGGCTGAAATGGCTTTTATATTGGCAAAAAAAGCTTCATTAGACACGTTCCAAGCTGCAGATACCGAGGGGAAATTCCCAAAACGGTTGCCCTGCCCAAAACGCGAGGAGCCGTCGCGCCGAATCGAGGCATTTAACACATACCGACCCCCGTAGGAGTAGTTTAATTGTCCAAAAAACGAATACAAGCTCCATTCACTGGTGATCCCTGAAGCGCCAACATTGGTCAATGTTTGTGCCACTGAATTGTTGATGTTTCTAAACAAGGGATCGGTACGGGTAAAATTATTGGCTGAAGCGCCCAAGTAATTAACCCGATTGACGATGGCCTCCATTCCTGCCAAAAAGGAAACCTTGTGTTTGCCCGCTTGCAAGCGGTAGTCTACTGAATTGTTCCAAACCAAATTTTGCTCAAAAACGCGGGATTCATTCAAGGAGGTTGGCGAATAAATGGCGGCAGAAAGCCGTTCTTTAAAGAGTTTTTCATTGGTGAAAATGAAATCTGCTCCTAAATTGGTTCGGAAGTGTAAATTTTTAAGCGGGGTTAATTCCGCAAAAACGTTACCAAAAACCCGGTAGCGTTTGATGTTCCAATTGGTGGCCGCGTTGAACGCCAGCGGATTGGCATTGCCATCACCGTATAGGCCAGGATCTCCCAACTCTGAACTAGTGGGGTGGAAAGTACCATCCGAGCGGTAGATTGGAAAAACCGGTGCCGCAATCAAAGCATAGCGAATGCCGCTCAGCTCATTGCCAGGTCCACCACCATCACCCGAACTACCAATCAACTTGCGATCGGTAACCGAAAACGAAAGGTTGTTGCCCACTTTTAGCCAAGAATTGCCGATCTCGCTGTTCATCCGCACGGAATATTTTTTAAACCCTTGTCCGGTGTAGATGCCTTGCTGATCTACGTATTCCCCCATCAAGTAGTAGGATCCATGCGGCCCGCCGCCCGTTGCGCTCAAGTAATAACGACTCATGTGCGCAGGACTAAATACCTTGTTCAGCCACTTATTGTTGGGCAAAGTATCGAGAATTTTGGTATCATAAAGCGGCAATTGTCGGCGCGGATCCCGCAGGGAGTTGGCATTGGTAATGGCTTCATTGCGAATCATCAAATAATCCTTGGAGTCAAGCAGATCGGGCAAATGTGTCGCTTGTTGGATGCCCTGATACATGTCGAAAGAAAAAGAAGGTTTGCCTGATTTTCCTTTTTTGGTGGTAATTAGTACCACGCCGTTGGCCGCCCGAGCGCCATAAATAGCCGCCGCCGCCCCATCCTTGAGCACTTCAATGGATTCAATATCGTTAGTAGAAAACATGTTGATGCTTCCTGTAGTCGGTACGCCGTCGATGATAAAAAGCGGATTGTTATTTCCGAGCGTATTTACCCCGCGGATGCGTACGGAAATATCATCCCCTGGAGCGCCAGTTGCCTGGGTTACCTGTACCCCTGCTACCTGACCTTGGAGCGCCTGATCAATGCCTAAAACCGGCAATTTTGCAATGTCTTTCGCCTTTACCGAACTAATGGCAGAAGCGACATCCGAGCGGAATTCTCGTTTGTAACCTACCACCACCATGTCTTGTAAGGATTGGGTTTCGGTTTCTAACTTAATCGTAAGCGGCGTAGCATCCTGGATGGTAATATCCTGAGCGGTAAAACCCAGAAAACTGAATTTCAATACATTTCCTTTATTGATTTCCAGGCTAAAAGCGCCATTGATATCAGTGATCGCACCGATCTGTGTGCCAATTACTTGGATGTTCACTCCAATTAGCGCTTGTTGGTTGGAGGCATCTAAAACATGACCGGAAATGATGATTTTTTCGTTGGATTGCGCAAAAGAGACAAAAGGTCCCAATTGTAAAATTAGGAACAGGGTAAAGAGTGCCTTCATATAGGGTAAATTAGTTTCAAAGGTGACCTTGCTGTTGTTGCAAATCTACTTTGAGAATAATTGGTATTATGGCACTTTTTGGTAAATGATTGGTACTTTTATGAAACATTGAATTGTTTTTCGATGTTATTTTAAAATAATATTTTATAATGAAGATATTTCGCGAAATAAGTACTTTGAAAGAGACGGAGGTATTTGTAGTTCTGGATGCGATCAACAGTAAGTTCGATCAGCCGTTGCACAACCATGCGGAGCTAGAAATTAATTTGGTTACCGGAATATCTGGCATTCGCACCGTTGGTGATTCGATACAAACCTATCAAGATCAGGATCTTGTACTCATGGGGTCTTTTTTATCGCATAAATGGAATGGCGATGTATTGCTCCAACCCCGAGGAAAAGATCATCGAATGCTAACAATACATTTTGCACCTGAGCTATTTTATCCCCAATTGCTACAAAAGACCCATTTTGCAAAAATCAAAACCCTGCTTCAAAACAGCAATCGCGGGATGCGTTTTTTTGGTACTACCTATATAGACATCCTCGCCCGAATGAAAGCCCTGACCCTAGATCAGGGTATGGATAGTGTATTGGGTTTTTTCAAGATGCTTGATGTGCTGGCTTGTTCCAGCGAATTTGAATTGCTGACCAGCGAATCGTTTGCACCGCAGACGTTTCAATCGGAAAGCAAACGCATTCAGATTGCTTTTGCATACATCCAAGAAAATTTCGCCAATTATCTGATTAAAGTTTCCGATGTGGCCTCGCTGGTAAACATGGGAGACTCCGCGTTTAGTCATTTTTTTCGCAAATCAACACACCGTAGTTTCAAACAGTTTTTGATCGAGGTGCGCATGAGTTTTGCTTGCAAATTGCTGCTTAGTTCAGATCAAACGATTGCCGAGATCTGTTTCCAATCGGGTTTCAACAACATGACAAATTTTAATCGCTTGTTTATGAAAAATAGGGGAGTGACGCCGATGGGGTATCGGAAGGGGGAGCGGTGAAAGGAAGATTGTGAGGAAATAAATGGAATAAGAAGATTTTTTTATTGTATTTTATTTACGTTAAAAATGAATCTTTTTGGTTTATTACGGGGATCAACAATGATGACATATTTCTCTGTGACATCTTTGCTAAGTTCCTCTCTGTTTGATTGTTGAGAACTACAAAAATCTAGCATAACAAAAAAAGCCATCCCGAAGGATGGCTCTTTTTCTGTCGGGGCACAAGGATTCGAACCTTGGACCCCCTGCTCCCAAAGCAGGTGCGCTACCGGGCTGCGCTACGCCCCGAAAATGGTGTGTGTGTGTTCGTGTGAGTGCGGTGGAGCCGGGATTCGAACCCGGGGTACCGTTACCAGTACGTCAGTTTAGCAAACTGGTGGATTCAGCCACTCTCCCACTCCACCTGACTAAAAACGGAGCCGTTTTGCTTTCGATCTCCGTTTTTTGTCAAGCGACTGCAAAGATACAGGCGTCGCTGAGAATTCCAAATAATTTTTAAAATTATTTTTCATTTAGGCTCAGTCGAATTTTCTTTTCCAAATCCGCTACTGTTTCTTTGAATACCGTGTCAGTTTCCATGAGGTCTTGTACGGTTTTACAGGAATAGATTACCGTGCTGTGGTCTCTACCGCCAAAAGTTTCTCCGATTGCTTTTAAGGAGCGATCGGTGAGGTTTTTGGCCAGGTACATGGACAGCTGTCGGGCTATTACGATAGAGCGTTTCCGGGTTTTACCCTGGAGGGTCTCTACGCCTACTTTGAAGTATTCTGCTACCAACTTCTGGATGAACTCAACGGTGATTTCTTTATTGATCTCGGTGACGAAGTTACGCACTACCTCGCGCGCCAAATCAATGTCTATTTCCCGCCGATTAAGGGAGGATTGGGCAATCAATGAAATTAGGACACCTTCCAACTCACGGATGTTGTTCTTGATGTTGTAACAAATAAACTCGGTTACGTCCTGCGATAACTCCACGCCCTCGCGATCCATTTTATATTCCAAAATGGCCATGCGTGTTTCCAGATCGGGCACCTGTAAGTCGGCGCTAAGTCCCCATTTGAAACGCGAGATCAAACGTTCTTCCACACCTTCCAGATCTTTAGGTGGACGATCGGAGGTTAATACAATCTGTTTGCCGTTCTGGTGCAACTGATTAAAGATATGGAAAAATATATCTTGCGTCTTTCTTTTGTTGGAAAGAAACTGAATGTCGTCTACAATCAGCACATCTACAACTTGGTAGAAATTTACAAAGTCGTTGACGGCATTGTTCTTAATGGCCTGGATAATCTGGTTGGTGAACTTTTCGGAAGAGACGTACAACACCGATTTATTGGGAAAACGCTCCAATATATCGTTGCCAATGGCCTGAGCCAAATGCGTTTTTCCCAAACCCACTTCTCCAAAAATAACCAAGGGATTGAATGAAGTCAAACCTGGTTTTTTGGCAATGGCCAAACCAGCAGAACGCGCTAAACGGTTGCAATCCCCTTCGATGAGGTTGTCAAAAACGTAGTTGGGGTTGAGCTGGGGGTCAATCTTTACCTTTTTAATTCCAGGTATAATGAACGGATTCTTAATGGATTCGCTATCCAACATCCCAAATCCTATCTGCTCGGAACCATGCCCGTTATTACTGGATACCGACATCGCCGCTACATTGGCTGCATAGCCATTTAGATGGTTTTTTCGCTTTTCATCATCATTGGTATCCGCAACCAAAATCTGATACTCCAGCCGACCCTTATCACCCAGTTCATGGCGGATGGTCGTTTTTAGTAAGCCCACGTAATGTTCCTCCAGCCACTCATAAAAATACTTGTTGGGAACTTGAATCGTCAGAGCGCTCCCATCCAGACCTACCGGACGAATGGGTTCAAACCAAGTTTTAAAGCTCTGCATGTTTACATTCTTACGAATTGTATGCAGACAGCTGTCCCACACTGTAGCATGATCTTTCACCATTCTCCAGAATCATTGAGCTAAAAAGCAATTAAATAAAGTTGTACCGACTATTTTAAAAGGAGTATCAGTAAGTTAGTGACAGACTCTACGACCAAAGTTCATTTTCGTTTTCTGTCTTCGCCTTATCTCGTCGGAGGACTACAAATATGGAGAAAAAAATCCAGCCTAAAAACTCTGTTCGTCTTTTTTAAGAAATAATTTTTTTCCTTATACACTTCGTGTTGAAAATCGAAATCTGGCCTTATAAAACTTGCCATTTTTTGAAAAAATC
>JBBRGN010000174.1:0-10663 GCA_038240665.1 Chitinophagales bacterium | reverse complement strand
AGGATGGCTTCGTCCAATTTGGGGGTGTTTTCCAAAAGAACCCGGAGTTCAATGATGGCTTCGTTCAATTCGTTTTTGGCGATCAGGTTGCTGATGTTTTTGATGTAAGCTGCTTTGGTCATGATTATTTGGATTGTGGTGGCAAAGAACGTGGGTATGATTGGGTCATGCTTCGACGATTAAGAATGTCAACCTGACCGGTCGCGTTCTAGGCATTTTTAAGATCTAGCCACGCATTGACGTCGCCTTTGCATTTTTGTAAAAGTCTTTCATTAAATTGTCAAGTAATTGATTTACGCTAATATTTCTAAGTAAAAAAGCGTCCAAGGCCTCCACTTTTTCGTCATTGAAGTTAATTTGATATTCACTTATGGCCTGCCCGCTTATCAGCATTTTTACCGCTTTTTTTTGATTGATGTTCTTTAATATCATATTTTTCTTCTTTTAATTATAAAGATAGGCGTATTTATTGATTTTCGTACAAATCGTGCTCCTTTTGGCTGGCTCGCTTTGCTAAAATGAGTCATATCATGGCCGTCCAAAGGATGTAGGGGACTAAAAAAGACGATGCCTCGTATTTGACCAATTATTTTCCAGGGGTCTTCTTCATGAACTTAGCGCAAATCCTGATACCCAACCCTTTTTTCGTCATCAAATATGTTCGGCGCATCGTCGAAATGGATACCGGGCTTCTGTTGATTCGACCCATTCCTTATTTTCATCCCCTGAAAATTTCCTTGTACTAATTTTGGTTGGGCAATTTTAGACCAGACAGACACATGAAGGCCAGAAGTGACCTCAGAGAGGTCTAACGTTTGTTGAAAATTGACCCATGTGTGCGTGTTTTAGACCTCGGAGAGGTCTAACGTTTGTAAAAATTGACCCGTTTGTAAGTGCTTTTGACCTCAGAGAGGTCTAACGTTTGTTGAAAATTGACCCATGTGTACGTGTTTTTGACCTCGGAGAGGTCTAACGTTTGTTGAAATTCCCACCAACACACCAAACCTAAGACCTTTCCGAGGTCAGTACCAATTTTCGTGCGTTTGCCCTAGTTCTTTGCTTCAATCACATTCAGTTATTTTCAATTGTTTTTGATGGATTCACTTTTAAAAAGACCATCCCCCCATCACCAAACCCCCCTCAAAAATCCAATCCAATTTCCCCCCATAATCCCCACAACATCCGTTTCCGAATACCCCCGTCGCTTCAAAATAGCCGGTAACTTCTGCAGATCGGCAATGGTTTCCAGATCCGCCGGACATTGTTCCTTGCCAAACGCACCATCCAGATCCGAACCAATGGCCGCGTGCTGGGCGTTGCCAGCAAGCTGACACACACGATCGATGTGATCGGCCATTTTTTCCAAAGTCAGTCCTGATTTTTGGGGATCAGAAACACCCCTTTGCCATCCGGGAACCATCATCCAAGCATCCAGCGCCGTGCCAATCACTGCGCCGCGCTCAATGAGGACTTTGAGCTGCTCATCACTAAACTGTCGGTCGTTGGGTACCAGGCTGCGGCAATTGTTGTGACTCGCCCAAACGGGGCCTTGAAAAACCTCCAGCGCCTCCCAAAAACTGTCGTCGCACAAATGGGTAGCATCCAAAATGAGGTGCAGGGCCTCCATCTCTTTTAGCAATTCCCGACCTTTTGCGCCAATGCCGCCGCTGGCCGCGGTTCCTTGTGCGTATACGCCCGGGCCATAGTGTGCTGGCCCGAGGGCCCTCAAACCTTGCTGGTAGGCTTTTTCTAAATAGCGCAGGTTTACAATTGAATCGGCTCCTTCCAGACTCAGGACATACCCAATGGGGAGCTGTTCCGTTTCGGCATTTTCCCATTGTTGCAAATGCCGATCCAAGGAAGTAAGATCGGTAATGGGCGCCATCCAGCCCTGATCGCTCATGGCTTCATACCACGCCAATTGCGCTTGGGTCATGGCCCAAGCTTGCTCGGGAGAGTGCCAACCCGGCAAGGGATTGTCTTTTTTTACATAGCGCGCAATCTGGGTAGCCATGCACAATCCTACTTTGCCCCGGCGCATGGCCTCCAGCGAGACTGTCCCTTTGCCGCGATCGGGTTTGTCGTTTATTCCCTGTTCCCGGTCGCGGATGTCGAATACCGAAAGCCGCAGGTCGCGGTTCCACTCCACGGCGTTCATCGCCAGATCCAGATGGCCATCAAAAACAAAGTAGGATTGATCGGTCATGTTTTAGGCGTTAAGTTCAAAAATGGCTTCAATTTCTACGGCGATGTTGCCGGGAAGGATCATTCCTACCGCGCTGCGAGCGCCTTTGCCTAGTTCGTCGCCCAAGACTTGGACCATCAATTCGCTGAAGCCGTTGATCACTTGGGGTTGTTGGATAAAGCCTTGCTCGCAGTTGACCATGCCCAGGGTTTTCACCAAGCGCTTGATGCGGTCTAGGTCGTGGATCTGCGCTTTGATCGTCGCCAGCATGGTCAATCCGGTTTGCTGGGCGGCTTGTTTGCCTGCTTCCATGCTCATGTCCTTGCCTACAATCCCGGTGATGTTGGTGCCATTGGCGCGCAGTGGCGGCTGACCGGAAACGTACATCATTTTGCCGACTACGACTACAGGGTGGTATACGCCTCCTAGTGGTGGTGCGGGCGGCATTTCCAAGCCCAATTCGCGAAGTTTTTCTTCAATTTTTGACATTATGGTATTTTTTATTGGTGATGCGCATTACTTACTTTTTTCCCAACGGCACAAAATCAGCTTTGAAAAAACGAAGAAAAACTATCTTTGAACAAGATCAAAAAACAAAATGGAAAATTTGCAATTTAAACAGGTCTCTTATCTCTGGGATGAAGCTAAAGCTGCTCAACTGCAAGGCGACGAAGTAGCGTTGTTGATTTATCGTTCCAACTTATTGGGGGCTGATTTGCGCTTGACCAACTACGGCGGCGGGAATACTTCCGTAAAAATCGCGGAAACCGATCCGCTTACCCGTCAACCTACGGAAGTGATGTGGATCAAGGGTTCGGGAGGAGATCTTGGAACCCTCCAAAAATCAGGTTGTGCGGCGCTCTACTTAGATCGATTGTTGCAACTGGAAAAAGTATACCGGGGTTTGGAATTTGAAGATGAGATGGTTGCACTTTTCAACCATTGCATTTTTGATTTGGATTCCAAAGCGCCTTCAATTGATACGCCGCTGCACGGTTTTTTGCCCTTCAAACACATTGACCACCTGCATCCGGATGCGGCGATTGCTATAGCTGCCGCTAAAGATGGTCGAAATATAACCAAAAAGCTGTTCAATGGATCCATTGGCTGGGTGGATTGGCAACGACCAGGGTTTGATTTGGGTTTGAAATTGCGGCAATGTTTGCAAGAAAATGCGGCCAAAGGCATTACCCTACGCGGCATTATGTTGGGTTCGCACGGCTTGTTTACCTGGGGCAATACGGCCTACGCGAGCTACCTCAATACCTTGGAAGTAATCGAAACTTGTGCCACGTATTTGGAAGACAATTATGGCAAAAAAGCACCCATTTTTGGGGGCAAAAAAATCGCTGGCTTATCCGAAGATTTGCGGTACCAACAAGCGGCAGCTTTAGCGCCAATATTGAGGGGTTTTTGCTCGAGCCAAACTAAAATGATTGGTCATTTTTCCGATGTTCCAAAGGTGTTGGAGTTCATCAATTCAAATGATTTGGCGAGGTTAGCGCCCTTGGGTACCAGTTGTCCCGATCATTTTTTGCGGACAAAAATCAGTCCTCTGGTATTGGATTTAGCGGCAGATGCCCCCTTGAAAACAGCGGAAGAGGTGGAAGCGATCAAAACCAAACTGACGCCGGCTTTTGCTGCTTATCGCGACTTGTACGCTCAATATTACGAAACCTGCAAACACCCCAATAGTCCGGCCATGCGCGACCCCAATCCGGTGGTGATTCTCTGGCCGGGAGTGGGGCTGTTTACTTTTGCCAAAGACAAACAAACGGCGCGGGTAGCAGCAGAATTTTACCTCAACGCCATCAATGTCATGCGCGGTGCGGAGGCCATTTCGGAATACACGGCGCTACCGCGTCAAGAAGCATTTAACATCGAGTATTGGTTGCTCGAGGAGGCCAAATTGCAACGCATGCCCAAACCCAAACCGCTTACCGGCCGAGTTGTCTTGGTAACCGGGAGTGCCGGGGGCATCGGCAAAGCCATCAGTGAAAAACTGGCTAACGAGGGTGCTTGTGTGGTGTTGAACGACTTAGAGGCAACCCGTTTGGGCGAAGCGTTTACTACTTTTGTGGCCAAATTTGGCAAAGACAGTGTTTTTGCCACCGCACTCAACGTTACCGATGCCGACTCTATCGCTATGGCTTTTGAAGATGCTTGTATGGCTTTTGGCGGCGTGGACATTGTGGTCAACAACGCCGGAATCAGCATTTCAAAACCCTTATTGGATCATACCCAAGAGGATTGGGATAAGCTCTACGACATCCTGGTTAAAGGCGAATTTTTGGTCAGCCAGGCCGCGGTAGCCATCATGCGCAAACAAGCGATGGGTGGCGACATTGTGAACATTGTGTCCAAGAATGCGGTAGTAGCCGGGCCCAACAATGTGGCTTATGGCTCCGCAAAAGCGGCTCAGGCGCATCTTTCACGGTTGTTGGCAGCAGAACTAGGCCCGGAAAAAATCAGGGTCAACATCGTCAATCCCGACGCGGTGATCGAAGGTTCCAACATCTGGGCGGGTGGTTGGGCCGAAGGGCGCGCTAAAGCTTATGGCATCACGGTGGAGGAATTACCGGCCTACTACGCCAAACGCACCTTGCTCAATGAAATGATCTTACCGGAAGACATTGCCAACGCGGTGTTTGCTTTTGTTGGCGGTTTGCTCAATAAATCTACAGGCAACGCCCTCAATGTGGATGGCGGCGTGGCGATGGGTTTCTTGCGGTAATCCCGATTTTCTATCCATTTTGATGTTCGTCATTTGAAAAAAAATTTCAGCCATGCAGATCAAAAAACACCAACTCGAAGCCCACAACGACGCTCATGTGCAGCTGCATGAAAAAAAACTCGGCGCTTTGCAAGCAGAGTTAGGCGCGACTTACGAATCCATGCTGCAAAAAATTATAGAATTCCAAGTGGCGATCCCTTCTTGGGCGCTGGGTACGGGAGGCACCCGATTTGGGCGTTTTCCAGGTGGAGGCGAACCTCGAAATTTAGAAGAAAAAATTGCGGATGTGGGCTTATTACATGCCCTAAACCGTTCTTCAGGCGCTATATCGCTGCATATCCCTTGGGACATACCACAAAACGTAACGGCCATTCGTGCGTTAACGGCTCAGCACGGGCTCGTGTTTGACGCGGTCAATTCGAATACCTTTCAAGACCAGGTTGGACAGGAAAAAAGCTATAAGTTTGGTTCGCTCAACCATGCTGATCCTGCGGTACGCCGACAAGCAGTGGCGCACAACATCGAGGTCATCCGTCATGGCGAAGCGCTGGGTTCCAAAAGCACCACGGTATGGATTGCCGATGGGTCTAGTTTTCCAGGACAATTGAATTTCCGCCAGGCTTTTCAGCGCACTTTGGATAGTTTGCAACAGATCTATGCCGAATTGCCGGCAGATTGGAAAATGTTCATCGAATACAAGGCGTTTGAGCCCAATTTTTACAGCATGACGGTAGGCGACTGGGGACAATCGCTGTTGTACGCCAATAAACTCGGCAAAAAAGCCTATACGCTGGTAGATCTGGGGCATCATTTGCCCAATGCCAACATCGAGCAAATTGTGGCCTTGTTGCTGATGGAAGGCAAGCTGGGCGGTTTCCACTTCAATGATTCCAAATATGGCGACGACGACCTCACCGTTGGCAGCATCAACCCTTATCAATTGTTTCTGATTTTCAATGAGTTGATTGAAGGGATGGATGCCAGGGGTATGAACCATGCAACCGATCTGGGGTGGATGATCGATGCCTCGCACAACATCAAAGATCCTTTGGAAGACCTGCTGCAATCGGTTGAGGCCATTTTGATTGCTTACGCGCAAGCCCTGTTGGTAGATGCTAAAGCGCTCGCCCTAGCTCAACAAGAAAACGATACAGTGCACGCGCAGGAATTGTTACAAAGCGCTTTCCGTACTGATGTTCGTCCTTTGATTGCGCAAGCTCGACTAGTCACTGGCGGAGCGCTTGATCCCATTGGCTTATTTCGAAACTTAAACATGCGAGGTTCATTGATTGCCGAAAGGGGAGCTACTGCGGTAGCAACTGGATTGTAAACCCGTCTCCTCCACGCTAACTTGAAAGGTATGGTACTTGTTTTTGACATCGGCAGAACCAATAAGAAATGCTGTGTTTTTGATGAAGATTATCGCATCATTTTTGAGCACGCCGCGCAATTGCCAGAGACCGTAGATGAGGAGGGTTTCGCCTGCGAAGACGTGACTTTGTTGCGGCAATGGCTCTTTGAAGCATTGCAATTGGCGCTGACAGCAATTGATACTCCCATTCAAGCAATCAATTTTTCGGGTTATGGCGCTTCGTTTGTACACCTGGGAAGCGATGGAAATCCAGTGGCGCCTTTGTACAATTATTTAAAACCTTTTTCTGCCGTTTTGCAAAAACAATTTTATGATCAATACGGCGGCGAGGAAGGTTTTTCTCGTCAAACCGCCTCGCCAGTGCTGGGTAATCTGAATTCTGGGATGCAGCTTTACCGCCTCAAATACGAAAAACCGGCAATATTTGAGCACATTCAATGGTCGCTGCATTTGCCGCAGTATTTGAGTTATTGTTTTACGGGGCAGGTATATTCTGATATATCCAGCATCGGGTGTCATACCAATTTATGGAATTTTGACGCGCAATGTTATGCGGATTGGGTGGAAAAAGAAGGGATTTTACCCAAACTCGCACCCATCAAAACGCATGGGCAACTATTGCAACTTGCTCCGGAAATTAATACCTCCTTTATCCCCGTGGGCATTGGTTTACATGACAGTTCGGCGGCGCTTATTCCTTATCTTGATTGTTTTTCCGAACCCTTTGTTTTGCTTTCTACCGGTACTTGGTGTATCTCGATGAATCCTTTCAATGCGGAACCACTGACTGCAAAAGAGTTGCAAAAAGACTGTTTGTGTTACCTAAGTCACCAAGGTCGTCCCATTAAATCTTCGCGTTTATTGGCCGGAAAAACCCATGAACTCCAGGTCCAGCAATTGGCAAAACAATACGATAAACCCTTGAACCATTATCAAACGGTGGTTTTTGACCAAGCCATCATTGAAACAATACAGGCCGAATCCAAAACAAAACCCGCCAACTACGAAACAGCATATCATGCACTGATGCTAAAAATAGTACGCGATCAATCCCGTTCAACCAAACTGGTGTTGGGTAAATCAGGGGTCAAACATGTTTTTGTCGATGGCGGTTTTTCGATGAATCTCTTGTACATGCAGCTTCTGGCGCGCGCATTTCCTAAGCTAGCCGTTTACGCTGCGGAAGTTCCTCAAGCTTCAGCCATTGGGGCGGCTCTGGCCATACATGCGGTATGGAATAAAAAAGAGAAACCACGTCATTTGATTGGCTTAAAACACCATCCTGTTTTTTAATTTTTTAATCTTCCTAACCCAATTTATCATGCAAAAAAATGTGCTTTTATTCCTTGTAGTAAGTTTGATTTGGAGCTGTAATGCGGAGACAAAAAAAACCGAAGCCAAAGCAACTGGCTATGATCAATGCTATGTAGCCGTATCGGGAAAAGATACCGCAGAACTGCAATTTAACCTTAAAGATGGCCAGATTGACGGCATTTTGGCTTACAATTATTTTGAAAAAGACCAGAGCAAGGGCAGGGTCAGTGGCAACTGGCGGAACGATACGCTGATTTGGGATTTTGATTTTTTTTCCGAAGGGACAAAATCAAGAAGTCAGGTAGCGCTATTGCGGAAGGGCGATCGCCTGCTAGAAGGATATGGCGAAGTAACGGAAGACAGTTTGGGTTTACGGTTTACCCATCCCGAGAAATTGAATTTTGGCGATTCCTTTATTTTTGTCAAAACGAAGTGTAAGTAAACAACAAAAGGAGTCAACTTGAAACATCAAGGACTCCCTTCGTTATTTGTAAAAACCCATCCCGATGTTACTCAGGACGGGCAAGTGGCATATGTCTATGCAGGAACTAGAGCGAGCTGAGTCCTACACTTTGGCAGACTTAACCGTCTTGATGATCCGAGCAGCAACCTTGTAAGGATCTGCAGCAGAGTTTGGACGGCGGTCTTCCAAATAGCCTTTCCAGCCACGCTCAACGGTAACCACGGGAATACGGATCGAAGCACCACGGTCAGACACGCCATAGCTGAACGTATCAATAGACTGTGTTTCGTGCTTACCCGTAAGACGAAGGTGGTTATCGTGGCCATACACTGCGATGTGTTCAGCCAAAAGCGGACGGAATGCTTCCAATACTTTGGTGTAAGTATCTTTGTCACCACAAGTACGGAGTAGTTCATTAGAAAAGTTGGCGTGCATACCCGAACCGTTCCAGTCGCCTTGAACAGGTTTTGGGTTGTAGTTGATCGCCAAACCGTATTTTTCAGCCGTACGATCCAGGAGGTAGCGAGCTACCCAAATTTGGTCGCCAGCAGATTTAGCGCCTTTGGCAAAAATCTGGAATTCCCATTGACCCGTAGCCACTTCAGCGTTGATCCCTTCTACGTTGAGGCCAGCTTCAATGCATAGATCAAGATGCTCTTCGATCACGTCGCGGCCATAAGCCTTTCCGGCACCAACTGAGCAGTAATAGGGGCCCTGAGGTGCAGGGTAGCCATTTTCTGGAAAACCGAATGGCTTATTGATCGCTGTATCCCACAGAAAATATTCTTGTTCAAAACCAAACCAGAAGTCGTTGTCATCATCATCGATCATCGCGCGACCGTTGGTCTCGTGTGCTTTGCCATCGGCAGTCAATACTTCGGTCATCACCAGGTAAGCATTTTTGCGACCTGGATCAGGAAAAACGGCAACAGGTTTCAATAGACAGTCGGAAGAGTTACCCGGTGCTTGCTCGGTAGAACTTCCATCAAAAGACCACATTGGACAATCCTCCAATTTACCACTAAAGTCTTCTACAATTTTGGTTTTACTGCGCATGCTCTGCATGGGCTTGTATCCGTCCAACCAAATGTACTCTAGCTTTGCTTTACTCATCATGCTTCAATTTAAAAGGTATGTGAAAATAGACATATTGCACGTGAAAGAATTAGAAGCTATATACAGCTGCCAATAAGATACCTGAGGTTCCTTTCAACAACTCGCCATTTTTGGCAACATAAGAACCTTTTTTAGAGCTGGCGTCAAAACGTACTTCCGGAATGATGCGCAATGGACCAACATTGAAATGAGCCGACAAAGTAGTTTCAAAAATCTTGTTGTCGGTTTGTCCCAAAATGATGCCATCCTTGTCGTTGATCAATTCGCTGCGTAGTGCCATAGTGAACAAGTCAGTGAACGCATATTTTCCATAAAGCGCTGCACCTACCCAGCTGGTAGTTTCGCCATTTTTTGCAGTTAATCTACGGGTAGCGGCATTCAAACCCAAGCCAAATTTCTCCGTCACCTGTAGCGTACTGGTGATATCGAATTGGTTGTTGAAAACCTCCGGCGTAGTTTCTGTCTTTTCCGCAAAACGACCCGTGAGGTAGTTCAAATAAACCGAGAAATTGCCGCTGGCGTAAGACAACTGAGCGCCTACGTGCTTGCCTTTTACTACATCGATCTTGGTATCGGTATCGTCAAATACCCCGAGCATTGCCGCAAATTTCTCACTCAGCTTTAAGTTGGCTTTTAAGCCCGTATGGTAGAAGGGTCCGAAAGAGAACATGTAAGACGTAGAGTAATTCATATTTACGTTCGCGTCGATCACTTCATAACCATAGAAAGTACCAAAGTTGCCAAATGTAAACTTTAAGGCATCGGTTGGCGCATACGTTACATACAACTGCTTTACCAATGCAAGCGAAGAAATCGCTCCGGTCGCGTTGGCATAACCGTTGGCTGCTTCTGCACGTGGACCAAAAGCCACATCAGCCATAAAACCTACCTTTCCAGATTCTTTGGAAAGGATCAAGTTGGCCATACCCAACATGAAGTTGTTGGAGCGGTTGGTAAAGCTCGTTGGGAAAGTTGCCCCTTTAGAGTTCACCAAATAATAAGCATCTACCACTCCTTTAAGATCCCATTTGGAAGCTTCAGGTTCAGCAGCTGGTGTTGCGGCAGCAGGTGTTGCAGCAGGCGCAGCTGTTTCGGGAGATGATTGGGCAAATAGCCCATTGACGGCTAGAAATAATACTAGTGTCAAGATAGTTCCATAAGTTAGCATTTTCATGTTTACCACATTTGTAGAGGTTAGAGAAAATTAGTTTTCCAAATTACAGCTAAATAATCAACTGTAATTCAATTCATTGTGAGAAAACAATAATCCATTCTCCAGACCTACTCAAAAAGATTTGAGAAAATGCCTGTCAAGTTCTATATTTGTGCAGCTTTAGTTGAAAATGGATTACCGTTTTCTCTTTCGAGCTTCTGCAGAACCACATCTCCAGAAGCTTTTTTTTTGCCCATCGGTTATTCAGCTCATGTTCACATTTGCAAACATGCGCAAAAAACATTCGGCATTATCTTCCCATTTCT
>JBBRGN010000173.1:0-10691 GCA_038240665.1 Chitinophagales bacterium | reverse complement strand
ACGAATGGGGTTCAACCCCCTTTTTTTGCGGTCTTTTTTCTCTGACAACTCGCCGTCACCTTGGTAGCCTACCAGCGCCAAGAGGTCGAAATTGTTGAAAAAAGTACCATTTTGAACCACCTGCGTAAAGCTGACCTCGTTTTCAAATCCTTTGCTAACGTACTTCGATTGCAACTGGAAATGGAGGCTATCGCCAGGGGACAAGGTTTTGGCCAAACGGTAAATCTGGTATCCCAATTTTTTGTCGTTTAGCACCAGCTTGGCGCCCGGAATTTTGACTTGTTTTTTAAAGCCCGATCCCGGCGTACCCATTGTAAAGTGAACAGAATCAATCGGCTGATCGCTTTTGTTGACCATCGTAATCTCTACGCGGGCACTCACGTCTCTTTCTTTCGGATAGATGTCGATGAAGTATTTCAGCCGCGTAAATCGGGGTTGCGCGATCTTTTCGTATTTTTTGTATTGTTTCTCGTAAGAGGCTTGGAGATCCATGCCGCGCTCTGAGTGTCGATGGGGGTTCAATACCTCGGCATTGTAATACACAAAACCGGCGGTAAGCAACCAAACTATCAACAAGCCAAGAGAAACACCGCGAAGCATCGGGTGCCGAAAACGCTGCCCTGCTTGGGCTAGCCGTTCTTTGATGCCGCCTGCGTGTCCGCGTACCCAAAACAACACGCCTACCACGCTCAACAAAGCACAAAACACCGCCCAATAAAAATTGAACCAGGTCAGGCCAGCGATGTATGGCCCCCATTGGCTCATGTCGGAATAGGTGTAGCTGGGCACGGAGCCAAAAGAGACCATGTTGCTGTCAATTTTGAACACATTCCAGATGAATTCATTGAGGATAAGGAACACAATGAAGACAAAGTAGCCCAGGTATTTTTGGTTGACCAAGGTGTGGATGACCATGGCTGCGGCGATGAAAAAAGCGTAGGACAACAAATCCAATACCAAAAAACTCCAAACGTAAACATCCAACTGAAAATGGTAATACCCTTTCAGCGCTTGTGTCAAAACACCCGCCCCGATGGCCACCATAAGGATCACCGCCACCAAACCGACTACGGTTACATATTTGGACAGATAGGTGATCCATCCCGGAAAAGGAAGCGAATCGTAGAGATCGTTCATGTTGGCATCCCTTTCTTTCCACACAATGGTGCCGGAATAAAAGGTGATGATGGCCAGAATAAAAAAGCTAAACGAACCCCGAATCAGGTCGATTATATTGTACGTAACTGGTAATTGCGTGACGCCATAAGCTTCTTCGGCATTGGCCAGCCCAAAACCCATATTGAAAGCTCCCAATAGCATGATGACCACAAAAGGCACACTGCGCAAAACGCCTAGAAAATCCACCTTCACTTGATTGGAAAATTGCTTCAGGTTGGCGGAAAAATTGTAACGGTGGGTAACCGCTGGAAAAACGTTACCGTAGATGGGTAGCTCCTTAACAGGTTCGGAAGAAGACTTGTCCTTTTTGCCGGCCCGAGATTTTTCTTGAAAGGAAAAACGCCAATACGACAACAAAAGTACTACCGCAGCAACCCCCATCCAAATCAAACGGTTGACGAGCACCAAACCGCTCAAGCCTACCGCCAGGGTATTTTTTTCTTGAACCGTCCAGTATTTAGAAACGATGGTGGTGGTATTGATGGCAAAAGGATCTAGCAACATCCCCAGTTGTTCATCTTCCAGGTCAGATACCAAATTCAGCGCAACACCATAAGCCACCAGCAAAACTACCGCTGCAACAAAAGAAGTAATGGTACTTCGACTCCAAGTGGCAACACCAAACAAAATGGCGGCACAGAAAAAGAAATTGGGAATGATGTAAACAAAGATCCCGCTCCACAAGGCATTCACTGGAAAAGTGCCATAACGCTCTGCGTCGACCCAAGGCATGTATGGCGCTAAAAAGATGGCCAGAAAAACACCAAAAGCCGGCGTCATAGCACCAATATAGCCTCCTAAGAAACGCCCCCAGAAATATCCGGCTTTTTTCAAAGGAGTTGAAAAGAGGATTTGGTGGAAATGGTAATTGTAATCACGCAGTGCCGCATTGTTCATAAAAGCGGTGGTGGAAAGCAAACCAAAAAAGAAACTCATAAACGACAACCAAAACAGGACAATAAAAGGCGCGTTTTTATGAATGTTCCCTACACTACCACCAATCTGAATCTGATCGCTGGTAGCTGCCCCAAAGATCATCAGAAAATTGATCAGGATAAAGATATATACCATCGGCTGTTTGAAGGTCTGCTTCAATTCCAGCCGCAAAAATTCTATCAACATAGTAAGTTGTTTTTGCAGCTGTTTAGCCTTGGTTGGTAATGGCGGAGAAAAATACATCTTCCAAATCAGCCTCAGAAAGAGCAAAACCATCCCCAGGATGCTCGGTGCTCAGCACATGAATCAGCGGTTGGCCCGCTACGAGGCGGTTGGAAATGACGCGGTATTGTTGTTGATAAGCAGCAATTTCTGATTTTGGAATCGCTTTTTCCCAGATCTTTCCGTTGAGTTGGTCGATGGCATCTTTTGGGGCACCGCTGAACAACAATTTGCCTTTATCGATGATGGCCATGTTGTTGCACAATTCATAAACATCTTCCACGATGTGGGTGGAAAGTATAACCGCTACTTCATCGCCGATGTCGGCCAGGAGGTTGTAAAAACGGTTGCGCTCGCCAGGGTCAAGACCGGCGGTAGGTTCATCGACGATCAACAATTGTGGGCTGCCCAGTAAGGCTTGGGCGATGCCAATCCGCTGTTTCATCCCGCCCGAAAAACTGCTGATGTATTTTTTGCGGTGTTGAAATAGGTTGACCCGCTCCAGCAAAGCATTGATGAGTTCGGTACGCTCATTTTTATTCATGATCCCTTTAAGAATGGCCATGTGGTGCAACAATTCAGGCGGCGTGATGCGGGGATAAACGCCAAATTCCTGAGGCAAGTAACCCAGGCGTCGCCGCAAAGCATCAGGTTCTTTTAGTACGTCAATATCGCCAAACTGAACGCTGCCGCTGGTGGGCTCAAGCAGGGTTGCGACGATTTTCATCAAGGTTGATTTTCCGGCGCCATTGGGGCCCAGCAAGCCAAACATCCCTTTGCCAATTTCCAGCGATACATCGTTGAGTGCTGTAACCCCGTTGGCATAAGTTTTTGTTAGGTTTTGAATAGATAGGTGCATATATAATTTGGATTTTTTACAAAAATAGGCGGATTACAGCAACCGTGCATACCTGAGCCGATCAGTAGCAGGGTTTTATCTACTTAGGAGGGGTTTACAACTGACCACTATCACAAACTTACCGACCGATAAAAGCGGTGAAAAAACGAATAGGGCGCTTTTTTGTAACTTTTGGATGGTTTTGTATTGATAATAGAGAACCTATCTAAACATGAAAATGAACCGCATCCTGTACTTTTTGACCCTTTGTTTGCTGATTTTTAGCGCTTGTCGTCCCCGAGTGAGGACGGATTTTTCAGATTTCGCCCTTTTTTACAAAAAATTCCACCAAGATTCCGTCTTCCAAATGGCGCACATTCAATTCCCGATGGAGGGCATACCCGACAATGCCGATAGCGCAACCATTGCCAGCAAAGCTTTCCGCTGGGAAGTTGACAATTGGAAAATCAACAAAACCATCGATTTTGAAAAGAGTGGGTTTCTACAACAGTTGCATCCAATAGGAGATGGCTTAGTGATTGAACAAATCACCCATGAAAGTGGAAAATACGCCATGCTGCGCCGTTTTGCTAAACTCGATGACCAGTGGTATTTGATTTATTATGCGGGCTTAAATCCAGTGAAATAGGTGATTTTTCTTAACACCTGACTTCAATAAACCCTTGAAGCTTTGACGGGAACCTAAAATCACGAAATTTTAGTTGTTGTTTGGCATGCTGGATTAAATTCGTGGGCGTACTAGTACTCAGTATACCTGGCTGGCCTGGCAAAAAGAACCCAGTAAGCCATTTGGCAATGCAGTGCAAAGTGGGTATTTCAATACCAACGCCCCGCTTCTAACTGATTTCGAAGAATGGTTTAAAGCAACTTTTACTTTAGAAATTCCAAATCTTAATAAATCTTCGGCCCTAAGCCACCCAGCATATAGTTTTTGACATAATCCTCAATCCCCTCCTCCAAGGAATAAAAAGGCTGATCATACCCAATACGGCGTAGTTTTCCCATATTCGCTTCGGTAAAATACTGGTAGGTATCCCGAATATCGGCAGGCGTATCGACAAAAGAAATCTTGGGTTCCAATCCCATGGCTTGGAAGGTATTCGTTGCCAAATCGAGGAAAGTACGCGCCTTACCCGTACCCGTATTGTAAATGCCGCTGTGGCTGCGGTTTTTGAACAAAAAATAGCAAATTGAAATGACATCCTTGACGTAGATGAAATCGCGGCTTTGTTCGCCGTCTTTGAAGTCGGGACGGTGCGAGCGGAACAATTTCATGGCACCGGTCTCCCCAATTTGTCGACAAGTATGGAAGATCACCGAAGCCATCCGGCCTTTGTGGTACTCATTGGGGCCGTAAACATTGAAAAACTTCAAGCCAGCCCAAAATAGCGGCATTTTTTCCTGTTGTAGCGCCCAGATGTCGAAATCGTTTTTGGAACGCCCGTAAGGATTCAAGGGCTGGAGCTGATCACAGAGATCGTGCCGATCTTCATAACCGAGTTCCCCCAAGCCATAAGTAGCGGCGCTCGATGCATAAACCAAGGGAATATTGTAAGCGGTACATTGTTTCCAGATCTGCTGGGAATAATGCAAATTGAGGTGGTCAAAAATGGCCTGATCTTGTTCGGTGGTATCGGTGCGTGCACCTAAGTGGAAAACAAACTCAATACTTTTGTGCATCCGATCCATCCAGGCTGGAAGCTCCTCGCGGTCTACTTTGGCTAAAAACGACTTACCCAGTAGGTTGCGGTTTTTATCGGCTCTACTGAATTCATCCACCACGATGAGGTTGTAATGCCCCAGATCGTTGAGTAAACGTACCATACAACTTCCAATAAACCCGGCAGCGCCCGTTACAATGATCATTCCCTTCGTTTTTAGTAATATGCAAAACAATGAATGGTTGCGCATTGCACAACCATTCATCATTCATTATTCCTCATTCCTAAGACGCATATGCTTCCATCGGCGGACAAGTACACACCAAATGGCGATCCCCAAAAGCATTGTCGATTCGACTGACTTCGGGCCAAAATTTGAATCCTTGACGCAAATAAGGCAAAGGATAAGCTGCCTTCTCCCGCGCATAGGGGTAATTCCAATCGTCGGCAGTTACGGTGTCTACGGTATGCGGAGCATTGACCAAGACATTTGATTTTGGATCGGCTGCGCCCGTAGCAATTTCGTCAATTTCTTGGCGAATCATCAACATGGCATCGCAAAAACGATCCAACTCGTCTTGGCTTTCGCTTTCGGTGGGTTCAATCATGATGGTTCCTGCTACCGGGAAGGATAGCGTTGGCGCATGGAAACCATAGTCAATCAAACGCTTGGCCACATCTTCCGCACTGACCAAGGACTTGAATGGACGCAAATCTAAAATTAGTTCGTGTGCACTGCGACCATGTTCGCCTGCGTAAAGTACCGGGTAAGCATCTTCTAAACGCGCTTTGATGTAGTTCGCGTTAAGAATGGCATATTTAGTAGAGTCAATTACGCCTTTTTTACCCAACATTTTTACATAGCCATAGCTGATCAACAAGATGCTAGCACTGCCCCAAGGCGCAGCAGAAACGGCATGAATGCCCTGTTCGCCGCCGGTGCTTGCCATCTTGTGTTTTGGCAAAAAAGGTTGTAAACTTTCGTTGACGCAAATGGGTCCCATACCAGGGCCACCACCACCGTGGGGGATGGCGAAAGTTTTGTGCAAGTTGAGGTGACAAACATCCGCGCCAATTTGTGCTGGACTAGTGAGGCCAACCTGGGCATTCATGTTAGCACCATCCATATAGACTTTGCCGCCATGTTGGTGAATGATGTCGCAGATGGCGTTGATGTTGGTCTCAAAAACCCCGTGCGTGGAGGGATAAGTCACCATCAAACACGCCAAATTATTGGTATGAGCTTCCGCTTTCGCTTTTAAGTCGGCCACGTCGATGTTTCCATTGTCATCGCAATTGACCACCACTACTTCCATACCAGCCATGACTGCGCTGGCGGGGTTGGTGCCGTGCGCAGAGGAAGGAATCAGTGCGATCTTACGGTGCGTATTGTCTTGAGCAGCATGATATGCCCGAATGGTCAACAAACCCGCATATTCACCTTGTGCTCCAGAATTGGGTTGTAAGGAACAAGCGGCAAAACCGGTAGAAATACACAAGTAGTGCTCCAGTTCTTGAAAAATTTGCTGATAGCCCAAGGTTTGATCCAGTGGCGCAAAGGGGTGCAAATTGGCAAAAGCTGGCCAGCTCACCGGGATCAATTCCGCAGCGGCATTAAGTTTCATGGTACAAGAGCCCAGTGGAATCATCGAATGGGTAAGTGACAAATCGCGGTTTTCCAAACGCTTGATGTAGCGCATCATCTTGCTCTCGGTATGGTAGCTGTTGAAAACCGCATGAGTCAAAAACCCGCTTTCGCGCAATAGGGCAGCGGGCAATTGGGGCGCAGCAGGATCTACCGCATCAAATGCGCCATTACCGCCTTTTAGACCCGCAAAAAGACCAACGAGCGTCTGGACATCCGCCAGGGTGGTCGTTTCATCCAGCGAAATTTGTACCCCTGTAGCCGTATAATAGAAATTGATTTCGGCGGCCAGCGCCGCCGTTTTGATTTTTTCTTGCCAAACCGCATCAGCCGTGAGGTGGAGGGTATCAAAAAAGTAGGCGTTGTTTTGTTGATAGCCTAGGTGGCGTAGGTTGCGTTCCAACACTTGCGTCAAGGCGTGTACCCGCTCGGAAATGGCTTTGATGCCTTTGGGGCCGTGATAGGTCGCGTACATACCCGCCATGATGGCCAGCAAAGCCTGTGCAGTGCAGATATTCGACGTTGCTTTTTCCCGACGAATGTGTTGTTCGCGGGTTTGTAGCGCCATGCGCAAGGCTCTTTTGCCCTTCACATCTATGGATACGCCGATGATGCGACCGGGGATCAAGCGTTTGAAATCGTCTTTGGTAGCAAAAAAGGCCGCGTGAGGGCCGCCATATCCCAGGGGTACGCCAAAACGTTGGGAGTTGCCGACAACGGCATCCGCGCCCCACTCACCGGGAGGAGTTAGCAAAGCCAATGCCAGCAAGTCAGAAGCGACCGTGACATAAATTTCTTGTGCTTTTGCTTTTTCAGTTAGCGCTCGATAATCTTCTACACTGCCATTTGCAGTTGGGTATTGGAGTAAAATACCAAAGGTTTCGGCCGTAAACTCAAATGATTGCCAAGCTTGTACCACGATCTCAATGCCCAGCGGTTCTGCGCGGGTGTAAAGCAGGTCTATGGTTTGTGGCAACACTTGGTCGGATACCAAAAAAGTATTTGCCGTCTTGGTTTTTTTATTTTTTATCGAATGAAACATCGCCATGGCTTCGGCTGCGGAAGTCCCCTCATCCAGCAAAGAAGCGTTGGCAATGGGTAGACCAGTAAGGTCAGTGACCATGGTCTGGTAATTCAACAAGGCTTCAAGGCGACCCTGCGCAATCTCCGCTTGGTAGGGCGTGTATTGGGTGTACCAACCCGGATTCTGAAAAATATTTCGGGAAATAACCGCCGGCGTTATGGTTCCAAAATAACCCAAGCCAAGGTAGTTTTTGAACACTTTGTTTTTTGCAGCAGTATGTTGTAGTTCTTGCAGGTATTCAAATTCCGACAAAGCCTCTGGCAATGGGAAATCGCCTTTCAAGCGGATGTTAGCAGGTACGGTCTCATCAATCAACTGATCCAGCGAAGCAGCGTTAATCACGCTTAACATGGCCTGCAATTCCTCTTCATTTGGCCCGATATGACGATCAATGAATTGGTCGAAAATAGCCGTTTTATTCATGGCGTAGAGTTCCTTGATTTGGTTAGGAAAATGTGGTGCAAAAGTAAAGTTTTCTGAACACTTTCTTAGTAGGTAAGTTGCGGCAGTTGAATTTGATTTGTAAAGTTTGTGTAAAAAGTTTTTTTTGAACGCCTGAGCCTAATCCATAAAGCAAACGCTAATGGACGACTATAATCCTTCCATTGGCTAATATCGCCTTGCTGTCGGGTGCTTTAGTGATCCAATAGTAGACTCCAGGTACAAGTGTGCTGGTGGGTATAGTTTCCAAGCCGCCTGGAATGATCAGCGACAATTGCCGACGTCCCATGAGATCAAACAACTCAAAACGAGCAGACTGATCAGCCAAAAACAACAATTCTCCTTGTGTAGAAACGGGATTGGGAAAGAGCAAAAAATGATCGTTTGCGAGGGTATAAACCTCCGTTTCCGGACTGTAGACGGTATCGCGGTTGGTTAAAATGAGCTTTGCGCGGTAAGTGTTCACACCGTTGCGGATTTCAGTATCTGTTAAGGTATAAGTTAGCCGAGATTGGACAGGTACTTTGGCAAAAGCTACGAAATCATTGCCCCGTTTTTTTTCAAAAAAAATCTCCGCAAGTCCAAAATTAGCACCCAACAACAGGTCTAATCGAATGGCAGATTGATTCAGTATGGGTTCGGCCAATAAACTTTTGACATAGCAGCCTACTCCTTGAGTGTTAAAATTAATCGCAAAACTCCGGATACCCATTGCACCATTGGGCAGCACTGGCGCTACAGCAAAGTAGGCGTTGGGGAAAATATTTTTATCAATCACGATAAAAGTATCGGCAGTAGTGGTTGTTTTTTCCAAAGAACGCCCCCCCAATCCCCAGATTTGGTAGGCTTTTGCGCCGGGTTGTCCGCGCCAAAACAACAACACATCCTCAGCGCAGTTGAATCCCGTTTGTAAACCCAGAACGCCGGATAAGCTGACAGAATCGGAAACCAACGTTTCGGTATCCATTTTCAATTGGAACCTAACTTGGGCAAAAGTATCGGGCGCAAGCCAGTTGTAAGCTTTTTGGTGCAGATCAACCTGCGGATCGATCAAGCGCCAGTTTTTACCTTCATCAACCGTGTAGGACAATGCCGCCGTTTTTCTATCGCCGCCTTGCCACCGCAGCACATTGTTTTTTCCAGCCTTGAGAAAGTCGACAGCAGTTGGGAATTGCCAAGAAATTCCGGACGTCGTCTCGTAATCATACACCACAAAAACCTCCTGCACATCGGTAGTTTTTCCACTGCCGATCAAGCGACCAGTTAGTTGTATTTGTGCGGTGCCACTTAGCGGATTGGCAAATGAAATCTGCTTGAAATTGTTGATGAGGTCTGGTCCACGGGTAGCCAATTGATGGAGGTTATTCTTGGCAGTATCCAGCTTCCAAGGGAGAATCAAGTCGGTTGTTCCAGGCAGTTGTAAGGCCAGGAGAATCTGTTGGTTGACCGCGTGGGCATTGGGTCCGGTGTTGACCGCTGCGCCAGGAGGTTCGTTCCAAGCCAATGCAACCCGTAGCTCACGGGCGCCAACTGGAATGTCTAGCGGTAGCGTCAGGGTTTGACCGGAGGTAATTACTTGGCGCAAATATCTTTTTTTGTGCAGCGCTTCTACCGATCGAAGTACATTCAGGCTGCCGTAGCCCCCATTGAAATCAGGTCCCGGCGCATCTAAATCATCAGCACCATTGATCAACAAGGCCCGGATAAGCGCCGAAGAAGGCTTCTCCCCGGGGTTTTGGTCTTGATACAATTGTTGGAGCAGTAAAGCTGCCCCAGAAACCAAAGCGGCAGCACCGGAACTTCCATCTGGGCCGTAAGCTACCAGATCGGGCTTGATGCGCCCATCGTAGGCTGGCCCGCGTGAACTCAACGGTGCTACCTGACCCGCAGAGTCCAAAGCCCCGATCACCAATACGTTTTTAGCCATTTTGAAATTGCCAGTGAAATTGGCAGTCCCGCGCAGTCCACGATAGCGGTCGCTGTCACTGACCTCATTCCCGCGATTACCTGCTGAAAAAACGTGTACTAGGGCTGGGTTTTCGCGGGTACTGACATCATATGCCAGTGCTTCCGCTCCATAATAATTCTCAACCCCCACGCCATAAGAATGATTCTCTACTGTTATTGCTTGGTTAACGTATTCAATGGGATTACTGGGCAGTAGTATGTTGAAGTTGTTGGACGTCATTCGCGCGCCGCGCGCCACCCCGGTACCCGTAAAATCGCTATTGCCTGCACCAATAATGGTCGTAGCCATAAAGGTGGCATGTGATGAAAGTTCTCGAGAGGTATTAAAATTTAGAAAAAAACGGCCTTTGAAGTCGATGTCGGCGGTATCAAATACATTCTCTTTAAGGGAAAGGGTCTGGCCGCGACCATCTAAATAGGGATAATAGTGGTGAACCCGATTCACGTGATTAATGGCCAGGTTGAAACTCGGAACACTCCGTTCTAGACTCGGATTTCGCCGACCTACATCGATAGAAAGCACTGAAGATAAAAGGGCAATTCGAGCAATGACTGCGGGTTCAGGTATTGTCAATCGTACCAAATTCGCTACAGGATAGGTCTGAATGACTTGGTAGGGAATCCCTAAGTGCTTGATTTGCAAAAAAAAAGAATCCAAACCAGTGGTGATAATGGTGATTTCTTTAACCAGCGTAG
>JBBRGN010000172.1:0-10738 GCA_038240665.1 Chitinophagales bacterium | reverse complement strand
CAAAATGTACCCCGTTAGCAATGCGGATGAAGTAATGCAAGCGGCGATTGATTTTTCCAGCGAACGTTTTACCGGTTTTAGCACCTGGAAATGGTGCGACCTGCAAAGTCAAACCGGCGGAAAACCCGTTTTTCGCTACCTTTACGCGCGACCACGCCCCGCCATGCGTCCGGAGATGGGCAATGCAACAGCAGGATTGGCCGGCGGCATCATCCGCAGCGATGATCCCACCAAACCCAAAGCGCCGATTGCAAAAGGTGCCGTTCACTCCGCCGAAATCGAATACGCCATGGGCAATTTACCTACCAACCGCGTGTACGACTGGCAAGCGGATGATTTTGTAGTCTCCAATGTTTTTCAAAGCATTTACGAACATTTTGTCAAAACCAGCAATCCAAATGGTGTTGGGGTGCCGAGTTGGCCCGCTTATACACCGGATGGTTCTGGAAAATTGTTGTACATCAACGTGGATACCAAAGTGGTAAGCGATGTGAATCGTGCGCGGTTTTTGATGTGGGATGCGCTGGGGCAGAAGTAAGGAAAAAAAATTGGGCTATGATTTTATCTTGAAATCATAGCCCAATTTTTATAAATGTTCATTTTCTTTACTTCTTTAATTGACACTTTTCAATGGCGTCCAGTCAAGTATTGCTGGGTGTTCAAGCGAATCGTATTTTTAAATCCCGTAAAGTCAAATTTTTAACTTCGCTTGTTTGATGAACTTTAATGATCACTCTTCTCCCTTCCCATCATCGCCCACTTCCCATAAGTCCCTGAGCGCCACAACCATTCCAGCGGACCATAGTGGAATCGAGCCAGCCAAAATTTACTAAAATACAATTGCGCGATAAAGACCCCATTGGCGATGAGGAATGTGACGGTGGTGCCCACATCCCCCAACTTACCAAGGCCCCAACCAAAAAAGATGAACGTACCGATCACCGATTGCATCACGTAATTGGTCAAGGCCATTTTGCCATATGGTGCCAAACCGCCTAGGAATGCCGCGCCTTTTGGACGCATAAAAATCAGCACAAAGGCGCACACCAGCATGGCGGCCAGCATGTTGTTGACCAAATCCATGGCAGTCCAACCGATCATAGCTTGGATGGAAGGGAATTGGGCGTTTTCGCCGCCCCCTAATGCAAAATACAGGATCGCCGCCAGTAAAGCGATGGCTGGCACAGTAGCAATGACCACGATGCGCATGGCTTTGCGGTAGGCGACGGGGTTTTCGAAAAAGCGAATGCGGCCAAAATACATCCCCAATAGGAATAATCCCATGGAAATGTAGCCCCGACTGGGTAGGTCAAATTGGAAATTGAATTTTGAGGCTAGCCCCGTGCTGAAGTTGGTCCAAAATACCTGGAGAAGACTGCCGTGTTTGACGGTTTCATAATAAATGGCATTGGCGGCTTCATCGGCTTCGGGATTTTCGGGCGGGAAACCAGTATAATTGCGCCAAGCGTAGATGATAAAACGCGGCCCGCCAAATAGCAAAAAAGCTGCCGCACCCAACACTACCCGATTGGACGCACGATAAAACAACACCAAAAGAAAACCCAGCGGCGCAAAAACATTGAGGATATCGCCACGATAAAACAGGTGGTGCACCGTGCCAATGATCATCAACAGCACCAAACGCCAGCTAAATCGACCCAAGAAATTGACGCCTTTCTGAGCAGCACCGTCCATTTGAAGAAAAAAACTAAGCCCAAATAGAAAAGAGAAAATGGCAAAAAACTTGCCGCGGATCACAATCTCCGTAAAAATTAGAAAAATAGGATCGGGCATCGGCCCCATCGCGTAGATGTCGTGGCCTTTTGGCGGTGCGCCAGCATAGTATTGCTCCAGCATGTGGGCAACCAGGATGCCCCAAAGCGCGAATCCCCTCAGGGCGTCGACTGCTTGCAGGCGATTGGGGGCGCTGAGGATAGTAGCAGTAGGTGTAGTCATACGGTGATTTTGAAAGTCGGTATCAGGTAGATGCTTTATATGATTCCCACCCCTACGTACGATCAAAATTAATTGGACGGCTAATTTTTTCGGCCAATACAAAAGAACTTCAGGCCAATGACCCAATAGTGACTACCCGAACTGCAACCTGTATTAACCTGGCTGGTCTAAATTTAAAGGGTCTCGCGAATCCAGTCTTGCATTTTTTGGGTTTCTTGGTACCCAAAATTGCGATCACCAAACAATTTTACCCAACGTACGCCAGTCACGGAATTAGAAATCAGTACCTCACTGGCACGCCGCAAATCTGCCGGACGCAAGGGTTTTTCGTGGATGATCCAACCTGCTTTGGGGGCTTCCTCCAACAAAAACCGCCGCATCACACCATCGATACATCCTTCAGATAGGGGAGGGGTGAACAATTCGCCATCGGTCAATAAAAAAATATTGGCTTGCGAGGTCTCCGCCAGGCGCTCGTGTTGATTGAGCAACAAGCAATCGCCGAGTTGATTGGCATGGTTGAATAAACCCGCCAAAACATAGGGTAAGGCATTGCAACTCTTGATGTTGGAGAGGATGTTATCGGCTTGCAGGCGTACAGTACTACAAATGGCCACGCTGAGTCCGGTGTTTTCCCATTGATAAGCGGGTTGTTCGGAACTGCTAGCCTCGATGAGGAAAGATCCATTGTTGTCGGTAGGACGATAATCGCCGCCATCGTTGCGAAAAACGGTTAAACGCAGTTGTCCATGTTCCATGTCTTCGCTAACGAGGTCGAGCTCGCGTTGCCAAAACGAAAGCGTCCATTCAGCCGGAACTTTGATTTGTAATACGGCTAGGTTGCGGTACAAGCGTTGCAAATGGTAACGCAGCAGCGGGAAATTACCTTTGGTTTTGCATAGTTTTTCTATACAGCCGTCACCATAGCGGAATGCGCGGTTGGATGCCGGTAAAGCCAAGTGGCTCCCCGCATAAATTTGGCCGTTGTAGTTGATTCGATGACTGTTCAAGTTCAAATGCTAATGATGAATAATGAATTGGGCGAAAACCCGAAAGTGAGCTGGTGAGCAATAAATGGTTGAATGGCTGAACGAAGTGGGGCGACTCATAGATCCTTTAACTATAAGGTGCGCGCCCTTTCCATTCATCATTAGATAAAAACAATTACCAATCGGTGAATGCGGCGTTAAAAATATCTTCCATCAGCTGTTTGGAGATCACCCTTAAGGCTTCATCTTGGACGGTGGCCAATTCTTTTTCCGGAGAAAAATCGTAGAAGAACTGAAAATTGCGTTTCCAAACTTGTTTTTGAGTAAGGTTGTTGAAATACTCCACGGCTAAAATGATGGTCAAACGGTTGATGGCGGTAATTTCACCGGGTTTGGGAGCTTCGGCGGTGATGCGGTAATCCACCAAAGTGCCGCGTAATTCAATGTCTGGCCCTTCGGGTTTAAACAACAAACGCGATTCCAAACGAATTTTATCTTTTAAGGCTTCGGTAAGTCGGGGTCCTAAGTTAGGCAAAGCGTTTTCGGCGGTTACTTCAAACTGGGGTATGAAATAGGAGCGGATTGTAGGGTCAATGCTCGTACTTTTTAAAGAATAACAAGCATTTAAAAAAAAGCTCAGCGACAACAATACCGCGGTCTTGATCCAAATTCTGTTCCTTGACATAGCCCTAGAGGTTGTATTGTTTGATTTTGCGGTACAAGGTGCGTTCGGAGATACCCAGTTCTTGAGCGGCCTCTTTTCTACGGCTTTTAAATTTGCGCAAAGCCTTGGTAATCAAGTTTTTTTCGTGATCTTCCAATCTTAAATTTTCATCCAAAATCTCTACCGAATTAAAGCTATTTCCGTTTTGGACTACCTCCGGCTGTGGTGAAAATATCATCGGCAAGTGAGACTCTTGACGATCGTTGCTGTTTTGATTGTCCTCTTCCTCATAATTGGGCAACACGGAATAAGGTAGTTCTTGAACCACTTGTCGATTGCCAGTGGAGCTGACCGCTTTTTCCATCGAACTTAAATTGCGGTTGTCGGGCACTTGCAAATCATTGCTGCGAATCAGCTCAAACACCAAGGATTTGAGGTCATTCATATCGTGTTTCATGTCAAAAAGTACCTTATACAAGATGTCGCGTTCGTCCAAGTTGCTGTTGCGTCCGTTCGTGCTAATCATGGGGAGATTGCGCTCCTGAATATTGGGGACGATTTCCAACAGTTTTTCTGTACTCAAAAAACGATCTTCAGAAAGTACCGATACTTTTTCTGCTACATTTTTGAGCTCACGTACATTGCCTGGCCAGGAGTAGTTTTCAATTAGAAGGCGGGCGCGTTCTTCCAATTGAATGGGTTGCATGCGGTATTTTTCCGCAAAATCCACCGCAAATTTGCGGAACAGCATAAAAATATCTTCTTGTCGATCGCGCAAGGCTGGTACATGAATGGAAACCGTATTCAATCGGTAGTAGAGGTCTTCGCGGAATTTACCTTTTTTTATGCGGTCTTCTAGGTCTACGTTGGTAGCGGCAATGATCCGGACATCAGTTTTTAATACTCTATTGGATCCCACGCGGATGAATTCCCCGCTTTCAAGGATGCGCAACAAATAAGCTTGGGTGTCGAGGGGCATTTCGCCGACTTCATCCAAAAAAATCGTGCCGCCGTCGTAGGCTTCAAAATACCCTTTACGATCAGAGTTGGCGCCAGTAAAAGCTCCTTTTTCGTGGCCAAAAAGCTCGGAGTTGATGGTGCCTTCGGGAATAGCGCCACAGTTGATGGCGATGAACTGGTTGTGTTTACGGGAGCTTAGCGAATGAATGATTTTGGAAAAAACTTCTTTACCTACACCGCTTTCGCCGGTAATGAGTACGGTCAAATCGGTGGAAGAAACCCGGACTGCGGTGCTGAGTGCACGCTCGAGCAGTGCCGACTGTCCGACGATTCCAAAACGTTGTTTTATGACTTGGAGGTTATCCATTGGCTATTTTCAGCGGTTATAGAGCTCTTTTTTTCTCAAAAACTAATTAAAAACGGCTTTTCCAAGTAGCGTCGCAACCGTAACCTGATTTACTTTTACCTGTATGTATTGTCCGGGTTGAAAACCGTCAACTTTAGGAAATACGATCATTTTATTTTGCGAATTGCGGCCACAAAAATCAGCGCTGGATTTTTTGGAATCCCCTTCAATCAGCACTTTAAAGGTTTTGCCGATGTCCCGCTTGTTGTTTTCGTAAGACATTTGGTTTTGCAACAGAATGATTTCCTGTAAGCGGCGTTTTTTTACCTCCAAGGGTATATCATCGGCAAATTTGCGGGCAGCTAAAGTGCCTGGGCGTTCTGAATAGGCAAACATATACGACATGCTGTAATCGGAAAAAGTCATGATGCTCAAGGTCTCTTGGTGTTCTTCTTCTGTTTCGGTACAAAAACCGGCGATAATGTCTGAACTAATGGCGCATTCGGGCAAAATATGGCGAATGGAGTGAATCCGATCCATGTACCAAGCGCGGTCGTAGGTACGGTTCATCAAATCCAAAACCCGGCTGTTTCCCGATTGTACGGGCAAGTGAATATAATCACAGATGTTTTCGTATTTGGCGATGGCGTGCAACACCTCGTCGGTCATGTCTTTGGGGTGGGAGGTGGAAAAACGCACCCGTAGATCGGGGTGAATCTGCGCGGTCATTTCCAGCAACCCAGCAAAGTTGACCAATTCTTCGCTGGAAGGGTTGGTCCATTTGTAAGAGTCTACGTTTTGACCAAGCAAAGTAACTTCGCGGTATCCATTTTTGAACAGATCTTGGGCTTCGGCAACGATGCTAAAGGCGTCGCGGCTGCGCTCGCGTCCGCGGGTGAAGGGAACCACGCAAAAGGAGCACATGTTGTCGCAACCCCGCATAATGGAAATAAAAGCACTAACGCCGTTTGAACCCAAGCGTAAAGGACTGATGTCAGCATAGGTTTCTTCGCGAGAAAGAAAAACGTTGACTCCTTTTTCGCCATCGGTTGCAGTAGCCACCAATCCCGGGAGGTCACGGTAAGCATCGGGGCCAACCACCATGTCCACCAGTTTTTCTTCCTCCAGAAAACGGCTTTTCAACCGCTCGGCCATACAACCCAGTACTCCAACTAGGGTTCCAGGGCGTCGTTTTTTGACTACATCAAACACTTTGAGGCGTTTGCGAACGGTTTCTTCGGCTTTTTCGCGAATGGAACAAGTATTGATCAGGATCAGATCGGCGATCTCAACATTGCGGGTGGGACGAAAACCGGCCTCCCCTAAAATAGAAGCTACGATTTCGCTGTCGCTAAAATTCATTTGACAGCCATAACTTTCAATGTAAAAATGGCGCGACTCCCCATCAGCGACAATTGATGGAAGCTCCTGGAAAAATACCGCACCTTGTTGGTCTTCATTGATTTCCTTTTTCAACAGCGGAGCCAAAGTTGGGTTATCGTCGTAAAGTTGCATTGTACAAAGTTGTTGGCAATCTAAATATGGCTAAAAAATACGGGCAAGCGGGAAGAGGTTCCAAATTGAAAAAACACCCCCGACTCTTTGCCAATAGCCTACAAAGGTAAGCTTAATTTTAGTTCTTCGTGTCAGAATGTCAGTTTTTTTGCTGCCTTGTTTGTTGATTTTTGTAAGGTAAAAAAGCTGGAGTTCTTGACTATCAATACCTTCGAGGCAATCGATAGAAAAAGGCTGAAGAGCGACTAATTTTTTTTTGAAAAAAATATTTCCAATAAAGGCTGAAAATTAAAAGGAGCGCTTATATTTGCCGACCGAAAAGCAAAGATGCGGATGTAGCTCAGTTGGTAGAGCGCAACCTTGCCAAGGTTGAGGTCGTCGGTTCGAGCCTGATCATCCGCTCCAAAGGGAATCTTCCAAAAGAAGGTTCCTTTTTTTATGCCCATGTGTTATGTTCTCTACTCAAACACAATAGATCGCTTTCGGATATTAAGGTAGTAATGCCAGAGATAAAAAACTGCGGTGCTGCGGTAAGGCCGCCATGGCTCCGATTGCTGCGAAATCAAGTCCACTTTATCCCAGCCTTTTAATTCCTTTAAGGTGCGCAACACTGCTACATCACCAAGCGGCAAAACATCTGGCGATTGCAGGCAAAAAAGCATGTATACGTCGACTGTCCAATTTCCAATGCCTTTGATTTGGGTCAATTGATGGCGGATGGCGGGCAGTTCCATAGCCCTTAGTTTTTCCAATTCCAATTTTTTCTCTATCACAGCGCTGGCGAGCGCGTGCAGGTAGCTCGCTTTTTGTCGACTCACAAAACAGCCGCGCATTTCCTCCGTGTTTAAGGAAAGTAAAGCCGCAGGTGTAATGTCCGTCAAGCGGTCCTTTAATTTTTGATAACAGGAATTGGCCGATTCTAAAGAAACTTGTTGTTCCAAAATGATGCGGCACAAGGATACAAAACCGGGAGGGCGTTGCCAATTGGGGGGAACACCAAATTGCTTGGAAATTGCTCCGAATATCGGGTCTGCATTTTCAAGCCATTCAATCGATTGGCGGTTAATGATTTGATTCATGGTGAAAAATGGAGAAAAAATTAACAAAAAGCACTTAATGTATTGTCGAAAATAGCTATTTTTGGAAAAAGAACACAGATAGGGAAGTTGTATTACCATTTTTTGAACGCTAAGAAAAAAGGTTCTATAAATTTAGGGCATTTAGGACAATTTATAAGTTTCCATTTTTTGGTAAAATTGTAATTGGGTTTTTAAACTTCTTGAGCATAAAACGCTGTAAATAGTACTTTAAAAGTATTAAAATAAGCGTTTTTTTTCAAAACAATTAGCTTGGTTTCATTTTACTTGGCCATCAAAGGGATTACAACTTCAGCATCTGGACATTCATTTTGCGTAAGTTAAGAAGCAAAAAATGAAAAAACACCTAAGCGTTCTGATTTTTACCCTATCGATTTACAATCTATTTGCAGCTTCGCAAACCTATCATTCAGGGATCGGAAAAATACTGATAAACGGTGAGGAGAAAAAACTGAATTTGGGCATTTTAGTCAAATTACCGACCAATGCCGATGATCTTCAAATTGTCATTGATTCTTTTCAAATCGGCGATACATTAGACTACTTTTTAAAAGGATTTGATAAAAACCCTTTAAAAAGCCTTTATCCCGAAATCCGCTACACCAATCTGTACGGCGGCAAATATAACTTGGAAATTAAAGTTATCGGTCAAGATGGAGCTGTTCGCCACGCCATTAATACTCCCATCATCAAGAATGAACTATGGTGGGAACAATGGCAGTTTTTAGTAGCCTTAATCTTAGCTACTTCCCTGGCTGTTGGCGTTATAGCCTTTGCTTGGGCATCCAATTTGAGTCGTCAAAAAATGAAAGAAGAGAAGTTACGCACCCAAATAGCCAGCGATCTGCACGATGAGGTAGGGTCAACCTTGAGCAGTATTTCCTTTTTTACGATGGGTCTAAAAAGGAAACTGAGCACCAAGGCTCCAGAAGCCTTGGAAACTTTGGACGACATTTATGATTCTTCTAATAAAACCATCGAAAATCTACGCGATACCGTTTGGTCGATCAACCCGAAAAATGACTCTTTTGGCGAGCTATTGGAAAAGATGCGTTCATTCACGGTACAATTGCTAAGCGCTGCCGACATCAATTGTACCATCGAGAACCGCCTTGAAAAGCAAGGAATAGATGCCAATAAGCTGAAAATAAATCCTGATCAGCGTCGCAATGTTTACCTGATGTATAAAGAAGCCATTAACAATTTGGTCAAGCATTCAAAAGCCAAAAACGCCAACATCAACATTGAAAAATTAAGAGAAGGGATTTTGTTGAGGATACAAGATGACGGCATCGGTCTGGATTTGGATAAAAATTATGAAGGTAACGGATTGAAAAATTTTAAAGAACGCGCCAAGAATTCCTTTATCGATCTTGATATACAATCACAACCGAGGCAAGGCATGATCATTACCATGCTGATTCCTGAATTATAAGTGGGGCGGCAATCATTGCGTTCATCACATCCCCCTGATCTAGGGATTGCGCCATAAAATATTTTAAAATAATTTTACCTCAAATTGAACCCATGTTAAAAGTAATCATGTTTGATGATGATGCTGCTTTCCGCAAAGGAATACTTCTTTTTTTTGAAGATTCTGAGGAGATCAACATCGTAGCCACTTTTCCGGATGCCAAAAACGTACTGAAGGCTTATGCTGAACACAGTCCAGATGTGGTATTGATGGACTATCAAATGCCCGGCACCAACGGAGTCAATGCCTTGGAACAATTGATTAAAGTTTATCCAGACATAAAATTGGTGATGCTGACTACTTTTATGGATAATGACGTGATTTTTGGAGCGATTTGCGCTGGAGCCTCAGGATATGTGGTAAAAGGAAACAACCAGCCGAAAGAAGTCGAGGACGCAATTAAAGACGTAGCGGCAGGCGGTGGACACATGTCGCCAAGCATCGCTATTCGAGCCATGCGGATGATGAATGCCAAAGAAGTAACGGAGCAAAAAGACTATGTAAGTTTTACTCCTAGAGAAAAAGAAGTATTACAAAAGATGGTGGATGGCAATAACCGCATCATGGTGGCCGATCGACTTAACTTATCCATTCATACAGTTAATGATTACATTGATGCGATCTATAAAAAACTACATGTCAATTCGGCACAAGAAGCAGTAAGAGAAGCCATTAAACGCAATATCATCTAAACCATGTTGACATCAACCGGGAATTCATGTTTAGCTATTCCAATGGTTCATCAGCAGGACAGCAGTTGGTGTTGGGCAGCATGTTTGGAAATGCTTTTTAATTACCATCGCTTTCCAGTAAATCACTTAGGAAAGACATTGTCGCAATGTGAAATTGTATCTCAATATTTGAATCGGGAATGCAATTGTAAGGAGGACAAAGCAAAACATCCTTGCAAAGCAGCAGTTACCGCAGAGGATCTACTTTTGTTACTGCAATTAAATTTTAGATATAGTTCAGCGAAAATGGATGCTGAAATGGATTGGAAAGAGCTGGTAGATCAGTTGAATAATCGGCAGCAGCCCATTCTCCTTCTGGTGAATACCAATAAGGATTGGAACGCGCAACCCAATCATGCCATACTAGCAATAGCCGCTGTAGAAGACAACAATCAAAAACGGGTAGTGGTACAAGATCCTACCCCTCCAGTAAATCAAATGGAAAATAGACGTAATGAAATTGATTTTTTACCACCTCTGCATATTGATAATAAGATTTGTTTTTTTATTAATAATTTATAATTAATTAACCCTAAATTTTTAACCATGGGAATTTTTGAAAAAAGCCAGTACATTGTCCAAGAAGGCACCGGGCCTTGGGAGTCGGGATTGACCATTACCACTGCTGAAAGAGACAAATTGCTTGCAAGCTACTGGGGCGCAAGTAAAAAGAAATTCGCTTTAATTCACGAGGAAGAACTACAAAAACTAATGGACGCAGCAACTGACGGAACCAAGAGGGTTCTGATAGTTGTAAAAAACATCGAAAACCCGGGAGGGGTAGACATCACTTGGCATGCCTATGACCCTGCCATTATTGAAGGACCAGACAACTACTACATCATTGGTGACAAGTATTTTGAAGGTGAAAATCCAGAAAATGAGCCCAACGGAATTTTTGGAACCACAGGCGATGTGATCGGCGCTACGATTGGATCACAAGACACTAACATTGGCGTTATCATCAACCAAATCAAGTTGGTTCTGGTAGACCACGGCGGGATTC